>JBFGFX010000229.1:0-5756 GCA_041579335.1 Woeseiaceae bacterium | reverse complement strand
GCCCGCGCCAGTCGTAGCGGGCGAAGGCGAGCGCGCCGAACGTGGCCAGCAATACCGAGAGCACGACGACGACGGCGGCAATAGTGAAACTGGTCAGATGCAGCGCTCCCGTCGTGTAGCTGCCGAGCGCTTCGGCGTAGGCGTCCGTCGTCCAGACCCGGTGCGGAAAGCGCAGGTAGCGGGTGTTCGACAACGACGCGAGCACGACGGAGAGCATCGGCACATAGAGTAAGGCCAGCACCAGCGCCAGCCACGTGGCCTGCATCATCCCGACCGCCCGCCGTGCGCGCCCGCTCATCGCCGGATCAGCCTGTCCAGGTCGATGCGCCCGATCACCGGGAAGACCACCAGCGCGGTCAGGGCGATGACCATCATGGTCAGCGCGGCGCCGAGCGGCCAATCCTGGGCATAGCTGAATCGTTGCTCGATGGCGCGGGTGATGACCGTCACCGCCTGCCCGCCGAGGATGCTCATCTCGGCGTTGGCGCCGAGCGACAGCACGAAGCAGAGCAGCGCGCCGATTGTCGCACCCGGTGCGGTCAGGGGCAGCTCGATCTCGCGAAACACCTGCCAGCCGGATGCACCGAGATCCCGTGCGGCTTCGACCTGTTCCTCGGGCACCAGCGACAGCCCGAGTAACAGCGGAAACAGCACGAACGGGAAATGGATGTATACGAGACCGAGCAGCGCGGCGAGGTGCGTGTTCAATATCGTGCCGATGGATACGCCGAACAGCGCCTCGATGCTGCCGGCGAGGATGCCGCCGCCGGGCATCAGGAACAGCGACATGCCGAACAGTCGCACGCTTTCCGAGATGAAGATCGGCAGTGCGATCAGCAGCGTGGCAACCGTGGCCCAGGGTCCGGCGAATCGGTGCAGCGCTTTCGCGGTCGGCCAGGCGAGGCCCAAGCAGATGGCCGTAGCGGTCGCCGCGCCCACGGCCGACCACATCAGAGGGCGCCAGTAACCGTCGGTCAGGGCTACGGCGTAGTTTGCGACCGTGAGGTCGGCCGTCAGATCGAAACTGCGCGGCGGCATCAGGCTGTAGATCGCGACGATACCGATCGGCACTAGGAATCCTAGGAGCAGCAGCATCGCGACGGGCAGCATCGTCAGCGTGCCGATGTCGAAGCGTCGCTTCACTCTTCGATCACGGCGGCGTCGCGGAGATCGAAGCCCCAATCGGTTCGATCGCCGACCGACACCTGCGCGGCTGCCGAAGCGGCAAGCTCCGCCACCAGCGTGGCGTCGCCCGCCGCGAGGTGAAACTGGGTGCGAGAGCCTAGCATGTAGTCGTTGGCGACCGTCGCGGGGAAGCGCACGTCGGCCTGTTCGCCGGCGGCGAGCCTGCGAAGGTATTCCGGCCGTACGACGAGGCAACCCCGCGCCGAAATCGGTGCGTCGACCTCGAGCTCGACGATCCGTCCGTCCTCGACGTTGAATATGTTCACTTCGCCCATGAACTCGGCGACGAAGCGCGAGCTCGGGCGATGATAGATCTCACTCGGCGTGCCGGTCTGCACGATTTTTCCGTCCCGCATGATCGCGATGCGGTCGGACATCACCATGGCCTCCTCGAGGCTGTGCGTGATGTAGACGAAGGTCTTGCCGGTGCGGCGATGGATGTCCTTCATCTCGACCTCGAGTATCTTGCGCAGCCTATAGTCGATCGCCGACAGCGGCTCGTCGAAGAACAGGATATCCGGATCGGACGCGAGCGCGCGGGCGAGCGCGACACGCTGCTGCTCGCCGCCCGAGCAGCGCGTCACCGGCCGCGAGTACAGCTCCTCCGGCAAGCGGACGATCCGCATCATGTCGAGGGCGTGCGCCCTGCGCTCGGCGTGTGACACGCCCTTCATCTTCTGTGAGAACTCGATGTTCTGGCCGACCGTGCGATGCTTGAAGAGCGCAAGGGACTGAAACACCATGCAGGTCGGACGCCGGTTCGCAGGCACGTCGGTGATGTCGGCCTGCTTGAGATGCACGCGACCCGAGCTGGGCGCTTCCAGCCCGGCGAGTATTCGAATCAGTGTCGATTTGCCGCTGCCCGACGGACCGACGACCGTAAAGAACTCCCCGTCGCGTATCTCGAGCGAGACGGAATCCACAGCGAGCAGGTCCGCGAACCGCTTCGAGACCGCCTGCGTCGACAGGATCGTGTCGGTCATGGCCGCCGCCGCGGCCGGGCCTCAGCCGCGAGCACGTATCGCCGCCGCGTAGATGTCATACAGCGTGTCGTAGTCGGGCACGATGTCGTACTCGACCGAGCGGGCGATGCGCTCGTCGAACTCGTCCCACTGAAGGGCGTCGAGCTGCGCTTTGGTGAACTTCGCCAACACCTCCGGCTGCGCCATCTGGCTGACCGGCTGCAGATTACCGTTGCCGTTGGCAACGAGGTAGGCGGGCTCCGGCTCGGTGATCCATTCCAGGAAGTCCAGCACGTCGTCGTTCTCGTCGGGATTGGCGACCGCCGAGTTCAGCTCGATCCAGTTGATGCCGCCTTTGCCGTTCGCCGGACCGCGGTCCGGGGTTACCGCATACAGGTTGTCCACGCCCTCGAGCCGAGCCGAGGTGATCGAGTACGTGCCGCCGGTGAAGTAGGCGTCGATTTCGCCGTTCATTATCGCGAGGTTGAGCTGGGCGAAGTCCGTCGTGATCAGCTTGGCGTTCTTGATCCACATCGTCGCCGTCTTCTCGAATCTGTCGTAGTCGTCTTCCGTCTTGGCGCCGAACGGGTCGATGCCGGCGCCCATGCAGATATCCATGACGTTCCAATCTTCGTACGCCAAGATGCCGTAGCGATTCGCGAGATCCGCGTTGTTGAACAGGTCCCAACCCTCGTCCCTCGCGGTCCGCGGCGAGATGACGTCGGAATTCACGACGAAGTCGAAGGTCTCGAAACGCTGCACGACGCCCAGCAGGTGCTCGCCGTCCTCGCTCATTGCCCAGTGGTAAGGCGGCGCGAACTTCTCGTACATGCGCTCGTACAACGGCTCGAAGCGGTCGCGCGGCAGGTCGCGAATCAGGCCGGCAGGCCAGAGCGCTTTGCGGGCCCAGGGATTGTTCAGGTTGATGAAGTGCCAGATGTCGGTCTCGCCGGCCCGCAGCCGATTGACCGAGGTCGGATCCGAGACGTGAATCTCGTAGCGGATCGAGCCGCCGGTCTGCTCGCGCCACAGATTCAAGAGGCGCGGGTCGGCATAGGCATCCCAGGTCAAAAGCGCGAGCTCGCGATCACGCCTGCCTGCCGGCCCGCAGCCGAAAGTCGCGAGGCCCGCGGTCGCGGCGAGACCGGCTATCGCGCTGCGCCTGGTGATCGCATTGCGCCTCACAGAAAGCGGGTTCTGCGCGGCCAGCGCCTCGAGTTTCCGATAGTCCTGCAAGTCGCCCTCCTCGCGTCAGTCGCCGACCGGCGAGATCGCCGTTTCGTCTCGCAGTACTGCCGCGATGTTACCGATTGCCAATTCGACCGTCGCCTTCATCGCCTGATCCTCGCCGTTGGCCATGTGCGCCGTGAGTACGAGGTTGGGGTGGCGGCACTGCTTCGCCTCGGCATTATAGACGTCGAGTCCCGCGCCGAAGAACCGATCATCCGCCAACAGCCGAATCAAGACGTCGTCGTCGATGACGCCCGACCGCGCAACGTTGACGACGATCGCATTGTGTCTGAGTAACGGCAGGTTGCGCTCGTTCAGCAGGCACCGCGTCTCGTCCGTCAACGGAACGACGATGAAGACGAAGTCGCTTTCGGCCAGCAGATCGTTCAGCTCGCGGGGCCGCGCACCGAGAGATGCCTCGAGCTCTGTCTTGCGGGAGCGACTGAAATACACGATCTCGTTATCGAAGCCGTTCCTCATGATTCGGGCAATCGCGCCACCGATTCTGCCGAAACCGACGATGCCGCTCACGCGACGCCGCATCGGCTGACCCATCGGATGCAGGATCGAATAGGGCGGCAGCTCTCCTTTTTGCTGGCCTACGTGCAGACGCGTTACGCGCTTGGCGACGCTTGCCAACAGCGCGACCGCCGCCTCGGCGGTGGTCTCGATCAGATCCGGTGCCGGTGCGTTGCAGACGACGATGCCGCGCGAGCGGGCGGCCGCCACGTCGACGTTGTCGTAGCCTATGCTGCAGCACGCGACCACCCGGAGCCGCTGCGCGTTATCGAGCAGCTCCTCGTCGACGACATCGGATGTCTGCACCAGCAAGCCGTCGGCGTCCCGACTGCGGCGGAGCAGCTCCTCGCGGGGGCAGCGGCTGTCCTTTTCGTACACGTCCACAGTGCCGCCGGTTTCGACGATGGGCCGCAGCAGCTCGAGCGGCAACAACCGTGAGACGAAGACCTTCACGCCGTGACTGCCCCAGCGGTCAGTGCCCGCGCGGGAACTCCGGATCGTTCCAAAAGCCCTCCACCTGGTCGGTGTTGCCGGTCAGCTCCCAGCGAACGAGCGCCGGCGGGATCTGTCCGTACTGCAGTAACGCGTCGTGGAACTTGCGCCAGTCGATGGCGTAGTCGCCGGCGACCATGACCTCGGCGAGCATTTGCTCGATCTGCTTCTTGCCGACGATGTAGCTCGTCGCCTGGTACGGCCACCGGACGTACAGGTCGACCTCCGCCCGGGAGATGTGCTCCTCCATCGTCGGCACGCGATCGATCTGGTATTGCACGGCTTCATCCATCGAAAGCTCGCCGGTCGACAGGTAGATGTCCAGCGGTATGCGCACCGCGCGCAGCGGCAGGAAGTTGTAGGTGAGCTCGCGAGTGCGCGGCCCGCGCAGATACGGGTATCCCATGTCCAAGAACAGCTCTTCCCAGTAGTGGGCCCAGCCCTGCGAGAAGCCGGTATCCCGGTGACGCGCCCGAATCGGACACGGATTGCGCCGCGTCACCTCCGCTTCGAAGTAGTGGCCCGGCCAGTCCGAGTGCTGGTAGTCCGTGATCGGGTCGAGTCGCATGGTCCTTTCCCAGTAGGTCTCAGTGAACCAGTGATCTTCGGGCACGACGAACAGCCGCTTAGTATTCTCGGGCTTGGGCTCCGTCGGGAAGCCGAGCAGTCCCGGCCGATTGCCGATACCGCCGAAGGGTTCCTGCCATGTGCCGAGCTCGAGATACGACTCGCCGATGTAGGGATGGAAGCTGATCAGATCCAGATCTTTCAACCAGTATTTGGTCTGCAAATAGGTGAGTCGAAACCACTCGATCCACTCGGCCGTCGCCGGCATGGTCAGTTCCGGGAGGCCCGCATTCCGTTTCTCCTCGACCGCGATCGACATCAGGAAGCGGTTCTTCTCGAACTCGCCCATCGCGAGCAGCTCGTCGATATTCCAGGGCGAGAAGTTGACCCGGCGGAAGTACCACTCCATGTTGTCTCTGCCGACGTTCGGAGCTCCCTGCATCTTGCTTAAGTTCTCTTCGATCCACTCGCCGTAGTCTGCGAGCGCAGCCGCTGCGTCGCTCGCGGCGCTCTTGAGCCTCGGCCTGCGCGACCGCGGGAAATATGGCTCGAGCAGCGCCACGCCGGCAGAATACTCGCTGCGAATGTCCGCTACGTGGCGGATGGCTACCCGACCGAGCTGCGGCGCGGCCTCCTCGAGAATGATGTTGGCAGGTCCCTGGCGCAGTATCCCTGCCGTGCGTTCGAACGCCGCGATGATCGCGTCCGCCTTGTCATTGCTGTAGGGGACGACGTCGCCCATTTCGCGGGCGACACCATTGATGGCCTGTTCGACGTAGAAACTCGGATTCGTCTCGACTT
>JBFGFX010000228.1:0-5773 GCA_041579335.1 Woeseiaceae bacterium | reverse complement strand
GTTGATACCGGGACGGCTGGACACTTTGATGCGGTTGCCGGTCCTCAAGGTCTGGATGAAGATCGATGAGACGTTGTTCTCGAACGAGACGTAGGCGAGCTGGCGGCTGTCCGGCGACCAGGCCGGTGACATGATCGGATCCGTCGATTCCATGATCGTGTGCTCGTTTTCGCCGTCGGCGTCGGAGACGACCAGCGAATAGAGTCGATCATTGCCCTGCCCGGCCGCCGTCACGTAGGCCACCCGCGTGGCGAACACGCCGGGGATGCCGGTAAGCTTTTCGTAGATCATGTCCGCCAAGAGATGCGCGACCCGCCGCATCGTGCCGCGGCTCGCCGGCATGCGGTAACCGACCAGCTGCTCGCGGCGATACACGTCGAACAGCTGGAATTGGACGCTGTAGGCGTTGTCGCCGGTCTGGGTGATCCGCCCGACGACGACGGCTTCCATACCGAGTATGGTCCAATCGTCGAAGTCGATCTCGGCGCCGGTCGTCGGGCGTTGCAGCATGTTGCCCTCGGCGAGCGGCGCGAACCGACCGCTGCGTCTCAGGTCTGCACTGATCACGTCGTCCACGTCGAGCGGGCTCGCAGGCGATGCGCCTTCGAAGCCGAACGGAACGATCGCGATGGGTGTCTGCTTGCCGGCGTACTCCGTGATTTCGATCTTGAGCTGCGCCAGCGCAGCGTTGCACGACAGCAGCGCCAGTCCGATGACGAGTATGCGTCGGACACGCGTAATGCACATTGTCGAGGTCCAAGCCAAGCCAGAAGTGCCCTTATTGTTCAGGTTTGAAGATGATCTGCAAGTCCCGCCGGAAAATATTCGGGTTGTCGGGCATCGGCAGCGGCGACGCTTTGTAGACGGCGGCCTCGACCGAGCGTCGCACCGCGTCGTCACCGTTGCACCTCACGATCTCGACGCTCGTGACCTGTCCCCCCGGAATCTGTCGCACGTTGACGACACATTCGACGTTGGCCGGCGCCGAGGCGGGCCGGATGAAATTACGTGTGATCCGCTGCTGGATGGCGAAGACGTAGCGCGCCTCGTCGTCAGCGTTCATCGCGGCAAGCCGGTTTTCTTCGGCCTCGATCTCTTGCCGGCGGCGGCGCTCGAGCTCTGCCTCCTCGGCCTCGCGGCGGCGGCGTTCGTTCTCGATTCGCTGCCGTTCGATCTCCTCCAAGCGCTGCCGTTCCGCCTCCTGGCGGCGGCGCTCGAGCTCCGCCTCCTCGCGCCGTTTGCGCTCGGCTTCCGCCTGCTCTTGGCGGCGGCGCTCGGCTTCCTCCTCGCGGGCAATGCGCTCGCGTTCCCGCGCCAGGTCTTCCTGGCGTTTGCGTTCCTCGGCCTCGATCCGCAGGCGCTCCTGCTCGCTGGTATCGCGCTCGGGCTCGGGCTGCTCCGGCTCGGGCTCAGGCTCCGGCTCGGGCTCAGGCCGCTCCGGTATCTCGAAATCCGTAATGACGCTGCCTTTGATCGCAAGCGGTACCTGCGGCGTCACCGGAGGTGACCAGTCGAAAGCGAACACGATCGATGCGACGATCGCGGCGTGCACCGCGCCGGCATTGAACATCGGGATGATGTTGAACGTGTCGCGCATCGCGCTACGCTATTCGGGCACCGGATAGCTGTCCAAGGGGTCGGTGACGAAACCGACATTCTCCGCGCCGCCCTGCTGCAACAGCACCATGGCGCCGACGACGTTGCCGTAGGGCACGTTGCGATCGCCCTTGACGAGGATCGGTGTGTCCGGACGCTGAGTCAGGACCGCGCGAGTGCGAGCCACGATGTCCGCCGCGGTCGCGGGCGTATCCTCGTCGTCGCCCACGTTGATGTAGAGATTGCCCTCGGCATCCACGCTCAGGATCAGCGGCGGATGGTTCGGCACGTCGGGTATCGGCTCCGCGCCCGCTTTCGGCAACTCGACTTCGATGCCCTGCGTCAAGAGCGGCGCCGTGACCATGAAGATGATCAACAGCACCAGCATCACGTCGATGTATGGCACGACGTTGATCTCGCCCATCAGCTTGCGCTTTTGCATCGGCGATGCCATCTCAGGCTCCTTTGTTGCGGTTGGCATGGCGCTGCAGGATGCTCGTGAATTCTTCGGTGAAACCGTCGTACCGGATCTCCAGGCGCACGACTTTGTCGGCGTAGCGGTTGTACGCAACGACCGCCGGGATCGCGGCAAACAGGCCCATCGCCGTCGCGATCAGGGCTTCCGATATGCCGGGGGCGACCATCGCGATGGTGGCGGTCTGCACGCCGGCGAGTTCCCGAAACGAGTTCATGATGCCGATTACGGTGCCGAAAAGTCCCACGTAGGGGCTCGTCGAACCGATCGTCGCGAGCGTCGCCAGGCTTTGCTCGAGCCGGTCGACTTCGCGCATTTGCGCGACGCGCATCGCACGGCGGCATTCCTCCACGAGCTTGTTGGGCCGCACGTCCGCCTGGGCGGACAGCCGGGTGAACTCGCGGAAGCCCGACTCGAAGATGCTGGCCATGCCGACACTGCCGCCTTTGCGGCGGCCCGCGTCACGGTACAAAGTGTTTAGGTCGCCGCCCGACCAAAAATTCGTCTCGAATTCGTCGGACGAGGCTTTGGTGCGCCGGATCAAGCGCCGCTTCGTGAATATGATGGTCCACGACATGAAGGAAGCAATCACCAACAGCAACATCACGAGCTGCACGGGTATGCTGGCGTCCATGATGAGTTTCAGGAATGACAGGTCGGTCGTCATGATCAAGAGTCCTCGAACAATGAATCGGGGAGCCTCGCCGGCTTGAGCGAGTCGGCGTCGATGAGCGCGGCACGGACCGTGCCTTTGCACAGCAATTGGCCGTCCAGGCTGTCGCGATAGATGTCCTGGCGAATAACGAAGCTTGCCCTGGCCTTGTCGGCGAGCCCCGCGGTAACGATCAGGCGGTCGTTGAAACGGGCGGGTACGCGAAACTCGGCCCGGGTGTCGACGACGACGAACATCTTGCGATGTTCGTTCAAGAGAACGTCCTGCTCGATGCCGAGCGCCCGGATCCACTCCGTGCGCGCCCGCTCCATGAACTTGAAATAGTTCGCGTAGTAAACCACGCCTTGGGCGTCGGTATCCTCGTAATAGACGCGAACCGGCCAGCTGAACGGATCTTGACGCATCGATCGCAACGGTGTCGGCGGTTCAGGGCTTGTCGAACAGGGGCAGTTCCGGCGTCGGCGCCGCCGGATCTCCCGGCGGCGGCTTCAGGCCGAAATGCAGATAGGCGTTTTTCGTCGCGACGCGGCCGCGCGAGGTACGCATCATGAATCCCTGCTCGATCAGATAGGGTTCGAGAACGTACTCGATCGTGCCGCGCTCCTCGCCAACTGCGGCCGCGAGGCTCTCGATGCCGACCGGTCCGCCGTCGAACTTGTCGATGATGGTAGTGAGCAGACGGCGGTCCATCGCGTCGAAGCCGTTCGGATCGACCTCCAGCATGTCCATCGCCGCAATCGCGACCGGCTCGGTCACAACGCCGTCCGCCTCGACTTCGGCATAGTCACGCACCCGCCTCAAGAGTCGATTCGCGATGCGCGGCGTGCCGCGCGCGCGCCGTGCGATCTGGTGCGCGCCGCCCGGCTCGATCGGCAGATTCAGGATCCCGGCAGAGCGGCGCACGATCGCCTCGAGATCGGCGCAGGAATAGAACTCGAGCCGCTGGCGTATGCCGAATCGGTCCCTGAGCGGCGAGGTCAAGAGGCCCGCGCGCGTGGTCGCGCCGACCAGCGTGAACGGCGTTAGGTCGAGCTTGATCGAGCGCGCGCCGGGACCTTCACCGATCATGATGTCGAGCTGGAAGTCTTCCATGGCCGGATACAGCACTTCCTCGACGACGGGACTCAGGCGATGAATCTCGTCGACGAACAACACGTCGTTCGGCTCGAGACTGGTCAGTATCGCCGCCAGATCGCCCGGCCGCTCCAGCACCGGGCCGGCGGACTGGCGCAGGTTGACGTTCATCTCGTTGGCGACGATGTGCGCCAGCGTGGTCTTGCCGAGGCCCGGCGGCCCGGAGATCAGCACGTGGTCGAGGGCCTCCGCGCGATTGCGCGCGGCCGTGATGAATATCTCCATCTGCTGCCGTACGGTCGGCTGGCCGCGGTACTCGGCCAGCGTCTTGGGCCGGATGGCCCGGTCGAACACCCGGTCTTCGGCCCGCGCCGTTGAGCTCGTCAGTCGATCGTGTTCGATGCCTGTCACGTCAGTTCACCGCTTTCTTGAGGGCGCCGCGAATCATCTCTTCGGCCGATAGCGTCGCCGTATCGAAACTGCCGAGTAGCCGTTTGGCCTCAACAGGCTTGTAGCCGAGCGCCACCAGAGCATCGAACGCTTCGCCGCGCGCGTCGGTCGTCTCGATCGAGCGCCCGGACGCGGGCACGCCGGAATCCGGCTCGAGGATTCGATCTCGCATCTCGATGATCAAGCGCTCGGCGGTCTTCCTGCCGACGCCCGGTATCTTCACGAGCATCGCAGTGTCCTCGTGCTGCACGCAGCGCGCGAATCCCTCGACGCTCATGCTCGATAGGACCGCGAGGCCCATCTTCGCACCGACACCGGAGATTTTTAACAGCGAGCGAAACAGACCCTTCTCGGCTTCGGTCGAGAAGCCGAACAAGGTGTGGGCATCGTCGCGGACCAGGAGATGGGTAAATAGGAAGACATCCGTGCCGATGCCCGGCAGCTCGAGAAACGTCGACATCGGCGTCTCGATCTCGTAGCCGACACCGGCACACTCGACGATGATCTGCGGCGCTTGCTTGAAGGCAAGCCGGCCCCGGATAGAGCCGATCATCGTGATCCCGCGAGCGCGGAATGCACGCTCAGCCGTCTTTTGAGCCCGCGGCGATGCGCGTAACACAGCGCGGCCGCGAGCGCATCTGCGGCGTCGGGCGACGGAGCGCCGTCGAGCTTCAGGAGCGAGGTCACCATGTGTTGTACCTGTTCCTTCGTGGCGCTGCCCGTGCCGACGACGGCCTGCTTGATCTCCCGTGGGGCATACTCGAACACGGCCATCTCCATCGTGAACGTGGCGCAGAGCGCCGCCGATCTGGCGTGGCCCAGCTTGAGCGCGCTGCTCGCGTTTTTGTGCACGAAGACGCTTTCGATCGCGAGCACATCGGGACGATAGTCGGCCACGATCTTGCGGACCGATTCGTAGATGAGTCTCAAGCGATCGGGAAACGCGCCCTCGCCGCTCTGCACAGAGCCGCTCGCGACGTACACCGGACGGTCGGCGGCGAAATCCAAAACGCCGAAGCCGGTCATGCGCGATCCCGGGTCGATGCCGAGTATGCGGTGCCGCTCGTTCACTGCCCGCAGCTCTAGAGCGCCGCCAGGACGTCGTCCGGGATTTCGGCATTGCTGTAGACGTTTTGCACGTCGTCCAGATCCTCCAGCGCATCGATCAGTCCCAGCACCTGCCGTGCAAGGTCGCCATCACACGACACGTAGCTGTCGGCCAGCATGGTGACTTCGGCGTGGTCGGGCGGCAACTCGGCCGCTTTGAGGCGCGCGACCACTGCACCCAGATTTTCCCACGGCGTGATCACCGACATGGCACCGTCGTCCTCGGCCTCGATGTCCTCAGCGCCGGCCTCCAGCGCCACGTCCATGATCCGGTCTTCGTCCGCCCCCGGCGCAAAGCTGATTACCCCGGCCCGTTTGAACAGATACGCCACCGACCCATCGGTGCCCAGGTTTCCACCATGCTTGCTGAACGCGTGCCGCACTTCGGCCACCGTGCG
>JBFGFX010000227.1:0-5892 GCA_041579335.1 Woeseiaceae bacterium | reverse complement strand
GCCTCGGCCAAATGGCCGGCGCCCGAGACCCACAGCACATCGGCGCCCGGATGGTGCTCCTTGCGCGAAAGCTTTTCGATGAGCACGTCGTCGGATTCGAGCATGACGTTCACGATCACGCCGGTGGCGGCGCGATAGGCATCGGCGACGGCCCTGGCGCGCTCGGCGGGTAGCGAGGTGTAGAGCACCAACCTCGCGGCATCGTTCACCGGTGGCGGCGCAGGTGCGGCCGGATCCCGGCCGCAGGCGGCTACCGCCAGCGCGGCGAGCAGAGCGACGAGCGTAGTCAGGCGGATCGCCGTCACCTCCGGGCGGATCCCGATTCGATCGCGACGCGATCGCGTCCGGCGGACTTCGCGCGGTACAGCGCGACGTCGGCGCGCGCGAGGAGCGCCTCGCCGAGCGTCTTCAGATCGGTGTCCGTCCGCTTGGGCGACGCACCCGCGATGCCGATCGAGGCCGTGACCACCGCGTGCCGGCCACCGCCGAGGTCGAACGGGGTTGCCGCGATGGCGGCGCGGATGCGTTCAGCCAATTGCGCACCGGCATCCGCTTCGGTGTCGGGCAACAGGATGACGAACTCCTCGCCGCCGTAGCGAGCAGCGACGTCGCTGGCTCGGACCTGGGACTCAATACGCTGCGCCATCTCACGGAGTACGAGATCGCCGGCGGCATGCCCATAGCGGTCGTTGATGCGCTTGAAGTGATCGATGTCGAGCATCAGGCAGGTCAACGGCGCCGCCTGGCGTTTGGCCCGCGCCAGCTCGTCTTTCAGGCGCACCTGCAGATAGCGGCGGTTGTACCAACCGGTGAGGAAGTCCGTGAAGCCGCTGCGCCGCAGCCGTGCGCGATTGACGGCGTTCTCCAACGCAAACGACGCGATGACGCCCAGGTGTGCGAAGAAATCGCTCGCGTGACCGGCGGTGAATCGGCTCTCCTCGGCGCTGCCGAAGTTGATGCTGCCAAGCAGCCTGCCGTCGTGTCGCAGCGGAATCAGCGCAACCGATCGCAGCCCGAGGTTGTCCGGGAAGATGAGCTGATGATCGGACGCGGCGTACCTGCCCAGCCAGGGTTCCCGCAGCGCGACGTAGTGCGGCGTCAGCCCTGTCAGCGCATCCACAAAGATGAGCCCCGGCAGGTCTTCCGGGCTGGCGCCGCCCGCCATGAGTAGATGGCGCACGTCGTGATCGGGATCGCACAGCACGACGGTAATGGCATCCAAACCGTAGCTCTCGGCCAGCCCGAAGAGCATTCGGTCGAACAGGATCGGCAGCGACTCGGCCTGCAGTAGATTGAGCTCACGCTCCTGGGAGCGCCTCAAGATTCGCGTGTTGCGCTCAACCTCCTCGGTCATTTTGGCCAGCAAGCTTTTGGTATGCGCGAGCTCCTCGGCCAGATTTTGCTGCCTTTCCATCGGGTTCCCAAGCTGTCAGTCCTTCCCCGAACCGACGCTTTTACCAGAATCTTCGGGTCGCGTCTCCGCACCGGGCCGCGAATTGGGCCGCTAACGGCGCTCCGCGAGATACGCCCGCCCGGTTTGCATCAGACGCACGAACTCGGCTTCGTCGCCCTGAGCCACGAGCGCTCGGATTCTCGCCACCGATTGACACAGCGCGTCCAGGGGTTCGAGACCGTACTCATTCAGGTGCTGAATCTCGAAATAGAGATGGGGATTGTCGTGAGCAACCGCGGCGGCGACGAGCAGCTGCGAATCGAACGTCGTCGACGACAGCTTCGCCAATCGCGGCGCCGCCTCGTCGCTCTCGGCCAGCGCGGTAAAAAACGCAATGTTCAGCGCGTGAGAAAGGCCCAGCACGTAGGCTATCAGCCGATCGTGGTCGTCCACGTCCATGTCCAGCTCGTCCACCATGGTCGCCGCGAACAGTTCCTTGGCCTCGAGCGTAGCCTGCGGTACGCCGACATCGACGAAAATCAGATGCCGCCCGGACAAGAGCTTGGTGTCCGGGCCGAACATCGGGTGCAGCGAGGTCACCCGGCATCCTGCCTCTTTGAGCGCGCCTAGGCCCCGCCTGAGCGGCGTCTTCAGCGAGCCGATATCGAACACGAGTCCCGCGGGTCGCCGCCCGGCCAGCGCCTCCAGAATCGTCGCCGAGACCGCCAACGGCGTCGCGATGACGATGACGTCGTAGTCCACCCCGGCCTCGCGCCAATCGGTGAACTGATCCACGCCGTTTTCGACCGCGGCATCGGCGACGATGGTCGAGAAGCCCTGCGAGCGGAAGAAGTCGACGAACCAGCTGCCCATCTTGCCCGCGCCGCCGATCACGAGCACGCGCCGCCCGTCGCCTTTTCCGCTGGCTTGAACGCGGGCGCGCTCTTGGCTGCTTAGCGATGAGCGGATCAGCGAGGTCATGATCGCTTCCACGAGATCCGGATCCACACCCAGCCTGATCGCGTCCTCGCGGGCGCGCGACAGGACCGTTCTCTCGCGTTCGAAGTCGCGCGTCGGCCGGCCGCTCGACAGTTTCTCGCGGCCGATTTCGGCGACTAATTGCTGTCGATCGGCGATCAGTGACACCAGCTCCCGATCGATGACCGAGAGGCGTGCGCGTAATTCGTCGAGGCTCATTCCACGCTCACTCGAAATCGGCCCGCGGGCCGCACTGTTTTGCAGATTCAAAGGGGCAATGTTCCTTTTACCGCAGTTGCGGGAGCAACAGAAGGGCCTGGCACGCGCCCGCGCTGTCATCCGCCAGGCTTTCGTGCGAATATCTCGAACGCAAACTGCGCCAAACCAGATGAGAGGGCGAAAACAATGAAGACACGCGCTGCGGTTGCCTGGGAGGCTGGCAAACCGCTGGAAATCGAGGAACTGGACATCGAAGGCCCGAAGCCGGGCGAAGTATTGTTACGAAACGTTGCCACCGGCGTCTGTCACACCGACGCGTTCACGCTGTCCGGCGAGGATCCAGAGGGCATCTTTCCGGCCGTATTGGGTCACGAGGGTGGCGCCGTCGTCGAAGAGATCGGCGCAGGAGTCACGAGCCTCGCGGTCGGCGATCACGTGATTCCGCTGTATACGCCGGAGTGCCGCGAATGCGAGTTCTGCACTTCCGGGAAGACCAATCTGTGCCAGGCCATCCGGGCCACCCAAGGTCAGGGGCTGATGCCGGACGGCACGTCCCGGTTTTCGAAGGACGGCAAGCAGGTCTTTCACTACATGGGCACGTCGACGTTCAGCGAGTACACGGTGCTTCCGGAGATCGCGGTCGCCAAGATCGGCAAAGACGCGCCGCTCGAGAAAGTCTGCCTGCTCGGCTGCGGCATCACGACGGGCATCGGCGCGGTCCTGAACACCGCGAAAGTCGAACCGGGCGCCACCGTCGCCGTATTCGGCTTGGGCGGCGTCGGGCTCAGCGCGATCCAGGGCGCCACGATGGCCAAAGCCAGCCGCATTCTCGCCATTGACATCAACCCGGACAAATTCGAGCTCGCGCAGCAGATGGGAGCCACGGACGTCGTCAATCCCAAGGAATACGATGCGCCGATTCAGGAGGTGATCGTCGAGCTGACGAACGGCGGCGTCGACTACTCCTTCGAATGCGTCGGCAACGTCGGGCTGATGCGTGCCGCGCTGGAGTGCTGTCACAAGGGCTGGGGCGAGTCGGTGATCGTCGGCGTCGCGGGCGCGGGCCAGGAGATCAGCACTCGCCCGTTTCAACTGGTCACGGGCCGGGTGTGGCGCGGCACGGCGTTCGGTGGTTGCAAGGGCCGCACGCAGCTGCCGGGAATGGTCGAACAGTACATGAACGGCGAAATAAAGGTGGATGAATTCATCACCCACACGATGCCGCTCGAAGACATCAACCGCGCGTTCGATCTGATGCATGCCGGGAAGAGTATTCGTTCGGTCGTCCATTTCTAACGCTCGCCGCCGGGCCGGCGCGCCGTGACTCGTTCCCGCAGGGTCGCGGTCGCCACCACATCGACGCTGGCCAGCGAGGCCGCCGCGGAGATCGCGGCGGCCGGGGGAAATGCCGTCGACTGCGCGGTCACCGCGTCGCTGGTCGCGATGAACACGGAGCCTGGCGTCTGCGCGCTCGCCAGCGGCGGCTTTGTCACGGTCTGGCATCCGCGGGAGGCGCCGATCACGATCGACGGCGGCGCTGCCGTCCCCGGCAGGGACCTCACGGGCGATTACGATCCCGATCGGGGTACCAAAGTGTACATGGAGTACGGCGGCGGGCTACATACCATCGTCGGCTGCGCATCAGTGGCGGTACCCGGTGCGCTTGCCGCTTTCGACCTCGCGGTGCGCCGCTACGGCAACGTGCGCTGGCGGCAGATAATGGCGCCGAGCGTGCGCGCGGCACGCACGGGATTCCCGCTGCCGCGAGCCTGCCATTACTACTTGCAGTACACCGGCAAGTCGATCTTCGGCCGCAGCGAAGACGGCCTCACGGCGCTACACGACGGCGATGGCGCGCTGCGCGGCGTAGGCAGCACGATCGTCGTCCCGCACCTCGCCGACAGCCTCGAAGCAATCGCGAACGACGGCGTACGGATCTTCTACGACGGAGAGCTCGCGGCGAGGATCGCGGCGCACGTCCGCGACGGCGGAGGCTCGTTGACGCGCGCCGACCTCGCAGGCTATGAGGCCTTCGAGCGCCCGGCGCTGACGGTGTCGATGTCCGACTGGCGCTTCGCCGTCAACCCGCCGCCGGCTGTCGGCGGCGCCGTGCTGGCCGCAATGCTCACGTGTTTCGCCGACGATCCGGCGCGGCGCTGGGATCATCCGACGATCGAGCGACTGGTGCGGGTGCAGCAGGCGGCACTGTCATACCGCCGCGATCGGCTCGACCTTGCCCCCGAAGTCGCCGGGGCAGCCGACGAGCTCATGGTCTTGGCAGAGTCCGGCCGCCTGCTCGGCCGCTATCGATCGGCGTCGACCGTGCATACCTCGGCCGTCGACAGCGACGGCCTGGCCTGCGCGATCACGAGCTCGGCAGGCTACGGCTCCGGCGAGATGCCGGCCGGCACCGGCCTGTGGTTGAACAACTGCATGGGCGAGCTGGAGCTCAATCGGCGCGGCTTCGACGCGGGGCCGCCCGGCGTGCGCCTGCCGAGCAACATGACCCCGGGCGTTGCCCGGAGCGACGGCGGCGTGCTCGCATTCGGCTCGCCGGGCGCCGATCGAATCACCACGGCGCTGCTGCAATTTTTGATCAACCACGTGCAGATCGGTCTGCCGCTCGCGGAAGCGAATGCCGCGCCGCGGCTGCACGTGGAAGTCGGCGATTTCCCGCTGGCGCTGTCGGCCGAGGACGGGCTCGACCTGCCGGAACTCGGCATGTCCGTGAGGAACTATCCGTCCACGAGTATGTACTTCGGCGGTGTCGGCGCAGCGAGTTTCGCTCCGGACGTGGGGCTCGCGGCGGCGGCCGATCCCCGTCGGGAAGGCGGCGTCTACGTAAGCGCTTGACGTCACGAGAAGGCGCCAAAAGACGGCGCCAGTCGGCTGGGATGAGCGAAGCCGGCCGGCCGCGGAATGATGATCGCTCGCGAGCGGTTTGCTACTCTCGCCTCGGCCGCCGTTGCGGCGGCAGCCAATCGAGCGACAGGCGGAGAACCGTGGAATGAGCGTGGACCGACATGCGGAGCGACTGCCGGAAGAGCTGCCCGACGATCCAATGCATTGGGCGGCATCGTGGTTTGAGCGCGCCATCGACGAACAGGTGCAGCGCAATCCGAATTCGATGACCCTGGTCACTGTCGGAGCAGACCAGCGGCCTTCCGCTCGGGTCGTGTTGTGCAAGTCGTTCGCGCCCGATCCGGGCTACCTCGTCCTATACACGAACTACCGATCTCGCAAATGCGTCGAGCTCGACAACAATCCGCACGTCTCGTTGGTGCTCCACTGGGACAGCCTTC
>JBFGFX010000226.1:0-6007 GCA_041579335.1 Woeseiaceae bacterium | reverse complement strand
GGACGATTCTGTATGCCACCGAGACCGGCAACAGTCGACGCATCGCCGAGTCTCTTGCGCAGCGCGCCTCCGAGTCGAACGTCAAGGCAAAGCTCGAGGACCTGACAAACGTCAGGCCGAGATTGCTTTCACAGCTCGAACGTGCGGTGTTCGTGGTCGCGACACACGGGCTGGGCGACCCCCCGGAGGGCACAGAGGCGTTTTTCGAGTTTTGGCACCGTGACGACGCGCCTCGCCTCGAAGGGCTCGAGTATTCGGTGCTTGCGCTCGGCGACTCGAGCTACGCGGATTTCTGCGAGATTGGACGCCGTCTCGACACACGCCTTACCGAGCTGGGCGCCACGCGTATCGCCGCTCGCGTCGATTGCGACGTCGATTTCGACGACGATGCGGATCGATGGTCCTCGGCCGTGTTGGATCGGGCCCGCCGTGACTCGGACACCGCGGCGCCGGCGCGGACCGTGCTCAGGGCGGTGCCGTCTGCGGTGAGCCGATCGCACCCGTTCGCGAGCCGGCTGCTCGCGAACCAGCGAATAACCGGTCCGGGTTCCAGCAAGGACGTGCGCCACATCGAGCTCGACCTGGCCTCGTCCGGGCTCCGCTATCTGCCGGGCGATTCCCTGGGGGTGATACCGGAAAACCCGCCGGCGCTCGTCGACGCGGTGCTCAAGGCGACGGGCATCGACGGCGGCACGACGGTGCGGTTGGACGACGATAGCGTGCCGCTTGCCGAGGCCTTGCGCGCTCATCGCGAAATTACGGCGCTGAGTCGGCCCTTAGTCGACAAGCTCGCGGCGCGACGTCCCGCGGTCTCCGCGATTCTCGACGACCGCGATCGGCTTCGCGAGTTCTTCAGGACGCACCAAGTGATCGACCTGCTGAGTGAGTGGCCCGCGCGGTGGGGCGCTCAGGAGCTCGTCGACGCTCTGCGCAAGCTGCCGCCGCGGCTCTATTCGATTGCTTCGAGCCCGGATGCCAACCCGGATGAAGCGCATTTGACGGTCGCGGTCGTCGAATACGAGCGCTTCGGCCGGCTCCACTGGGGAGCGGCGTCCAATTTCCTCGCCGCGGGCGGGCACGCGATTCCGGTGTATGTCGAGGCGAACGAGCAGTTCCGACTACCGGCCGATCCGGATACGCCGATCGTCATGATCGGAGCGGGCACGGGGATTGCGCCGTATCGGGCCTTCGTCGAGCACCGGCGAGAACACGGGCATCGCGGCGACAACTGGCTGATTTTCGGCGATCGAAACTTCGCCAGCGATTTTCTCTATCAGCTCGAATGGCTGCGCTATCGCAAAGAAGGCACGTTGGCGCGCATCGACGTCGCGTTCTCGAGAGACGGCAGCGAGAAAGTCTACGTGCAGCACAGGATCGTCGAGCAAGCCCGAAGGCTGCACGATTGGCTCGAACGCGGCGCCCATCTGTACGTCTGCGGCGACGCCGAGCGCATGGCCGGGGACGTCAACGACGCGCTCCTTCGAGTGCTTGAGCAGGAAGCCGGTCTTTCTCCCGAGCGGTCGATCGAGCGACTCGCCGAGCTCAAAGCCGGCGGGCGCTACCGGCGCGACGTGTATTGAGGAGCGGCAATGGCAACGACAGAGAGCCCGGTAGAGAAGATCAAGGCGCACAGCGACTATCTGCGCGGCACGATCGTCGCGAGCCTCGCGGACGCGGCGAGCGGCGGGCTGGCGGACGACGATACCCAGCTCTCCAAGTTCCACGGCTTCTATCAGCAGGACGACCGCGACGTCCGCGCCGACCGCGCCCGTCGCAAGCTGGAGCCCGCTTACAGCTTCATGATACGGGTGCGCGTGCCCGGCGGGATCGCGACACCCGAGCAGTGGCGGACGCTTACCGAGATCGCGAAGAGCCACGCGAACCACAGCCTGCGGCTCACGACACGGCAGGCGGTGCAGCTGCACGGCGTCATCAAACGCGATCTGAAGGCGACGATCCGCGGCATCAACGACAGCCTGCTGGACACGATCGCCGCCTGCGGCGACGTCAATCGCAACGTGATGTGCTCGCCGCTGGCCGAGCTGTCGGGCGTCCACGAGCGCGCCTTCGAGGTCGCCGCGGCAATCAGCGAGCATCTGACGCCACGGACCCGTGCGTATCACGAGATCTGGCTCGACGGTGACAAGGTCGCGGGTGGCGCGGATCAGGAGCCAATCTACGGCAGCACCTACCTGCCGCGCAAATTCAAGATCGCCGTGGCCATTCCGCCGCAAAACGACGTCGACATCTTCGCCCAAGACCTAGGGTTCATCGCGATCGAGAGGCGCGGCGAGCTCTCAGGATTCAACGTCTCGGTCGGCGGCGGCCTGGGGATGAGTCACGGTGAGCCGGATACCTATCCGCGCGCGGCGGAGGTCATCGGTTATTGCGCCGCCGACAGGGCCGTCGAGGTTGCGGAGCAGGTGGTCGCGCTGCAGCGTGACTACGGCGATCGCAGCAACCGCAAGCACGCGCGGCTCAAGTACACGATCGACGACCGAGGCATCGACTGGTTCAAACGCGAGCTGGCCGCGCGGCTCGGTTTCCGCCTCGAGGAAGCGAGGCCGTTTCGCTTCCTGCGCCGCGGCGATTCGATAGGCTGGGTCCGTGATCATCGCGGCGCGTGGAATCTGACCTTGTTCGTGCCGCAGGGTCGGGTGATCGACAGCGACGAGCATCGGCTAATGAGCGGTCTCGCCGAAATCTCGAAGGCGCATTGCGGCGATCTTCGCCTGACGCCGAACCAGAACCTGATCGTCGCAGGCATCCCGGACCGTGCGCGAATCGGCACGTTGCTCGACGAGTTCGGCATTGCCGAGCTCCAGGCCGTATCGCCGATGCGGCAACTCGCGCTGGCCTGCGTGGCGCTGCCGACCTGCCCGCTGGCGATGGCCGAGGCGGAGCGCTATCTGCCCGAGCTCGGCGCGAAGATCGATGAGCTGCTCGCGAAAAGCGGCCTCGCCGACGAGCCGATCTCGCTTAGAGTCAGCGGCTGCCCCAACGGCTGCTCACGACCCTACCTGGCGGAAATCGCGCTGGTCGGCAAAGCGCCCGGGCGGTACAACCTGTTCCTCGGCGGCAGCGCGGACGGCCGGCGCCTGAACAGCCTGGTCGAGGAAAACATCGACGAGGCGCGGGCGCTCGCTCGGCTGGACCGGCTGTTCTCGGAGTTCGCGAACCGACGCCGCGAGGCCGAGACGTTCGGCGACTATGCACAGCGCAGCGTGGTGGAGTCGAGCTAGTGTCGCAATCAACGAAGCCCGAAGTCCGTTGCCTCGTTCACGCGGGCCGCGGCGCCGTCGACGAGCTGGAGAGTCGGCGCCGGTCGCTGGCAGAGAGCAACCGCAAGCTCCGATCACGAAGCGCCGACGAGCGGGTTCACTGGGCGCTCGAAAATCTGCCCGGTCCGCACATGCTGAGCTCGAGCTTCGGCGCTCAGGCGGCGGTTGCGCTGCATCTTTTGACCCGGCATCGAGCAGACATCCCCGTCGTGCTGATCGACACCGGTTACCTGTTCCCGGAAACCTATCGATTCGTCGACGAATTGACGGAGCGGCTACGCCTCAATCTCAAGGTGTACCGCGCGGCACTGTCACCGGCGTGGCAGGAGGCGCGCCACGGCAGGCGCTGGGAGCGCGGCTCGGCGGGACTCGAGGCGTACAACCGCGAGGCCAAGGTCGAGCCGATGAAACGAGCGCTCGAGGACCTTTCGGTCGGCACCTGGTTCGCCGGCCTGCGGCGCTCGCAGTCGAGGAGTCGCTCGAGGATACCCTTCTTGGATTGGTCCGGGGATCGTTGGAAGGTGCATCCGATCGCCGACTGGACGGATCGTGACGTCCATCGCTACCTGAAGCGGCATGCGCTTCCTTATCATCCGCTATGGGAGCGGGGCTACGTCAGCATCGGCGACACCCACACGACGCGCTCGCTCCATGAGGTCGACGACCCCGAGAAGACACGTTTTTTCGGCTTGAAACGTGAATGCGGGCTGCACGAGCTCGACCTCTCGTCGGCGTGACGGCGGCGGGCGTCATGCGGCGATCGAAAGCCCCTTGGAGCAGCCGTTCTCGACCGGTAGCTCAATCGCGCGTGCGATGTCGTCCACTGCCCGTTGCGAATCCGCGCCGGCCGCACGTTCGATCTCCTGCTTGGGCCAGTGCGGCGCGAACAGGGCGACGAAGTCCAGCATGTAGGCTCGAAACACGCGATCGCGGCGCACGCCCAGCCAGGTCGTCAGGCGCGGAAACAAGCCGTCGGCCGCGATCGCGTGCAGATCCTCCAGATCGTCGCACTGTAGTGCCATCGGCGCGATCACGCCCGCGCCCATCCCCATGCGCACGTAGGTCTTGATTACGTCCGCGTCCCTTGCGGTGAACACCACCTGCGGCTCCAAGCCGTTGGACGCAAACGCTTCGAGGAAAGACGATTGCCGAGTGGAACTGAACACGTACGTGATCAGCGGGAATTCGGCAAGCCTCTCCAGCGTCAACGGAGTGTCGTCCTCGGCGAGCGGATGCGCCTTGTCCGTCAGCACGATTCGATTCCACTGAAAGCACGGCAACAGGTTGAGCTCCGGAAACAGCTCCCGCGATTCGGTCGCGATGGCGAAATCGACGCGGTCCTCTGCAACCAGCGCCGCAATCTGCTCCGACGTGCCCTGATGCATTTCGATCTGAACGTTCGGATAGCGCGCGTGGAACTGCTGAAGCACCTGCGGCAGCACGTAGCGCGCCTGGGTGTGTGTCGTCGCGATCGACAGCGTGCCGTGCTGTTGGCTGGATTGCTCTTCGCCGACGCTGCGAATGTTGTCGACGTCCCGCGAGATGCGCCGCGCGAATTCCACGACTTGCACACCCGCGGGCGTCAGGCCGACGAGACTCTTGCCTTTCCGCGAAAACACCCGCGCGCCGATTTCCTCCTCGAGCTGCTTGAGCTGCTTGCTGATACCCGGCTGGCTCGTGTACAGGCGCTCGGCGGCTGCCGTGATGTTGAGACCGTTGTCCACCACGGCGAGCAGGTATTTGAGCTGCTTCAAGGTCATAGCGAGGCTCCTCGTCTGTGCACCTCTGGCCAAAAAAAAGCCGCTCATCGTTTCGATTGAGCGGCTTCACGTAGGTTCCGGATCGATGACTAGGTCATATAAGAGCACCGGTTAGCCGCCAATGGCTTTGGCAGCAACACATGCGCACACCGATCGTCTTCGCCTGAGTCATGCGCCGAGTAAGCACTTAACTGAGCACGATGTCAATGAACAGTTTCGCGCCGAGACGAGCTAACGGTATTCCTCGATCTTATATTGGTAGCGCCATTCGGTATTTTTGCCGACCGCTACCGCGGGATAAGGTGCACCCCATCGACTATCGGTTCACACGCATGGAGCAGTTGCCCCTATTCGTCAACCTGAGAGGGAAGCGTTGCCTGATCGCGGGCGGCGGCGCGGTCGCGGCACGCAAGGCGAAGCTGTTGCTCCGGGCCGGCGCCGATATCACGGTCGTGGCGACGGCGGTCTCGGACGAGCTAAAGGCGCTCGGCGAGCGGCTGACGATCGTCGAGGCGCCGTTTTCGGCCGACTTGTGCCGAGGCGCTGCGCTCGTCATCGCCGCGACGGATCGCGACGACCTGAACCGGCAGGTGGCCGCCGCCGCACGTATGGAGAACGTCTGGTGCAACGTCGTCGACGATCCGGTGCGATCCACCTGCCTGATGCCTGCAATCGTCGATCGATCCCCGGTCGTCGTCGCGATCGGCACCGCCGGCACCGCGCCGGTCCTCGCGCGGCGCCTCAAACGACAAATCGAATCCTGGCTGCCCGGAGGGATCGGCGCGCTGGCCACCCAGGCCGGTCGCTGGCGGCAGATGGTCAAGAGACGCTTCCCGACGATGCGCGGGCGCCTTAGGTTTTGGCAACGGTTTTTCGACGGGCCGGTTGCGCAGCATCTGTTGGCCGGCCGTCTCGCGGACGCCGAGCGCGGTTTTCGTGCCGAGCTCCTGGCGCTCACGGGGCCCG
>JBFGFX010000225.1:0-6019 GCA_041579335.1 Woeseiaceae bacterium | reverse complement strand
CCGCCGGCGGATAGCCCCCGGCGCAGGCTGAAGCCCGTGCGCCGCCGGGTCTCTTTCTCGACGACCTCGGTGACCTTTACGGGCAGTAGCTGGCGGTCGCGGAGCTGCTGCCGCACGTGTTTTGCGGTATCGCCTTCGATCAGCCCTTTGGATTCTTTGCCCCTGGCATCGAGTGCGACGAACTCAAAGGCGCCCATGCGATTCTCTCATCGGGATCCGTTGTCGAGCTCAAGGCCGCTCAGTCGGCGCGAGTCACCCGCAACACCTCTTCGACCGTCGTAATGCCGTCCAGCACCTTGCGGCGACCGTCTGCGCGGATGCTCGGGCTCATCGTTCGCGCGTGTCTTTCCAAGTCCTGCTCGCTGACGCCATCGTGAATCATGGCGCGCATGGCGTCATCGACGGCGATCAGCTCGTAGATCCCGGTGCGCCCGCGGAAGCCGGTGGCGTCGCCCTTGGCCGGTCGATACAGCGTGGGCGGATCGCTCGGATCGACCTCGAGCATTTGGCACTCGTAGTCGCGCGCCACGTACGGCACTTTCGTCTTGTCGTCCAATACCCGCACCAGCCGCTGCGCGAGCACGCCGATGAGGCTCGACGACAGCAGGAATGGCTCGACCCCCATGTCGCGCAGCCGGGTGACCGCGCCGACCGCGGTGTTGGTGTGCAGGGTCGACAGCACCAGGTGACCGGTCAAGCTGGCCTGCACGGCGATCTCGGCGGTCTCGAGATCGCGAATCTCGCCGACCATGACGACGTCCGGGTCCTGCCGGAGTATCGCGCGCAGGCCCTTGGCGAACGTCATCGACACCTTGGTGTTGACCTGCGTCTGTCCGATGCCGTCGATGAAGTACTCGATCGGGTCCTCGACCGTCATGATGTTGCGGCTCAGATCGTTGATCCGCTCGAGCGCTGCGTACAGCGTGGTGGTCTTACCGGAGCCGGTGGGCCCGGTGACCAGAATGATGCCGTGCGGCCGATGGATCAGCTCGTCCATGACGGTGAGCGATTGATCGTCCATGCCGAGCGACGCCAGATCGAGGCGGCCGGCCTGCTTGTCCAGAAGGCGCAGCACGACCCGCTCGCCGTACCCCGACGGCATTGTCGAGACGCGCACGTCGACCGCGCGCCCCGCGATCTTGAGCGAGATGCGGCCGTCCTGCGGCAAGCGCTTTTCGGCGATGTCGAGCTTCGACATCACCTTGATGCGCGAGACCACCAACGGTGCGAGCGCACGCCGGGTCTGCAACACGTCCTGCAAAACGCCGTCGATGCGGAAGCGAACGCCGAGGCGATTCTCGAACGGCTCGATATGGACGTCCGACGCGTTGTCCTTGACGGCTTCGGTCAAGACGGCATTGATGAAACGGATGATCGGCGCGTCGTCGTCGCTTTCGAGCAGATCGGATGGCTCCGGCAGCTCCTGCGCAACCTGCAGCAAATCGGTCTGATCGTCGAGGTCGCCGACCATCTGCATGGCCTTGTTGCTGCCCTGTTCATAGGTCTGCTGCAGGATGTTGTCGAACGCCTCCGGGGTGACACGCGTGAGGTTGAGCTTGACGCCGGCGAAGCGTCTGGCCTCGGCCAGGCTGAGCGGCGACGCGCCCGCGCGATATACGGTGTCTGCAACGCCATCGACGACGTCGCGGATCAGCACGCCATGACGTTTGGCGAACGAGAACGGCAGCACGCAGCTTTCGGCCGGCTCGGCGACTGCTTCCGCGACGGGTTCCGGTTCCAGCTCCAGTGTGATCTCAGCGGGTTCGTCCATCGGCTCGGTAATCGTGCTTCCGTTCGTCATTGCTGGACGTCGAGTTGTACATCATCGTCTCGATTGGCGCCCGGATACTCGTCACGCAATTCTTCGATCGGCGGTAAAACGGGCCGCTCTTCACCAGGCATGATCGCCACGTTGCCGCCCTCGCCGCCGCGTCCCTCTAGCTGGATCTGCCTCGCATAGTTGTACTTTGCATTGGTCTCCATTGCGGCGGAGGCGCTGTCGCGGAGAATCTTCGGTCGGATGAACACCAGCAGATTGGTCTTGACCTTGTCGGTCGTCCGGGCGCGGAACAACGCGCCCACCAGCGGAATGCTGCCGAGGATCGGCACGCGCTGGTCGCTCTCCAGCAGCGAATCCTCGATCAGCCCGCCGAGCACGATGATGTCGCCGTCGTCCACGATTACGGTGGTCTCGATCGTGCGGTCGTTCGTGATCAGGTCTGCGGCGCCCTCGGAAGACTGCGCGATGCTCGATATCTCCTGGGAGATCTGCAGTAGCATCGAGTCCCCCTCGTTGATCTGCGGCGTGATCGTGAGCTTCGTCCCCACCTGCTCGCGCTGAATGGTCTGGAAGGGATTGACGGCGCCGGTCGTGCCGCCCGTGTTGCTGAACGAACCGGTCAGAAACGGCACCTCCTGCCCGACGTTGATGCTGGCTTCCTCGTTGTCGGTGGTGAGGATCGACGGCGTCGAGATGATGTTGGTGTCGGCATCGCCCTGCAGCGCGCGGAGTATCGCGGCGAAGCTGACGCCGTCGTCGCTCAGTCGACCGACGCCGATCGTGATGCCGCCGTTGCTCAAGACGCTCGGATCGATTGCTCCATCGTCGCCGCCGCCTGCGGCCGCGCCGGCAAGATTAATGATGCTCGGCGGAAAGCTGGGGAAGTTGGACACCGCGAGAGGGTTGTTGCCACCCGAGTCCAGGGCCGCCCACTGCACGCCGAGCTCCGCGGTCCGGTCCGCAATCACCTCGACGATGATCGCTTCGACGAGCACCTGCGCGCGCCGGATGTCCAGCTTGTCGATGATCGTCATCGCCGAGCGCATGAGCTTCGGCGGGGCGGTCAGGATCAGCGCGTTGGTTTGCGTGTCGGCCCAGATGCTCACGTCAGTCGCTCCGGATGCGGCCGGCGCAGCGCCGCCGCCAGTTGGGGCGGCCGCCACCTGCTGGGAGAAGTGCTGCTGGAGCTTGCCGGCAAGCTCTTCGGCATCGGTGTAGCGAAGGTAGCGCACCTGCGTGTCGCCGCCGTCTTCGAGCGGCGTATCGAGGTGCGCGATCAAGGCGCGCAGCCGCAGGCGTTCGCTGCGGTCGCCGCCGATGAGCACGCTGTTCGTGCGGGCATCGGCGACCAGCTGCGTCGTTACCGGCGCGCCATCCGCCCGCGGCGCCTGCGTCAGCGCAGTCAGCACGCGCACGACCTCCGCCGACGAGGCGTTCAAAAGCGGCACCACTTCGATGTCATCGTCATTCGACTGATCGATGCGGCGGATGATCGACACCATGCGCGCCACGTTGCTCGAGCGATCCGAGATGATCAGCATGTTCGAGCCCGGGTGTGCGGCAAGATGGCCATACTGCGGGATAAGTGGCCTCAGGATCGGCACGAGCTGAGCGGCGCCGACGTTCTCGACGGCGATGACCTGGGTAACGATGTCGTCGCGACCGGCCCCGCTCGTGGTCAGATAGGTCGGAAACTGTCGGACGCTCGCATCCGGGATAATCTTGATGACGTCGCCGGTGGGCACGGCCGCATAGCCGTGCACCTGCAGGATCGACAGAAACGCCTCGTAGAAAGCGTCGGGCGACATCGGCGTCGACGAGATCATCGTCACTTCCTGGCGCACGCGCGGATCGATGATGAAATTCTTGCCGGTCACGGCGCTCACCGCCTGAATGATCGCGCGAATTTCGACGCCGACATAGTTTGGCGTGACGAGCTGATCCTGGGCGCGGATTGCGGGAGAAACGATCGTCGCGAGCAGCAATGCAAGGGTCATGCTTCGGCCGGCGCTTATGATTCTAATTAGCGTGTCTTTCACCGTGGCTGCCTATTGATCCTCTTCGAGGTTGAGTTGGCTCGTGCTGAGGACCAAGACCTGGGGTTGTCCGTTTCGTTCCACGGTCACAGATACCTGATCCGCGCTGCCGAGATTCTGAAAAATCTGCATGGCCTGCTGCGGGTCGGTCAGTGCAGCGCCATCGATGTCTTTGATGAGATCGCCCGGGCGCAGGCCGAGCGCGGCGAACTGCTTGCGATCGCGCCCGGGATAGACCCGGTATCCCTGCTGCTGACCACCCACGAAGTAGGGCGTCGGCCGAATGACGTCCGCGAGCTTGGTCGCGTTCTGCGTGATGACGTTCTGGATGCTTTGGGAGCTCGCGTCGGAGCTGACGGCACGATTGACGCTGGTCTGCCGGCGCGTCGGGGCCGAGCTCGTCGGCAGGTCCTTCGGCAACTTGAGCGCCTCGAGATTACCGTTGCGATTGAGGACCACGCGATCGGTGTAAACCGCGTGCAGCGTGGCGCCGGCGACAACCGCGTCGCCGATCGTGTAGATCTTCTCTTCGTTGCGATTGTCCGCGATGATGGCAACGGTCAACCGATTGTCGTTGCCAGCCATAGTGCCCTTCAGGGTGAGCGCCAAGGTCGTCTCTTCCAGGTCCTCGTCCGGCGTTTCGATCGGCACCGTGGGAAGGCCGTCCGCGGAAGCCTCGCCGAACAGATGCGCGCCGGCGATCGCTTCGACGTTGGCCTGTGCCTGCGGTTGGCGGCGGCCGGCGCCGATTACGCCGGCGGGCGGCGCTACGTCGACGGTATCGCCGAGCGGTGAGCCCGGCACCAGCATCCAGACGATCCGCGCGAGCTGCCAGGCAATGGCGACCACCAAGATCAACGCGACGACGGCGGGCAGTCGCCCGTTCACGAAGGCGAGGATGCGCTCGTTGTCTAAGTTACTGAAATCAGACCATTTTGCTTCGATTGCCGTGCACCTTCAAAACGTCGTCCAAGCGCCCCTCGCCGCGCGCTTCACCGACAGGCCCGTAGGGTATAAACGCAGAGCTGTGATGATACGGTTTCCAGGCTATTGCAAACAAGTGGGGAAATTCGAAAAAATCCAAGCAGAGCAAGCATATACCGGCCGAACTTCAGACGCTTTTGGGTTTTTACATTTGGCGCCGGCAGCCCCTGTGCCAAATCTGCGAACCAGGCTTTGAGTTTGCGCATAGCGGCCCATATATAATGGCTCGAATGCCGGCGACCGAGCGCCGCCGGGCCCCGAGGACGCGCTGATAGCTGAAGCAACCGGTATTTCTCTCGATGACGGAACGAAAGCCTGCCGACGAAGTCGCGCCGACCCAGGATCTCGCGGTCGAGGAGGAACGGCCCAAGCTGAAACGGCCGCCCCTGTATCGGGTCATACTCATTAACGACGACTACACGCCGATGGAATTCGTAGTCGAGGTGCTGCAGACGGTGTTCGCCATGGAGCGGAACAAGGCAACCCGAATCATGCTGGAGGTCCACACGAAGGGCAAAGGCGTCTGTGGCGTGTACACTTACGAGATTGCCGAAACCAAGGTCGCGCAGGTCACGAGCATCGCGCAGCAGCAACAGCACCCGCTGTTGTGTACGATGGAAGAGGCCTAGTCGAAACTTCGAGCCGAGACGATCGAGATGCTGAGCAGCGAACTCGAATTCTGCCTTAACGAGGCATTCCAGAATGCCCAAGAGCGCCGCCATGAATTCATGACGGTGGAGCATCTGTTGCTTGCGTTACTCGACATCCCGCAGGTGCACGAGATCCTGAAGGCCTGTGACGCGAACGTCGGCGAGCTGCGTCGGCAGCTGGCCGAGTTCATCGACGAGGCAACGCCCTTGATGGCGCCGGACGACGACGGCGACGTGCAGCCGACCTTGGGGTTCCAGCGGGTGCTGCAGCGCGCGGTCTTCCACGTGCAGTCGAGCGGCAAGAAGGAAGTCAGTGGCAGCAACGTGCTGGTGGCGATCTTCAGCGAGAAGCAATCACAGGCCGTGTATTTCCTCGGGTTGCAGAACGTCACTCGTCTGGACGTCGTCAACTACATCTCGCACGGCATGCCGCAGATACCGGGCGAGGGGAACGACGAACAGCAAGAAGCGTCGCTCGATTCGGAGTCCGAATCCGAATCTAGTGCGCTCGACAAGTACGCCACCAATCTCAATCAGCTGGCGGTTGAGGGCAAGATCGACCCGCTCAT
>JBFGFX010000224.1:0-6051 GCA_041579335.1 Woeseiaceae bacterium | reverse complement strand
GTTTTCGCCAGTTTATCGTGCCAACCCTGTTTCCGGTCGTCGAAAGCGATCCAGACGAACCCGATACACAGCGCAATCGTCGACACGTAGTAACCGAGATACCGCGCGACGAGCTGGCCTGTGCTCGCGGCCTGTCCCGAGGTCGCATCGACGATCCTCGCGCCGATCGCCATTTTGCCCGGCGTCGCCTGTCGTGCCATCCAGAACAGGATGACGGCAACGGCGGGCAGGATCCAGGAAAAAACGAAATCCGCGGGCCCCTGTATCAACGCATCGCTCGCCCAATATGCGGGGCCGTAAATTGCATGAAGTATCGGCAACAGGATGATTAAGAGCAGCACGGTGTCGATGGCGGACGCGCCCGCCCTGAGCCAGAAGCCCACGTATTCGAGTTCCTCGTTTTGCACTCGCAGCTCCTCCGTATGCTTGTGCGCTGCACGTCTCGGCACAGTATGCTTCAGGTGAGTGCGCGATCAACCCCGCACGCGGCGCTTTTTTGATGTCCATAGTACCTGCGGGGCCCGCGCCGATGACATTGATCACGATGCAATGCGGTGCCGTTGTGCGCGCGCAGATTGGCGGGCAAATCCATTATCATGATGCGTTCGACACGCGGAGGCGACCAGGAATATGAAAACGACTGTAGTGCGGAGAACCGCGTTCATCACGGCGCTTGCGCTGGCCTTCGCAGCGCCGCTGGCTGCGGACGAGGCCGAGGAAGTCGATGAATGGGACGTCAACGCTCCGCCGGGCGAGCCGCGCGTAATCCCGATAGAGACGAACCGCGGCACGTGGATGAGCCTCGACGTCAGCCCCGACGGCAATTCGATCGCATTCGATCTCCTCGGCGACATCTACGTCGTGCCGAGCTCGGGCGGGGAAGCCAGATCGATCGTGAGCGGATTGTCCTGGTCGATGCAGCCGCGATTTTCCCCGGACGGCTCCGAGATCGCGTATACGAGCGATGCGGGCGGCGGCGACAACATCTGGATTGCGAACGCCGACGGCAGCAATGCGCGGCAGCTAACGAGTGAAGACTTTCGCCTGCTCAACAACCCCTACTGGTCACCGGACGGCGCCTACGTTGCAGCCCGCAAGCACTTCACGACCACGCGTTCGCTGGGCACGGGCGAGATCTGGATCTATCACAGGAACGGCGGCGGCGGCATCGCCGTCGTCGAGCGGCCCGATGAAAAATTTCAGAAGGAACTCGGCGAGCCCGCGTTCTCACCCGATGGGCGCTATATCTATTTCAGCACCGACAGCACGCCTGGCGGGACGTTCGAGTACGCGCAGGATTCGAACGCAGAGATCTTCGAGATCCGGCGCCACGATCTGCAGACCGGCGAGACCGGGAGTTTCGTGACGGGCCCGGGCGGCGCGGTTCGCCCGACGCCGTCACCCGATGGCCGCCATCTCGCCTTCGTGCGCCGGATACGTGCAAAGAGCGCTCTGTTTCTCAAGGACCTCGAAAGCGGCGCGGTGCGGCCGATTTACCGGGATCTCGACCAGGACATGCAGGAGGTCTGGGGCGTCCACGGCGTGTATCCGAACATGGCGTGGATGCCGGATTCGCGGCGTCTCGTGTTCTGGGCGGGCGGCGAAATCCGGCGCATCGATATCGAAAGCCTCGAGGTGTCAGCTATTCCGTTTCACGTCAGGGACTCTCGCACGGTATTCGACGCGCCGCTGCCGCGGACCGAAGTTGCGCCCGCCACGTTCACGACGACGATGCCGCGCTACGCCGAGGTCTCCCCGGACGGCTCGAAAGTCGTGTTCGAGAGCGTGGGCCGAATCTACGTGAAGCGCCTTCCCGACGGTGCACCCGGGCGACTGACGAGCGATGGCGGCGATAACTTCGAATACGACCCGAGCTGGTCGCGCGACGGGCGCACGATTGCGTTCGTAAGCTGGAGCGATGCCGGGCTCGGCAGCATTCACAGCGTGCGTGCGGCGGGCGGCCGCAGCAAGCGCCTGACGTCTCGGCCCGGGCATTTTCACGGCCCGCGATTCACGCCCGACGGAAAGTCCGTCGTTTACGAAGCCACCGACGGCGGGGCGCTGACGTCGCCGGACTGGTCGATCGAGACCGGCGTCTTCGTCGTACCGTCGGGCGGCGGAGAATCGCGCCGCATCACGAAAGACGGCGGCAATCCGCACTTCGGCGCGCGCAACGATCGTCTGTACGTCACGCGCCGGACTGCGGACGGACGCGACCTCGTGAGCGTCGACCTGAACGGCGAAGCGCCCCGCGTCCATGCGACCGGCAAGTACCTGACCCACTACGAGGTCGCGCCCGACGGCCGCCACCTCGCGTTTCGCGAGAACTATCACATCTATTCCTTGCCGCTGCCTCCCGGCGGCAAGCCGCTCGAGCTCACGACCACGAGCGACAGCGTGCCCGTAACCAGGGCCAGCGGCGACGGCGGCAACTTTCCGGGCTGGAGCGGTGGCGGCGCCATGCTTCACTGGTCGCTCGGCGCCGCGCTGTACAGCACCGCAACGGACGAACTCTTCCGCCTCCCGGCAGACGACAGTGAAAGCGGCGGCTACGAAGCACCTGAACCGGCTGCCTCGCTCGCGCTGGAGCTTGCAACCGACGTGCCCGAGTCGGCCGTTGTGCTCAGCGGCGCGCGAATCGTGACGATGTCGGATCAGGCCGGCGGAGTCATCGAGGACGGCGTCATCGTCGTGAATCGCAACCGTATCGAGGCGATCGGCGACCGCGCGTCGATTCCCGCTCCCGACGACGCAGAGGTCATCGACGTCTCGGGCAAGACCATTATTCCGGGACTCGTGGACGCGCACGCGCACGGCTCGCAGGGCGTCGGCCTGATCCCGCAGCAAAACTGGAAGAATTACGCGACGCTGGCGCTCGGTGTGACTACCGTGTTCGATCCGTCGAACGATGCCACGGAGGTATTCGCGGCGGCCGAGATGCAGCGCACGGGCCGGATACTCGCGCCGCGCATCTTTTCGACGGGCGACATCGTGTACGGCGCGAAATCGACCTTCTTTGCCGACATCAATTCGCTCGACGATGCGCGCGAGCACGTGCGGCGACTCAAAGCACAGGGCGCCGTCGCGATCAAGAATTACAACCAGCCGCGGCGCGAGCAACGCCAGCAGGTGACCGTGGCCGCGCGCGAGGAGAACATGCTCGTGGTCGGCGAAGGCGGCTCGCTCTTTCACATGGACCTGTCGATGGTGGCGGACGGCAACAGCGCCATCGAGCACAATCTGCCGCAATCCATGCTCTACGACGACGTGCTGCAGTTCTGGCGACAGACCGACGTCGCCTATACGCCGACGCTCGTCGTGACGTACGGGGGCCTGACCGCGGAGACCTATTGGTACCAGGAGACCGATGTGTGGAAGCACCCGATCCTCGCGAACTTCGTGCCGCCGGACGTTCTCGTGCCGCGCTCGGTGCGACGCGTCAAGGCGCCCGACGAGGACTACTACCACGTCACGGCGGCCGCCACCGCGAAGCTCCTGGCCGATGCCGGCGTCAGCGTCAGCATCGGCGCGCACGGCCAGCGTGAGGGTCTCGCCAGTCATTGGGAGATGTGGGGTTTCGCCCAGGGCGGAATGTCCGCGGTGGAGGCCCTGCGGAGCGCGACGATTGCGGCGGCCGAGAAGCTCGGCTTCGACGATGACATCGGTTCTCTCGAAAGCGGCAAGCTCGCCGACCTGGTCGTGCTCGACGTCAACCCGCTCGATGACATCTATCAATCCGACAAGGTGCACATGGTCATGCTGAACGGCAGGTTGTTTGATGCGGCCTCCCTCGACGAAACCGTGACGGGAAACCGCAAAACGCAGCCGTTCTACTGGCAGAAGTGACCGTGCCGGACGCACGCTGCCGGGTCCCGCTATCGACGCCGGCGCCGCTTCGCAAGACGACGCTGTGAACGTGACAAACGAGGTCGAGGTACTCGTCGTGGGCGCCGGCCTCGCGGGGATTGCGACGGCATACTACCTGTGCACGCGATACGCGACGGAATCCGTGCTGCTCGTCGATTGCCGCCCACCGATGAGCTTCACGAGCGCGCAGTCGGGCGACAACTACCGGAACTGGTGGCCGCATCCGACGATGACCGAGTTCGTCGATCACAGCATCGATCTCATGGAGAACATCGCAAACGAGACGGGCAACGTCTTCGGCATGACCCGGCGCGGCTATCTGCTCGCGACGCGTCGCATGGACATCGACGATCTCGTCGCCGGTCTCCGCATCGGCCGTCGCGATGACGGTGCGCACCCGGTCCGCCACCACGATAGCGCCGCCACGAGCGCGTACGAGCCTCCCCTTGCCGACGACTGGACGCTGGCACCGGCCGGCGTCGACATCCTCTCGGACAGCGCGTTGATTCGGCGCCATTTCCCGACGCTGTCCGGGGAGGTCTCCAACATCGTGCACATTCGTCGAGCCGGTGATATCGACGGTCAACGGCTTGGCCAGTACATGCTGGATCGCATTCGTGACGCCGGCGGCCGGCGGCTCGTCGGCGAGATTCGCGGCGTCGAGGCCGGCCCGCGATTCCGCGTCGCGATTGACGCTCCCGGGGACGGACGGATCGTCAAGGCAGACGTATTCGTGAACGCGGCCGGGCCGTTCGCGAAACGCGTCGCCGCGATGATCGGCATCGATCTGCCGATGGACAACGTCTACCAGCAAAAAATCTCGTTCGATGACACGCGCGCCGCGATACCCCGGCGCCTGCCATTCAGCGTCGATCTCGACGAGTTCGGGCTCGACTGGACGGACGAGGAACGCGAGCTGCTCGAAGACGACCCCGATCGCGCCTGGTTGACGCAGCGCCTGCCGGGCGGCGCACACTGCCGGCCCGACGGCGGCGCCAATGGCTCACGGATCAAGCTCGGTTGGGCCTTCAACCGGACCGTCAGCGAGCCGCTCGAGGACCTGGCGAACGAGCCGCTCATCGACGCGCAGTTCCCCGAGCTCGTGCTGCGCGCGGCGAGCCGCTTGCATCCGGGCCTCGGCACTTACGTCGATCGTTTCCCGGCGCGGATCAACCATTACGGCGGCTACTACCCAATGACCCGCGAGAACTGGCCCCTGATCGGACCGCTCGGCGTCGACGGCGCCTGGATCACGGGCGCGCTCTCGGGTTTCGGCAGCATGTCGGCCTGCGCGGCCGGTGAAATCTCGGCAGCGTGGATCAGCGGCGGCCGCCTACCCGACTACGCGCGGCAACTGAGCCTCGCGCGCTACGACGACGAAGACCTGCTGGACGAATTGCGTGCCGGACCGCGCGGCATCCTCTGAACAAAAAGGGCCAGATTCCGAAAAAAGGGTCCGAAAAAAGGGTCGGATCCAATTTTCAATCGAAAAATGGATCGGATCGCCTTCATGCACGAAAAAATTGGAACCGACCCCTTTTGAGCCCTCTTTAATGCATTCCGTGAATAAATTGGATCCGACCTTTTTTTGCTACCGGCTCGGCGCCAATCCGCCATAGGCTATTCCCGTCAGCCGGGTCATGTCGGTCTTGAAGGTCGTGAGGTCGTCGATCGAGAAATCGCTGAGCCGCTCGTGGCCTGCGGCACGCGCGAGCACGGTCATGAGTTCGACGCTCGCATCGAGGAAACGCTTGAGGCGCTCGGCCGCCTCGTCGACCGGCAGGCGGTCGCGCAGGTGCTGCTTCTGCGTCGCGATGCCGACCGGGCAGTTGTTCGTATGACACGCGCGCATGCCCAGGCACCCGATCGCCTGGATGGCCGCGTTGGCGATCGCCACGCCGTCGGCGCCCAGCGCCATGGCCTTGACGAAATCGGCCGGATGCCGGAGTCCACCCGTGATGATCAGCGTGACCTTTTCGCCACATTTGTCGAGATGCCGCCGCGCCCGCGCGAGTGCCGGTATCGTCGGCACTGAAATGTTATCGCGGAAGATGAGCGGCGCCGACCCCGTGCCGCCGCCGCGGCCATCGAGGATGATGTAGTCGACACCGATTTCGAGCGCGGCGTCGATATCGCGCTCGATGTGCTGGGCCGACAGTTTGAAGCCGACCGGTATGCCGCCCG
>JBFGFX010000223.1:0-6164 GCA_041579335.1 Woeseiaceae bacterium | reverse complement strand
TGATAGCCCTGGCCGATGCCTAGGCCCCGCACCTTGTTGCCGTTCCGCTTCGGCTGAGCACGCTTCGTCTCCCAGTCGAACGTCTCCGCGGCCTGATCGATCGCCTCTTTCATGAAGGCGCTCGTGATCGGTCCCTGCTCGGCGTACACGAGCCGGTCGGACTCGGCCGCATTCACCCTGCGGATCTCGACGCGGTCGATGTTCAGCTTCGCGGCCGCTTCGTCCATCAGCGGCGCCATGATCGAGGCGATCTGGTTCTGACCGGGACCGCGCTGTGCGCCGCGCGGCGTCGCGTTGGTCAATACCGGCAGGCCGCGGAAGCGCATCGCCTGCGGATCGTAGACCATCGAGATGTGGCCGCCGGCGGACGACGCATCGCCGCCGGTCGCGTTCGGGCCGATGTCCTCGATGATGAACACGTCGGTCGCCGTCACGCGGCCGTTCGCCGCGAAGCCCATCTTGATCCAGCCCTGGAAGCCGACTCGCGCCGAGCCGATGTAGTACTCCTGCTCGCGGGTGACGCGGTGCTGCACCGGTCGGCCGAGTTTCTTGGACAGGTAGGCAGGCAGCGCTGCCATCGGATAGGCGCCGATCTTGGAGCCGAAGCCGCCGCCGGTGTTCTCGCTGATCAGGACGACGTCTTTGGTCTCGACGCCGAGCAGGCGAGCGAGGCCGGGCAGGAAGAAGCTCTGGCTCTGCGCCGAGCCGTACACGTAGCAGGTGCCGTTCTGCCAGTACGCCATCGCCGTGCGCGGCTCCATGCTCATGTGCGCATAGCCGGTCGTGACGAACGGCTGCTCGATGATGACCTCGGCGTCCTCGAAGCCCTTCTCCAGGTCGCCGTACGACCACTCGCTCGCGAACTCGCCTGCCGGTTCCTTGCCCGCTCGAAACTCGTCGATCTGCGCCTGGGTCCACTTGATCGTGCGGAAGCCCGAGCCTTCGCGCGAGCGCACGAACACGTTGCCTTCCTCGCGCGCGTCCGGGCCGCCTTCGACCAGGCTGTCGAGCGGATCGACCGCGAACGGCAGCGGCTCGATGTCGACCCTCACTTTTGCGATCGCTTCTTCCGCGGTCAGCTCGTCGACCGCGGCTACCGCCAGGATCGGGTCGCCGATGAAGGCCGGCGTGTTGGTGAGGATCGCCGCGTTCGGCGCCTCGACCGCGGGCACGTCCTCCGCCGTCAGGATGCCGACGATGCCGTCCATATCGTCGAGTGCCGAGGTGTCGATGTTCGTGACGCGCCCGTGCGCCATCGGGCTCGTGTAGACCCTCGCGAACACCATGCCGTCGGCGCGGAAGTCTTCCGCGTACTTGGCTTTGCCCGTGACCTTGCCGAGCACGTCGGGCGGGACGAAATCTTTGCCGATGTGTTTGTAGTCGTTCATGAGCTTTGCCCCGATGCGCGCATGATGCCGTTGAGGTAGTGGTCATAGGCGCCGCAACGGCAGAGGTTGCCCGACATCGCGAGCCGCGCCTCGTCGCGAGTCGGTCTCGGGTTGTCGTTCAAGAGCGCGACCGCCGCCATGACCTGACCGGGCGTGCAGAAACCGCACTGCGGCCCGAGCTCGTCGATGAACGCCTGCTGCACCGGGTGCAGCGTGCCGTCCGCCGCCTGCAGCCCCTCGACCGTCAGCACCTCGCGGCCGCGCACGCTGTGCGTCAAGGTCGAGCAGGAGTAGTTGGCGACGCCGTCGATCAAGAGCGTGCACGCGCCGCACTCGCCGCGGTTGCAGCCGATCTTGGTGCCGATCAGGCCGAGCTTGTAGCGCAGGGTGTACGCCAACGTTTCCTGCGGCAGCACGTCGACCCGCCGGGTGCGGCCGTTGACGTTCAAAGAGATCAGGCGTTCCACCGTGCCCGCAGCGCGGTCCTGCGCGTGCACGGCATTAAAGCCTGCGTTCGTGGCGGCCGCGACGCTCGAAGCGATGACGGCTTTGAGAAAGCGGCGCCGGTTGAGGTTGGGATTCACTGCCTTCGTACCTGCCTTACGTCGTAACGACGCGATTCTGAATGCGTAGCGTCTACTTGCGGTCGGACGGCCACGGCGTGCCCTGGTCCATCACGGTGACGGGACCCATACCTTTATAGGTGAACTTCTGCAGACGTTTGCCTTCGTAAGTCTCCGTCGTGTAAAGGTTGCCTTTCGAGTCGGTCGAGATGTTGTGCACCGCGAAGAACTGGCCCGGATTACGGCCGCCGTCGCCGAAGTTGGTCAGGATCTCCATCGACTCGCGCTCGATGATGAAGATCTTGCGGTTCGTGCCGTCGGCCAAGTAGATGTAGGTCTCGTCCGGGTCGTGCGAGAACGAGATGTCCCAGACCGAGCCGTCGCCCAAGCTCATGGGCTTGACGAACAACTCGTCGACGAAGGTGCCGTCCTTGCGGAATACCTGCAGCCGGTTGTTGACCCGGTCGCAGACGTAGACTAAGCCGTCGTGCGACGGCTGCGCGCAGTGCACGGGATTGCGGAACTGTTTCGCCGGCTCCTGCCCCGGGCGGAACGGGCCCAGGTCCGTGTCGTCGGGCTCGTTACCGTACGCGCCCCAGTAGCGTTTCAGCTCGCCCGAGTCGGCGTCCAAAACCGCGACGCGCTTGTTGCGGTAACCGTCGGCGACGTAGGCCTCGTTCGCCTCGGCGTCGAACGAGACCTCGGCGACGCCGGCAAAGCGATCGGTGGCGTGGCTGTCGGGCTCTTGGACGGGATGGCCGTACTGCGCGAGAAACTTGCCGTCGCGGGTGAACTTCAAGATGTGCGAATCTTCGCGGCCATTGCCGCCGATCCAGATATTGTCTTTCGGATCGACCGTGATGCCGTGATTCGAGCTGGGCCAGTCATAGCCGTCGCCCGGCCCGCCCCAGTAGTTGACCAGATTGCCGTCCGGGTCGAACTCGAGCACGTTCGGCGCCGGGATGCAGCAGTCGGCTTTCACGGGGTCGGTGGCGGCGCCGATCTCGGTGCGCTCGTTGAACGTGTCGCGGCGGTGGATGATGTAGACGTGATCGCGCGAATCGACCGCGAGGCCGATCGTGGCGCCCAAGATCCAGTGGTTCGGGAGCGGCTTCGGCCAGAACGGATCGACCTCGAACTTAGGTGCCTGCTTGCTTTGAGCCTCCGCCACGTTGTCCAGCGCGCTCTGACCGACGCCGAGCGCGATCACGGCGATTAACGCGGCAAAGACGACAAAGAAACTGCGCTTCGTCATTAGTGTGCTCCCCCGAGATTGTTGTTCTCTAGAATCTACTGCCCGCCGTCGGCAGCCCTCGCGGGTGCCGGACCGAAGACGTGAATTATACAATGGAACGCATGCCCGAGCTTCCGAGAACCAGGCGCGGCGCGCGTCGAGTAAATTTGGCCGGATCGCATACCGAGATCGATTCGGCGCCGCGGTCGGCGGCATCCGCGAGGCGCAAGTGGCTGAATTGGCTCGCGGCGTCGCTCGTCTCTGCCGGCGCTTTGTTGGCCGCCGTCGATCGGCTCGGTGCGCACGAGGTGCCGACCGACGTCGTGATCCAGAGCTACCTGAAGCCTGCGCGCGGCGACCTCGAGCTGCTGCTGCGCGTGCCGCTCGAGGCGATGCGCGACGTAAGCTTCCCGCTCAGCGGGCCGGGCTACATCAATCTCGATACGGTCGGGCCTTACCTTTCCGACGCCGCCGAGATCTGGCTCACGAACTTCATCCATGTGTACGTCGACGGCGAGCGCCTCGACGAGTGGCGCATCGACGCGACGCGACTGTCGCTGCCGTCGGACCGGTCGTTCCGCGACTACGAAAGCGCGCGCGCACACATCGACGGGCCGCCGCTCCATCCGGGGACCGAGCTGTACCGCAATCAGGCGTTGTTCGACCTGCGGTTGAGCTACCCACTGCCGAGCGGTGCGGCCGATTTCGCGATCGAGCCCGACTTCGCCCGGCTCGGCCTGCGCACGACGACCGTGCTGCACTTCTTGCCGCGCGAGGGCGTGGAGCGGGTGTTCGAGTTCTCCGGCAACCCGGGTCTCGTGCCCCTCGACCCGCGCTGGCACCACGCGTTCCTGCGCTTCGTCAAGCTCGGTTTCGATCACATTCTCTCCGGCATCGATCACCTTCTGTTCGTGCTGTGCCTGATCATTCCGTTCCGCCGCATCCGGCCGCTGATCGCGATCGTCACGTCGTTCACGGTCGCGCATTCGATCACGCTTTTTGCCTCGGCGTTCGGCCTCGCGCCGAAAGCGCTGTGGTTCCCACCGCTGATCGAGACGTTGATCGCGCTCTCCATCGTTTATATGGCGTTCGAGAACATCGTCGGCTCCCGCTGGCACCAGCGCTGGATCATCGCGTTCGCGTTCGGTCTCGTGCACGGCTTCGGTTTCTCGTTCGCGCTGTCCGAGACGCTGCAGTTCGCGGGCAGCCACCTGCTCACCTCGCTGCTCGCGTTCAACATCGGCGTCGAGATCGGTCAGCTCGTCGTGATCGTGCTGGCGGTGCCGCTCTTGAACGCGCTGTTTCAGAAGGCCGTCGCCGAGCGCGTCGGCACGATCATACTGTCGGCATTGCTCGCACACGGCGGCTGGCACTGGATGATCGAGAGGGGGTCGGACCTCGCGGCCTATCGCTTCGCCTGGCCGAGCATGAACGCCGCGTTTGCCGCCGCCGTGATGCGCTGGCTGATGTTGCTGGTGATCATCGGGCTCGCGGTTTGGCTGCTCTACCATCTCTACCGGCGCCTGCTTCGCGGTGCGGAACGCGAGACGGTGCCGCAGGAAAGCCGGCTTTGATGCTAAGCTCTGCGGCCGGCCTGGACCGGGGGAGGCTCCTATGCAGTCGTTGATGATCGTCGTGCTCGGCGTTGCCGGGATGGCCTTTGGCTGGTTCATCTATTCGAAGTTCATCGCCGCGCGGATCTACCGGCTCGACCCGGACTTCGTTACGCCCGCGCACGAATTCAACGACGGCGTCGACTATCACCCGACCAACAAATACATCCTGTGGGGTCACCACTTCACCTCTGTCGCCGGGGCCGCGCCGATCGTCGGCCCGGCGATCGCCGTCTACTGGGGCTGGGTCCCGGCCGTCTTGTGGGTTCTGATCGGCACGATCTTCTTCGCCGGCGTGCACGATTTCGGTGCGCTGTGGGCCAGCGCGCGGCACAAGGGCAAATCGATCGGGGCGCTGTCGGAAGAGGTGATCGGCCGGCGTACCCGGGCGCTCTTCATGGTGGTCATTTTCCTCGTGCTGTTGATGGTCAACGCCGTGTTCGGCGTCGTCATCGCGGGCGCGTTCGTCGGCACGCCGGGCGCCGTGTTCCCGGCCTGGTCGGCGATCGCGGTGGCGCTCGTCATCGGCCAGCTCATCCACCGTAAATGGAGCCTGTCCATCCTGTCGGTGGTCGGCGTCGCGGCGCTCTACGGCTCGATTTACGTCGGCAGCGTGTTGCCGCTCGAGCTACCCGACGCGATGTTCGGCCTGCCGGCGAACGCGAACTGGATCGTCATCCTGTTCATCTACGCCGCGATCGCCTCGATGCTGCCGGTGTGGGTGCTGCTGCAGCCACGCGACTACATCAACGGCATCCAGCTGTTCGTCGGCCTGATTCTGCTCTACGGTGCCGTCGTTTTGACGCTGCCCGATATTTCGGCGCCGGCTTTCAACGACCGCATGCCGGCCGACGCGCCGTCGCTCGTGCCGCTTTTGTTCGTGACTATCGCCTGCGGCGCGGTGTCGGGTTTCCACGGCATCGTCTCCTCCGGCACCAGCTCGAAGCAGCTCGACAAAGAAACCGATGCGCGCTTCGTCGGCTACCTGGGCGCCGTCGGCGAGGGCTCGCTCGCGCTGATCACCCTGGTCGCAGTCAGCGGCGCGGCGCTCGCCGCGACCCCGGAGCTGTGGCACGAGATCTACGACCGCTACGGCACTGCCGGCGCCGGCACCTTCATCCAGGGCGGTGCGCAGATGATCACCAACGGCTGGGGCCTGCCGATCGGCGTCTCGACCACGCTGCTCGCCACCATGGTCGTCTTGTTCGCCGGTACGACAATGGACTCGGGCGTGCGCCTGCAGCGCTACATCATCCAGGAGTGGGGCGAGATCTATCGGATACCGATCTTGAAGAAGGGCATCCTCGCGACGCTCGTGGCCGTCGGCTGCTGCTTGGCGCTCGCGTTCGGCGCGGGCGGCACGTCG
>JBFGFX010000222.1:0-6195 GCA_041579335.1 Woeseiaceae bacterium | reverse complement strand
TGGCCGGCGTCGCTGCCCGGTCAGTTCCACGAGATGGACGAGACGACGGTGCCGGACGACGTGATTCGGGCCCTGCGCCGCTCGGGCACAGCCGGCGCGGTGAAATGGGGCGTGACCCTACCGTCGCGGCTATCGCGCGAATTGAACCGGTATCTCAACGAACAGTCCGGCGGCGCCCTGATCATCGGCGGCGACGGCGTGCTGCGGCTGGAGGACTAAACGGTAACGGCAATGAGCGTGCAACGTCTCATCGGCATCGTCATCGCGCTGATCGCGGTGGATCTGTACGTGGCCGAGCCGGCTGCAGCGCGCGAGAAGAACGTCGAGTCATGGATCGAAGGCGAACTGTCGAGCTACGTTGCGGCGCAGCTCACCGAGCATCCGAGGTTCAAAGGTGCATCGGTCCGCTTCGTAGTAATGCACGACGGCAACCCGGAATCGAACGTCGATGAGCTGTCCCTTAAGCTCCGGGATCGGCTCGAGCGGCGCGTCATCGGCTTGTCGGGTGTCGATATCGGCTGGCAGCCGAACCGTCTGGAGCGCCAACGGCGAATACCGACGTCGGGCCAAGACTGCCGCGCGGACGACGTGCAATACCTCATCGGAATCGAGGTGCAGGCGCGCGCGGCCGAGGGCGCGCACGTTACCGTGCGTGCGCTCGACGTGATCGAGCAGACCTGGGTCTCGGGATTCGGCCGGGAATGGCGGGGCCCATTGAACCGAGAGCAGCGCCGCGCGTTGGATCGATCCGCGCTCGATCCGACTTTCCTCGGTGAACGAGGCGTGCCCTACGACCGAACCGAGATCGATCTCATGGCAGCGCACCTTGCCCACGACCTGCGCTGCGCATTGATGCGGCAGGTCAGCGGCGAATACGTCGTCACCCTGGCGCAAGGCGGCGCCGAGCAGGACGAGCTGGCCGGCATCCCCGATCTCGTCGGCAACAACGTCGCCGGCGTCAGCTCGCTTAAGTTCGCCGTCGAAGACGCGCAGGCGAACTCGCGGCTCGAAGGTCAGGCGCACGTCGTGGACCACGATTTGTATCAGTACTGGATCACGATCACGCCGACGAACGCCGAAGACGGACTGCAACCGGTTAGCACGAGCGTCTATGTGCGCCTGCCGAAAGCGTATCTGAGCGCCGTGCCGCAGCCTACGGGGTCCGTTTCGATCGGTGCCGGCGGCGTCCTCGATGCGATGCGCCTCGTGCGGCTTCGGGCGAGTCGCGCCTGCTCGCTCGAGAGCATCACCTATCGCCGAAATCCCTACTTGGAACACCGCAGCGATTGCCTCGGATTGGAGGTGACGACGAAGGATGACGCGGTCGTGTTCGTCCTCAATCATCAGCAGAACAACGGACTCGTGCGGCTCGACGACGGCGATTGCGGCTACCGCACGGCCGCGAAGATCGCCCGCAGGGGAGAAGCGATCACGGTGCCTTTGCCGACCGATCTGTTGCGCGATGCGTGGCTGCCGGAGCGGCAGTGGCAGCTCGAGCCGGATGCGGACACGTACTACGCGATAGCGGTCAGCGACAGCAAAGCGGCGCGGGCGATCGCCTCGCACCTCGACCGATTGCCGCGGCGCTGCTCGGAATCACTGCGAGTCGGCTTCGAAGGCCGCCAGCTCGCGGCTTGGCTCGACGAGCTCGCGTCTGCGGTCGAGCGCTGGCAGCCGTTCGTCGACTGGAACGCCATCAAAATCAAGAACGTGTATTAACGTCGGGGCGCCGTAATGTTCAGAATACTCGGTTTCATCATTGGTTCGGCCCTATCGATCGGAGCGCTCGTCATGCTGGTCGGTATGCCCGATTTTCATCTTGCCGGTGATACGGGCGACGAAGACCGCTACGACGCCGCGATCCAGAAGCTCAAGGAGAAGCAGCAGGTGGTCCATGAGCTGGTGGACTCCGTCGTCCCGGATCCTGTGGATATTGCGCAAAGCCCTGCGGAGCCCGAGCGCACGACCGCGGCGGCTGAGGCTGCCGCGCAGACCCCGAGCGGCGACGGCCGGGCGGTGGCTGACGGTTTCGCAAACGAGCTGGCCGCGGACGAGATTGACGCTGGCGAGGGGCAGCCTGAGGACGTAGCGCGCGCTGTGGACGCCGCCGTCGCGGAGCCGCCCGGGGACGGCGCGCCGCCCGACCTACCGATCGACGCCTTGAACGAGCCCGAGTGGCAGGCCTTCTGGAATCCGTTCCGCAGCGAGATCGCGGCCCGCGGGTTCGTCAGGCGCTTGGAGAGCGTGACGGGACTCGACTATCGCGTCGTGAAAGTGAAGCACGGTGTCTATCAGGTCGCATTCTCGTACAGCAACGATACGGAAAGGAACACCAAGCTGTCGCAGATCGCGGCGGCGACCGGTTTGGACGTGTCGGACAGCCTGCCGTGACGCGGCCGGCCGTCACGCTGCTGCTCCTCCTGGCGGCGCATCTGGCCGCCGCGACGACCGGCGTCGAGATCCGGGACCCCAGCCGCGCCTGGCAGACTTACCTACAGCACGAGACGACGATCGAGCCCGATTATCGCTTCCCGCACGCGACCTGCTTCCGCGCCGCTGCGCGCTCGCACGGGTTGCCGGAAACGCTCTTGCTGGCGGTCGCACGCGGCGAAAGCGACTTCAACGCGACGGCGCGATCGCGAGCCAACGCCCACGGCGTCATGCAGATCCAGTGGCCGGAAACGGCCCATCATCTGGGCATCTATCGTTTGTCCGATCTCTACGATCCTTGCACCAACATCGACGCGGGCGCGCGCTATTTGAAAGAGCTGCTCGAGCGTTACGACGGTGACCTGCATCTGTCGCTCGCCGCCTACAATTATGGCCCGAGCCGGATACCGCAGAATGCGCTGTCCATCCCCTCGGGGGCACGCTGGTACAGCGCCTACATCTATCGCCACATGAACTATGTGTTAGGGAATCGCCGCAACGAGCCGGTGGTCGCAAGCCTGTATTCGGATATCGGGCGCTCGGTGCTCCTTAGCTTCGGCGAACCGTACCGCGCAGCGGCCTTCGTCGAGCGCCTCGAAGCGCGCGCTCCCGACCTCAGGCTCGATTGGTTCCGCACCGGCGTCGGCAAGTTCGACGTCGTATTGACCTACGACGACAAAGACGAATACACGGCCAGCGCGCGTCTTCTGACGCAAGCCGGCTTCCCGATCCACTGAGGCGCAAGATCGCGCCGAAGGAATTCCCCTTGCAAGCCCGCCGCGGCTGCGCCTAGCATTAGTGCGGCGAAGCCGCCGTTGGGAGGCACAGGTGGGCAAAAAGCAACCCGAAGTCATGATCAGCGAAGAGAAGATTCTTCGCCGCGTCGAGGAACTCGCCGCCCAAATTTCCAGCGAATACGCCGACCGCGGTGAAATCGTATTGGTCGGCGTCTTGAAGGGCTCGTTCATATTTCTCGCCGACCTCGCGCGACACCTGACGATTCCGCGGACGATCGAGTTCATCGCCGTTTCGAGTTATCCGGATTCGAGCGTGCAGACGGGTGCCGTGCGCCTCGTCATGGACGTGCGCGGCAGCGTCGAGGACAAGCACGTGCTGATCGTCGAAGACATCGTCGACACCGGGCACACGCTGCACTATCTGATGGGCATCATGGAATCGCACCGGCCCGCGTCGATTCGCACCTGCGCGCTCTTGCACAAGCCGGGCCGATCCGAGGTCGATGTCGAGATCGACTACATCGGCTTTACGATTCCGGACGAATGGGTCGTCGGCTATGGCTTGGACTACGCGGAGCAGGACCGCACGCTGCCCTACATCGGCATCGTCCATCCCGACGATCGCGCGTAGGAGCCCGTCCCGACGGGCGACCCGGCAGGACCCAAGACAGACGCTGCCCTGGCTCATGGTTTAGTATTGGCGGACTGTTCGGCACACAAGGCGACGGGCAATGACAAGAACGAGATGGCATATCGCGCAGATCAACGTCGGTACGATGCTCTATGCGGGGGACGATCCGAGGATGAGCGGTTTCATGAACCGCCTGGACAAGATCAACGCGCTGGCGGATGAAAGCCCCGGTTTCGTGTGGCGGTTGCAGAGCGAGAGCGGCAACGCAACGGACATCGATGCGGGTCGTGGACCGAACTTCATCGTCAACATGTCCGTCTGGGAGTCTGTCGAAGCGCTGTTCGATTTCGTCTATCGGACGGGCCACAGGGGCGTCATGGTCAGGCGCAGGCAGTGGTTCGAGCGGCCAAATGGCCCCTATCAGGTGCTCTGGTGGGTTCCAGGCGGCCACACGCCGACCGTCGACGAAGGCCTGGCTCGCCTTGAACATTTGCAGAAAAACGGCCCCAGCCGTCACGCGTTTACCTTCCAATCCACGTATCCACCTCCGGATAGCCTGGGACAGCCGGAGGACCTCGAGCCGGACCCGTACTGCTCGGGTTGGACGTAGCAGAGATTCGGCGGTCCCGAAACGGCATGGGCCCCGTGCTCTTCAGGTCAGACTGATACGCAATCGTGGACGACGTAGGCGTTGCCGAGCTCATCGGGCTGCTGCAGAACGAGTCGGCCTCGATCGACATGCAGTTTCAACTGTGGATCACGATCACGTCTGCCGTCGTGATCGCGAGCTTTGCAGCGCGGCATCGCCTTTCGACGCAAATGAAAGTTTTTGTTGCGGGGATGTACGCGCTCGCGTCCGCGACCATTGCGCTCCGTTACGCAAACGACGCCAGCCAGTTCGTCTTTCTGAACGACGAGCTGATGGCTCGAGGCGTAAACTACCCGAACTACGCAGATCTCCGGCTTCTGCGAGGGCTCGTGTACTTCTTCGGTACACTGGCAACCCTGGTATTTGTCATCCGCACTCCGCCGGTCGAGGCAAGGAGCGGGCGTGCCGATCCGCCGGGCGATTGAGCGCTCATGCGCTACACTCCGACTTCGGTCGCGATACGGGAGCAGGCTCAATGAAGACATTCAGATTTCCCAACGAATCGGCTGAGTACCGAGCAGAGCGAAATGAGCTACTGGAGATGGAGGTTCGCCTTCGCGACGAGATCGAAGCGGTCGCCGAGAAGCGGCGCGAGTTGTCGCTGGGCGGTCGCCTCAAGGAAGACTATCGGTTCGAGCGCCTGAATGGCGACGGCCGCGTCGAGACCGTGTCGTTCGAGGATCTGTTCGGGGAGCATAAATCGCTGCTCCTTTACAGCATGATGTTCGGCGCGGAATGGGACGCGCCCTGTCCGTCGTGCACCAGCATCGTGGACAGCATCAACGCCAACGGCCGCGCTGTGCAAGAGACCGCGGCGATTGCGGTGGTTGCGGCAGCCAGCCCCGAGCAGCTCAAGCAGTGGGGCGAACGCCGGGGTTGGACGCAGATAGAGCTCTTATCGGGAATGAACAACGGCTATCTGCTCGACTACGCCGGCTTCGAGACCACCGACGCGGGTGTGGTCTCGGCGATGAACGTCTTCAGGAGGACGCCGGATGGGATCTTCCACTTCTGGGCATCCGAGCTCGTCTCGAGGCCGCTGCCGAGTGGCCATCCGCGCCACGTCGACATGATCTGGCCGCTTTGGAATCTGCTGGACATGACGCCCGAGGGCCGCGGCGACGCCCTCGTGCCGAAGCAGGACTTCGAGCACCGCTACTTCACCGAGAACGTCCTGAGCGAGTTCGACGGCTGAGGTAAGTCGATGACGCCGCAAGCCTGAGCCGTCTACATGCTCGCCGAGTTCGGACCATCGATCTACACAGCCGAAGGACCCACGGTCTCATTCTACGGCTTTCCGTACCCTACTCGAATGGCGGTCCTGCGGCTGTCCGACGGCAGCGCATGGGTATGGTCTCCGGTGGCGCTTACCGAAGAGCTGGCCCGCGCGGTAGAGGACATCGGACCGGTTCAGCACATCGTATCGCCGAACAAGATCCATCACCTGTTTCTCGCCGAATGGGGCACGCGCTGGCCGGAGGCAAAAGTGTACGCACCGCCGGGTCTCGCACAACGGAAGCCCGAGCTGCGCTTCGATGCCGAGCTCGGCGACGAACCGGACCCGGCGTGGGCGGCGGACATCGACCAGACCATCTTTCGAGGTTCGCTGGCGATGGAAGAAGTCGCGTTTTTCCATCTTGCGTCGCGAACGGCGATCATCTGCGACCTGATTCAGCGACATCCCGAGTCCAGCATGACGGGGTGGAAGGGGATGCTGATGCGTCTCGATAGCCTCGTTGGTGAGAACG
>JBFGFX010000221.1:0-6203 GCA_041579335.1 Woeseiaceae bacterium | reverse complement strand
ACGGCGATCGCGTCGAACCGTTCCTGCGGCAGCTCCCGCGTCGCGTCCATCAACGCGAGCTCGACGTTGCCGATCTGTGCTTCGTCCAGATTCGCCTTGGCCGTTTCGAGCATGTCGTCGAACAGGTCGACGCTCAGCACGGTATGCGCCAGCCGGGAAAGACACGCTGCCAGAAAGCCCGTGCCGGTGCCGATCTCAAGGACCCGATCGGACTCGTCGAGCTCGAGCGCCTGCAGCAGACGACCCTCGACCTTGGGTGCCATCATGACCTGGCCGTGCGGCAGCGGGATCTGTGTATCGGCGTAGGCCAAATCGGCGTACTCTGCCGGTGTGAACGCATCGCGCGGCAGCTCACTCAGGATCGCCAGCGTGTGGGCGTCGAAAACGTCCCAGGCGCGCACCTGTTGGCGCACCATCTGTCGTCGAGCGTAGGCCGTATCCATGCTGTAGCTATCCAATAAGTTATTGAAACACGATGATTCTTGCGCTGGCTATCCGATCCGGACGCGGTCTGCGAGCGACCTCCACACGACGCGTGTCCAAAATTATGGTGAATAGGTCAAGCGCGGATGAGCGACTGATATATGCTTGCTTTTGAACAAATTTGTTGGCTCGGAATCGCCGCGATTCTCCGACCGCGGAGCGCCGCTGCGGGCCTCTAATAATAACAAATGATGAATTCACGGCATCACCCATACGATCGCGGGACCGGAGTTCTCGCCGTTCCCATTGCCCCTACCACGATAGAGCTCTCGCGGCAGCGGCGCCCGACGACTGACGGCGCCTGAATGTCGTCGACGCTGCTAGTCCCCGCCCTCGCTGCCGCCTCAGGAATCGCGTTGATCGCATTCCTGCTCTCGCTGCGGGCGAATTCGCGGCTGCGCGCCCGGCTCAAGCACTTTCGGACCGAGCTCATCGACGTGTCCGCCGACTCGTCGGTCGGGCGACGGCTCGACACGACCGACGGCGACGAGATCGCCGAGCTCGCAGGCACGATCAATCGGTTGTTCGATGCGCTCGGTGAGCGCGATGAGGAGATACAGGACCGTGACCGCCTGTTCGCCGACTTCACGCGCACCTTGCCCGAGATCGTCGTCGTGCACGACGAGCGCATCCTGCTTGCGAACGAGAGCGCCGCCGCGCTGGTCGGTCTCGCGCCGGAACAGCTCATCGGCCGGGACGTTGCGGATCTGGTCAAGCCGGCGTACCGCGCGCTATTCCGCAAGACCATGGCGAAACGGCTCGCGGGCGAGCAGGTCCCGCGACGGCTCGAGATCCAGCTGATCGACGGCACCGAGCAGAGCCTCTGGGTCGAAGCGCAGAGCTCGTCGATCGAGTATCGCGGCACGCCCGCGATTCTGACGATTGCGCGGGACGTCAGCTACCGCAAGAGTCTTGAGGTCTCGCTGAGCCGCAGCCGGCGGCAGGCGCAGTACACGCTCGAGTCCATCTCGGAAGGCGTCATCACTACCGACAACGAAGGACGCGTCGATTATCTGAATCGCGCCGCAGAGTCGATGACCGGTGCTGCGCGCGAGCAGGCGATAGGGCAGAAGATCGCCGACCTGTTCACGCTGATCGACGAGGCGGACCGCCGCCACTTGGGCGATCCCGTTGATCGCTGCCTCGCCATGCGCCGGCGTGTCAACATGGGGCGCCGAGCGCTGCTCGTGAGTGCCGACGGTGAGCACGAGCATTCGGTGGAAATCACGGCGTCGCCGATACGTGGCCCCGGCAACGCGATCTCCGGCACCGTGGTGGTATTCCACGACGTCAGCGAGATTCGCGGTCTTACCCGGCAGATGAGCTATCAGGCGACGCACGACCCGCTGACCGGCCTGGTCAATCGCCGCGAATTCGAGCGGCGTCTGCAAGAAGCGATGGATTCGGCGCACGCCGAAGAGACCGCGCACATGCTCTTCTACATGGATCTCGATCGATTCAAGGCGGTCAACGATAGCTGCGGCCATCTCGCGGGCGACAACCTGCTGCGCGAGGTCGCGACGCTCATCAAGGATCAGGTGCGCGATTCCGACTTCGTCGGCCGGCTCGGCGGCGACGAGTTCGGCACGCTGCTCGTCGGCTGCCCGATCGACAAAGCGCGGCAGATTGCCGCCGATATCTGCGCTGCTGTCGGCGACTATCGATTCGTGTGGAAGGACAAGATTTTCAACATCGGAATCTCGATCGGGCTGGTCGAGATCAGCCATTCGAGCGGTAGTCTGCAGGACGTCTTGAGCGCGGCGGATTCGGCCTGCTACGTCGCCAAGCAGCGCGGGCGCGGACAGGTGCACGTGTATTCGGCACGCGACGAGGCGATCGCCCGGGAGCGCGGCGACATCCAGTGGCTCAGGCAAATGCAGGCGGCGCTCCACGAAGATCTGTTCGAGCTCGCGGTGCAGCCGATCATAGCGACGGCTGGCGCTGCCGAGACCGGACCAGCCGTCGAGGTGCTGCTGCGCCTTCCCGACGAGCTAGGCCGAACCGCGAACAGCGCGGAGTTTCTGCGCCCTGCCGAGCGCTATCAGCTGATGCCGCAAATCGACCGCTGGGTCGTCAATGCGACGCTGACGGCCATCGGCGCGGGCAAGATCAAGCTGCCGTCCGGCCGCAACTGCATGATCAATATCTCGACCCAAACGATCAGCGACGAGGGTTTCTTGAGCTACGTCGTGGATTCACTCGATCGGAGCGGCATCGCGCCGTCGATGATTTGCCTGGAGCTCAACGAGGCGGCGATCTCCACCGACGTGCAGCAGGTGCGGCGCTTCATCGAGGTGCTGCACGGTATTGGCTTGGAGTTCGCCCTCGACGATTTCGGCAGCGGATTGGGCGCCTTCTCGAGCTTGAAGCGATTGCCGGTCGACTACCTGAAGATCGACGGGACCTACACGCGGAACTTGGCGACCGACGAAATCAACCAGGAGATGGTCGCCGCTATGATCAAGCTCGCGCGGACGATGGAGTTCCGGGTCGTCGCCGAACAGGTCGAGCATCAGGACGACTTCGACTGGCTGCGCGACGCGGGCGTCGACTTCGTGCAGGGCAACTTCATCGAGCCGCCTGCGATGCTGGGCGCCGGTCAGACCGGCACGTTCCGGGCACTGAACCCGTGACCGCGCGCCGGTGCCGTCCTGCGATCAGGCCAGCAGCGGCACCATCAAGAGCGCAACGATGTTGATGATCTTGATCAGCGGGTTGATCGCCGGCCCGGCGGTGTCCTTGTAAGGATCGCCCACGGTATCGCCGGTGACGGCGGCTTTGTGGGCGTCGGAGCCCTTACCGCCGATGTTGCCGTCTTCGATGTACTTCTTCGCGTTGTCCCAGGCGCCGCCGCCGGTCGTCATCGAAATGGCGACGAACAGTCCGGTGATTATCGTGCCGAGCAAGAGGCCGCCGAGCGCTTTGGGACCGAGCAAGAGGCCGACGGCCAGAGGCACCAAGATGGGCAGCAAACTCGGAACGATCATCTCTTTGATAGCGGCTTTGGTCAGCAGATCGACGGCGCGGCCGTAGTCCGGCTTGCCCGTGCCTTCCATGATGCCGTCGATCTCGCGGAACTGACGGCGCACCTCGTTGACCACCGATCCGGCAGCACGGCCCACGGCCTCCATCGCCATCGAGCCGAACAGGTACGGCACGAGTCCGCCGATGAACAGGCCGATGATGACGAGGTGATCCGAGAGCACGAAGTCGACCATGATGTTTTCCTGCTCGAGCGCATTGGTGTAATCCGCGAACAAGACCAACGCCGCGAGGCCCGCAGAGCCGATGGCATAGCCTTTGGTGACGGCTTTGGTGGTATTGCCGACCGCGTCGAGCTGATCGGTGATGTTGCGAATCTCGGCCGGCAGCTCGGCCATCTCGGCGATGCCGCCCGCGTTGTCGGTGATCGGCCCGAAAGCATCCAGTGCAACGATGACGCCGGTCATCGACAGCATCGTGGTCGCCGCGATTGCTATGTTGTAGAGACCGGCCATCGTGTCGCCCGCCGGCGCCAGCGCAAACGCGCCCCAGATGCTCAAGCAGACCGCCAACACCGGCAGGGCGGTCGCCTTCATAGAGATACCCAAACCGGCAATGATGTTGGTCGCGTCGCCGGTCTTCGAGGCTTCGGCAATGGTGCGCACCGGCTTGAACTCGGTGCCCGTGTAGTACTCCGTGATCACAACCATGGCCGCGGTCAGCGCCAGGCCGATCAGCGCCGACCCGTAAATGCCGCCGACGTTGCCGGTCTCCGCCATCATCCAGTCGGTCACGAAATAGAACGCGATCGCCGCGAGTGCGCCGGCGACGATCACGCCTTTGTACAACGCGCCCATGATCTTGCCGCCGTCCGACGTGCGCACGAAGAACGTGCCGATGATCGATGCGACGATCGAAATGGCGCCGAGCACGAGCGGATACAGCACGGCCGCGGTCCCGAAGCTCGCCGCAACCAGCGTGCCGAGCAACATCGTGGCTATGATCGTGACCGCGTAGGTCTCGAACAGGTCGGCCGCCATGCCGGCGCAGTCACCGACGTTGTCGCCGACGTTATCCGCGATGACGCCTGGATTGCGCGGATCGTCCTCCGGAATCCCTGCCTCGACCTTGCCGACGAGGTCGGCGCCGACGTCGGCGCCCTTCGTGAAGATACCGCCGCCCAAACGCGCGAAGATCGAAATCAACGAGCCGCCGAAAGCCAGCCCGATGAGGGCGTGAATCGCATCGTCGACCGTCTTGCCGAAGGCGAGCAGCGCGGCGTAATAGCCCGCGACGCCGATCAGCCCGAGGCCGACGACCAGGAGGCCGGTGATCGCGCCGCCGCGGAACGCGACGTTGAGCGCCGGATTGACGCCGGTCTTGGCCGCCTCGGCGGTCCGCACGTTGGCGCGCACGGAAACGAACATGCCGATGTAGCCTGCCAGTCCGGAGAACGCGGCGCCGATCGCGAAGCCGACCGCCGTGTACCAGTCGAGCGCGACGCCGAGCACCAAGAACAGCACGATGCCGACGATGCTGATCGTCCCGTACTGCCGGTTCATGTAGGCGCGCGCACCTTCCTGCACCGCTTGCGCGATCTCCTGCATGCGTTCGCTGCCGGCCGGCTGCTTGAGAATCCAGCGCGTGGACAATGCGCCGTACAGTACCGCGAGTACACCCGCGCTTACGGCAAGCCACAGAGCCAACTCATTCGACATCAGTTCGTCTCCCAATCATGTGACGCTCCGGCGCCTAATGCGCCGAGGCATAAACAGAATTCGTGCTCGATACCGGCCGGGCATGAAGCTCTTCGCCGACTCGCGAAAGCGAGTGAAAGTCCCCACCGATTGTCGTTGTTTATTCGCCGCGTATCGCCGCGAGCGCTCCCAAACCGGCTGGCCCGGGTCGCGGCAGGCGGCGCATCATACCACAAAATCCGTGCCGAGCCGCCTCGCGACCGGCGTCCCCTTCAAGGTCACGTACTTCGGTAAGCCCTTGACGTAAGGCGGATAATCTTCCCCGACGATCAGCGGCTCGAGATAGCGTCGGCAGGCGCTCGTGATGCCGAAACCGTCCTTCGAGATGTAACGTCGCGGCAGCTTCTTCTCCTTGTTGGCGACCCGAGAAAGCGCCGCTTTGTCGATCTTCCAGCGGTACGGCGAGTCGGAGACTCGTTTGATGATCGGCATGACGGCCGTTTCGCCGGCGAGCGCCATTTTGACGGCCTCCCGGCCGACCGCGTATGCCTGCTTCACGTCCGTGGCCGAGGCGATGTGGCGCGCCGACCGCTGCAGATAGTCGGCGACGGCGTAGTGATACTTGTAGCCGAGCGCCTCGCGCACTATGTTGGCGACGACCGGGGCCACGCCGCCCAGCTGGGCGTGGCCGAACGCATCGCGCGTACCCGCCTCGGCGAGGAAGCGGCCGTCCGGGTAGCTCGCGCCTTCGCTGACGGCGACGACGCAGTAGTCGTACTTTTCCACGCAGTCTTGGACGCGCGCCAAAAATGCGTCCTGATCGAACGGGATCTCCGGGAACAGGATGATGTGCGGCGCGTCGGCCGGCTCCTTGCCGGCGAGCCCGGCCGCGGCCGCTATCCAGCCCGCGTGTCGCCCCATCACTTCCAGGACGAAGACCTTGGTCGAGGTCTTCGCCATCGACAGCACGTCCAGCGCGGCTTCGCGGATGGACACCGCGACGTACTTGGCCACCGAGCCGAAGCCCGGGCAGTTGTCGGT
>JBFGFX010000220.1:0-6249 GCA_041579335.1 Woeseiaceae bacterium | reverse complement strand
CCACCCCAATTAAATCAGCTTGACGATCGCTTTGCCGTGGTTCTCGCCCCGCATCAGGCGCGAGAACGCGGCGGGCGCGTTCTCGATGCCCTCGGTCACGTCTTCGAGATACCGGATCCTGCCTTCCTTCAACCAGCTCGTCGCATCGGCGACGAACTGCCCGCGCAGGTCCTCGTGATCGTAGACGACCAGGCCGCGCACCGTGGCTCGCGCCTTGATGATGAACGCGGGATTCGGCCCCGGTGGCATCTCGGTCGTGTTGTACTGCGACATCAAGCCGCACAGGACGACGCGGGCGCCGATCGCGAGGTGCTCCATGACCGCCTGCAGCATGTCGCCGCCGACGTTGTCGAAGTAGAGGTCGATGCCGTTCGGGCAGTCGCGCTCGAGCGCCAAGCGTAAGTCTTCGGTCTTGTAGTTGATGCAGTGATCCATGCCGGCGACGTCGGTCACCCAGGCGCATTTCTCGGGCGAACCCGCCACTCCGACCACGGCACAGCCCTTGATCTTGGCGATCTGGCCGACCATCGAGCCGACCGCGCCCGACGCAGCCGATACGACGACGACGTCGCCTGCTTTCGGCTCGCCGAGTCGCAGCAAGCCCGCGTAGGCCGTCAGCCCGGGCATGCCGAGGATGCCTAAGTGAAGCGACGCCGGTTCCACCGCCGCGTCGACCTCGCGCGCGTCCGAGATCTTGATGACCGGATGCGTCTGCCAGCCCGAATGTGCCGCAACGAGATCGCCCGCGGCGAATCCCGCGTCGTTCGACTCGATGACGCGGCTGATTGCCTCGCCCGCCATCAGGTCCCCGAGCAGGATCGCCCCCGATAGATGCCGACCCGAAATCTTGCCGCGCAGATACGGGTCGAGCGACAGGAAGATCGTCTCGCACGAGAGCTCTCCGGCCTCTGCTGCCGCAATCGGTTCCTCGCGGAGCTCGAAATCGCCGGGCGTCGGGGTGCCTTCGCACTGCCGCTTCAGTAGGATCTTCTTGTTCGTTGTCATCGTTTCCCCTCGACCCGACGACACCGATCGGGATAGTGTTATAATGATATATTAATAATACAATTCTGCCAGAATCCCCGCGCCAAAAACAGGAGAAGCCATGTCACTGGCCCGAAGCACGCCTAAGTCGGTGCTCGAAGCGCTCGCCGCGATCGTCGGCGCAGAGCACGTCAAGACCGATGCGCACAGCGTCACGCTGTACGCGCAGGACTTCTACACGAAGGGCCTGCCCGCGCTGGCGGTGGTGCAGCCGGGCGACACCGAGGAGCTCGCGGCCGCGGTCGGCGCGGCGACCGGCTCGGGCCACGCCGTCATCGCCCGCGGCGGCGGCATGTCGTACACGAGTGGCTATGTGCCGGAAGAAGAGGGGAGCATCATCGTCGACACGCGCCGGATGAACCGCGTGCTCGAGATCAACACCGACGACATGTACGTCACGGTGCAGTGCGGCTGCACCTGGCACGAGCTCAAGCGCGCGCTCGAGGGCACGGGCTTGCGCACGCCCTTCTGGGGCACGCTGTCCGGCATCCGGGCGACCGTGGGCGGGGGCCTGTCGCAGAATTCGATCTTCTGGGGATCGGCGCGGCACGGCACCGCGGCCGACTCGGTCATCGGCCTCGAGGTCGTGCTCGCCGACGGCAGCGTCGTCAAGACCGGTGCCCACGCGCAGCGCAACGCGACGCCGTTCTTCCGTCACTTCGGACCCGACCTCACGGGCCTTTTTACCTGCGACACGGGCGCGCTCGGTCTCAAAGCGACCGCGACCTTGAGGCTCATGCCCGAATACGGCGCCCGCTCGTTTGCGTCGTTCGACTTCGTCGATGAGGACGCGATCGTTCGTGCAATGAGTGACATCGGCCGTGCGGACGTGGCGGCGGAGTGCTTCGCGTTCGATCCCTATCTGAAGCAGGTGCGCATGCAGCGCGAGAGCATCATGAGCGACGTCAAGCAGCTCGCCGGCGTCGCGAAGGCGAGCGGCAGCGTGCTCGGCGCGATCAAGGACTCCGCGAAGGTGGCGCTAGCCGGGCGCGGCTACATGAAAGGCGTCAAGTACTCGCTGCACGTCCTGATCGAGGAGCGCCTCGACGCCGCCGCGGCGCACGGCCTCGAGCAGGCGCGACGTATCTGCGCCGAGCACGGCGGCCGCGAGATCGAGGACAGCATCCCGAAGATCCTGCGGGCGAATCCGTTCACGCCGCTGAACAACGTCGTCGGTCCCCGCGGCGAATGCTGGGTGCCGATACACACGATCGTGCCGCATTCCAAAGCGCAGTCGACGCTCGATGCCGTCAACGCGATTTTCGATCGGCATCGCGCCGAGATCGACGAGCACGGCATCGGCGTAGGCTACCTGTTCGCGCTGATCTCCACCAACGGCTTCGTGATCGAGCCCGTGTTCTTCACGCCGGATGCCATGACCGAGATCCACGAAGACACGGTCGAGGAGAGCGTCTTCAACTCGCTGCCGGGCTTTCCGGAAAATGAACGCGCTCGCGCCGCCACTGCGAAGTTGCGACAGGCGGTCATCGACCTGTTTGCGGAAGTCGGCGGCATCCACATGCAGATCGGCAAAGCCTACCCGTATCGCGACGGCCTGCGGCCCGAATCGTGGCGGGTCATCGAGAACATCAAGCACGCGCTCGATCCGGAGACGCGCGTCAACCCGGGTTCGTTGGGCCTGCGCTGAAAGCTACTTCCGCTACTACGTCGCCGCCACTGGACGCGCGTGTCGGCCGACTGGCCAGCGTACGAGACGCTCGAGCCGTCTTACGATGACATCCGGGACTAGGCCACCCGGTCACTAGGGCATCAGCGCCGCACACAAGGCGGCCGTATCGCCTTCGTCGAAATCGGCGGGCCCCGCCTGAAAAATGACGTCCCCCGTTTCCAGGTTGACTCGCACCAAGCCGGCCTGATGAAAGACCACGCCGTGACCGGGGACCGTGAGCTTGAATAGTAGACCCGAGGTTGCTACGACCTGATTCACGAGATCGAAATGATCGTTCTGAACCGCGTTCCCCGTGAGGAAGATGTTGGGATCGTTTGAATTGTAATAGATGTCGGCCGGGAATCGGATGTGCTGCTCGACTGCGATCGGAACGCCGTCCTGATCAAAGCGCACAATGAAATGTCCCTGCGCCGTAAAATCGAGAAGCGCATTAAAGTCGCCGCAGTCCGCCACGAGAAATCCGAAGCCGTCGTTCGGGCCGAAGTTGACTTTCATGGGTGGCACGGCCGAGGCGGTTGATACCAATGCGGACGCAAGATACACGCCCAGAACGGCGACGAAAGCACGGAACGGTTTCGTTGGAGTTTTCATTGTGGACCTCCGATACATGTTTTTGGTGGTTTCAGGCAATCCTTTGATGCGTCGCGACCGAAAGCGGCGTGGACCCGCGATGCTCGCACGCCTTCATGGCGGAACGGGGTTGCGCAGTCAAATGTGCTCACTAAGTCTAGTTGAAAAAAACTCGGTCGCTGGCCTATGTCCGCGAGAGACACTTCATCGACAGCGAGCGGTAGGCAATCCGACGCGCCGGACGAGCAGCAAGACCGACGAGCACAAGCCAGCCGTGATTCGCCAGTGGGATCTACGGCTGGACCGCGCGGTCGGCTTGGCCGGGTAGGAGCGCTTGGATTCGTCTTCCGACGACGTCAGTGACTGATCGTCAGCGGCGCTTCGCCAGCATGCGTTTCATCAAGCGCTTTTTATCGCTGTCACTGTCGCTATCGCTATCGGCGTCGTTGCCGCGCGGGCGATCACGGAAAGTGAAACGGCGACGGGGATCCGGAAAATCGGCTTGGACCGAGGCGGTGGCGAAGCCTGAGGCATCCTCGGCAGTCACCTCGAGCGTCAAGCTGCCTGCGCCCCAGATTCTCAAGACGCCGCGTTTGTAACTGACGCGACAGGACCCGCTGTGCTTCGTCGACCTGAGCTCCAGGATCGCGCCGTCCGCGACCGGGATCGGCGCGCAGCCGGGCGCGTTGAGGACGGCCGTCGTCGGGCTCGTGAGGCCGCAGTTGTCTTCGGCGCCGAAACGGACCACGTATCGTCCCATGCGTCGCCACTGCCACCAGCGGTTGCCGGATATACGAGCGAGGCTGGCCGTGATCGTCGGCGGCTCCTGATCGACCACCGTCACCACGGCCGAGCAGCTGCCGAGTCCGCCGTTGGCGTCCGCCGCCGTCAGCGTAACCGGCGTCCCGCCGAGCGGATAGGGGCCGGCGGGATCCTGAGTCAGCGTGATCGCATCACCGTCCGGGTCGGCCGAGCCGGCGTCGACTGACGCGACGGACGCAGTGCACATGCCGGTGTCGGTCGGCACGGTTACGTCCTGGCACGCGGCCGAAGGCGGCTCGTTCTTGGCAACGGGCGGAGGAAAGCCGCTGATCTGGACGATGCCGTCGTACGGGTTTCCAGTGAAGTTCGCGATGAACAGATCGTTGGTGACGGGATCGAAGGCCAGGCCCCACGGTCCGGTGCCCAGATCCGACGCGAACAGCGTGACCGGAGGCGCCGTTCCTCCGCCGACGGGATTACCGCTCAGCGGGTCGATATCGATGATGGAAACGGTTCCCCCGTTCCAGTTCGTATACATCAGATCGTTCTCGAAATCGCCCGACGGAACGAACTCCAGATCGCCGGTCGCGCCGAACGCCGAGTTGGAATAGAAGCCTGTGAGCACCGGCGTAAACGAGCCGTCGGCGTTATCGGTGGGCGCGTAGCTGTTGATGACGCCGGAGTTGTAGTTGCCAACGAGCAGATCGCCGGCGTTGGGCAAAGCCTCCGGCACGAACGCCAAGCCACCGTTATACGATGCGCCCGCCGCGGTGGACGTCACGACGCTGCCGTCCGCCAGCATCTGCCCGACTACGCCGCTATTGCCCCTGAAGACGAGCGAATCGGTGCCCGGCCTGTGCTCGAGACCGGTGTCGATATTCGGGAAAGCCATGAGCCGGGTCGCGGAACCGAGACCGGTGACGGCGCCTGCGGCATCTCTTATGACGGGTACCGTCCAGACCTCGCTGCCGAAGGTCGATGAGCCTCCAACGATGTAAAGCGTGTTCCCGTCGTCACTGAACATAACGTCGCCCAGCGGGCTCGGGACGCCCGCCGGAAGCGAGTACTGATTGACCTCGACATAGCCGGGAACGTGTAAGGTCGCGGCTGCGGAAAACGCGCTGGATCCGAGAAGCAGAACCGCACTGAATAGATGAGTGAATTGACGATTGCGTAGCCCAGCGAACATCGGCGCCCTCCCTGGCTTTCGTGTAAATACGATTTACCGAAACGCACGCAATCTTTTAGGGGCTGCCTTCTCGTTTCGTCCGGCGGTCTACCGCCGGCTTCCCGCTGACCCGATGTCGCCAAATAGCGACAGCGAATCAGGGTGAAGCGTAGTACGGCAAGGGACCTAAATGGGCAAGAATTGACGTAATCGGCGAAAAAGACCTGGTCTGCGAGTTTTACAGAATCCTCGCGATTTTCGTCGAGGGCGGCAGGCGACGGCGAGTCGCGTGTAACGAGTTTCGCTCAGATCCGCTTGCGCTTCTCAAGCCGCTCGATCGTCCTGCGCTGTGTCTCGATGAAGTGCGCCCGCTCCGGAACGACGTGTTTCCCCGCATCGTCCAGGAGCGTGTTCACCGGGTAAATCGAGGTGCTTGCGTACGTCGCTGCGAAGAGCTCCAGGCGCTGGCGTGCGAGCACGTTCGGCATCCCCGGCCTCCGCCGGTAGCGGCGCAGCGCGCCGAGATCGATCTCGGCGTTCGCCGCCATGCTTTCGCCGATCGTCGAGCTCGCGAGCACGCGGCCGTGGAAGTCGACGATCTTCGACATGCTGTCGACCGAGTTCTTGGGAATCGGCGAGTCGGCAATGCCGCCCGTGTTGCAGGACACGACATAGACGATGTTCTCGATCGCGCGGGCGCGCTTCGCGATGTCTTTCGGCGTCAGCGCCGTGCTCGCGACCTCGCTGGTCGAGTGCAGGATCACCTCCGCGCCGCGCACGGCGTGGGCGCGGCAGATCTCGGGATAAAGGATTTCCTCCGAGGCGCAGCACGCGAGCCGGTCGATCTCCGTGTCGGCGACCGGGAACACGGCGTCGATGCCGTAGATGTCGAGATATTTGTCCCAGACGTCGTGCGGCGTCGGCGCGAACATCGAGATCAGGCGCCGGTAACGCAGCAGCGTATCGCCCGAGGGGCCGATGACGAAGCAGGTCTGAAAGTAGATGCCGGGGAAGT
>JBFGFX010000219.1:0-6327 GCA_041579335.1 Woeseiaceae bacterium | reverse complement strand
GACGTGCTCGAGCGTCGTTGAGCGACGAGCGCGCCAGGGACGGCTCAAAGCGAGAAGCGACCGATTCGAGCCGCGCCAGGGACGGCGCGGCGAGATCAAGCGAGAGCACGTCCCCCGCAAGTCGCCGGTCAAGCGATGCGAGCCGCAGTCGCCCACTGGACGGGCGCCTGCGGCCAATGATGCTCGATAACGCTTAGTTCAGGTCGCCGAGCAGCGATTCGCGGACGGCGTCGGGGACCGGCCGGATCTCGACCTGGTAGTTGTCGTGATCGATGCCGGCGGCGAGCGCCGCACCGCCGCGCAGCGCATCGATCTGTTCGGCGTCGAGCTCGAAGCGCAGGAAGTGCACCGCGGAGGTCTTGCCGTCGTCGCTCCGCTCGAGGTCTTCGTCCGCGATCGGTCGGAACTTGCGAAAACCGCCCACCTCGAGCCAGACGCTGTGCTCGATGCCGACGAGTTGCTTGAGCATCGCGCGGCGCTCCTCGACGTCGGTGAACTCGACCATGAACGTCGCCTTCCAGTTCGTCCCGTCAGGAATCAGCGGATTGTAGGCCTCGAGCTCATCGTTGATGCCTTCCGCCTCGAAGATGCGCTCGATGCGCAGCATCTCCTGAATCTGATACTGCATCGTCAGCCTGTCTTCGAAATACAACGTCGCGTTCGTGCCGAGCGGCAAGCGGCGGTGCTGCTTGTGAGCCAGCACCTCGGCGCGAAAGGTATCGCGAATCTCCGCGTATTTCTCCAGGCTGTAAAGGTCTTGCCGCGTCAGTTTCTCCATCACTCTCGTTCTCATAGTCCGTAGGCAATCTTGAGCAGCCCGAGCGGATGCTCGGGGGCCAGCGAGTCGAGCTCCTGGGCGATCTGCTCGGCCGCCATCGGACAATCGCTGACAAAATGCTGCGCCTCCGCTTTGTTCACTCTGCCGACGATCGGCCGCGCGATCTTCTTCGAGATTCGGTGGTATTCCTTCTTGACGGCGTACGTCCCGTCGTGCCCGGAACAACGTTCGATCGTCTCGACGCTCGTATCGGGCACCAGCGACAAAAGGTCACGTGTCTTAAGGCCGATATTCTGGACCCGCAGATGGCAGGGTACTTGATAAACAACTCGGCCGAGAGACTGCTCGAAATCCGTATTCAGCTTGCCGTCCTTGAGCCTGAGCATCAGGTATTCGAACGGGTCGAACATCGCGTCGCGAACCTTGGCGACATCGGCGTCGTTCGGGTACATGAGCGGCAGCTCCTGCTTGTACATGAGCGTGCACGACGGGATCGGGGTCACGATGTCCCAGCCCTGATCGACCCACGAGGCGAGAATCGGTATGTTGATGCGCTTCGCCCGGTCGACGGCATCCAGATCGCCGAGCTCGAGCTTGGGCATGCCGCAGCAGACCTCCTTCTCGGTCAGCGCCACTCGTATCGAGTTGTGCTCGTAGATCGCAACCAGATCCTCGGCGAGCGACGGCAGGTTGCGGTTGCCGTAGCAGGTCGTGTACAGCACGACCTTGCCGGTCGTCGTGGCTGTCGCGATGGCGCCGTCGCCGGATGCGCCGCGTCGGTCCTTCAAGCGCTTCCGCGCCGTCTTCGAATGGTAGCGCGGCACCGGCGCCTCACGATGCACGCCGAGCGTGTTCTCTATGAGCTTGCGGCCAGTCTTGCTCGCGTTGGTCGCGTTGACGGCCTTAACGACCACGGGTATTCCGGCCAAGCGTCCGAGCGCGTCGGCGGAGCTCAACAGCCGATCGCGCCGGCTGGCGCCGCGCTTCTCGAAGCGGACCGCCTTCGCGCGCAGCATGAGGTGGGGAAAGTCGACGTTCCATTCGTGCGGCGGCACGTACGGACACTTGGTCATGTAGCACATGTCGCACAGGTAACAGTGATCGACAACGTCCCAGTACACCGCCTTGGGGACGGTGTCGAGCTCCATGCTTTCGGACTCGTCCACCGCGTCGAACAGCGTCGGAAACGCGTGACAGAGATTGAAACAGCGGCGACAACCGTGGCAGATGTCGAACACGCGCTCGAGCTCCGCCAAGAGCGCGGTCTCGTCGCGGAAGGCGTCACTTTGCCACGCGATAGGATGCCGTGTCGGCGCCTCGAGGCTGCCCTCGCGTTTATTCATGGGTCTCTGTTGGTCAGCGGCACGGGCCGGAGCTTGCTCCGGCCCGTGCCGGCGGTTGCCTTAGTCGTCGAGCGTATCCAACGCTTTCTGGAAACGGTTCGCGTGTGAGCGCTCGGCTTTGGCCAGCGTCTCGAACCAGTCGGCGATCTCGTCGAAGTCCTCGTCCCGTGCCGCCTTGGCCATACCCGGATACATGTCGGTGTATTCGTGCGTCTCGCCGGCGATCGCCGCTTTGAGATTCTCCGCGGTCGAGCCGATCGGCAGACCGGTCGCCGGATCGCCGACTTCCTCGAGGTACTCGAGATGGCCGTGCGCATGGCCGGTCTCGCCTTCGGCCGTCGAGCGGAATACGGCTGCGACGTCGTTGTATCCCTCGACGTCGGCCTTCGCCGCGAAATACAGATAGCGGCGGTTCGCCTGAGACTCGCCGGCAAAAGCGTCTTTCAAGTTGGTTTCTGTCTTGCTGCCCTTCAGGGACATTGCAATTCCCTCGCATCGTTCCGTGATTGCTGTTTAGACTGAGTCTAACCGAGGACTGTAAGACCCGCCGCTGCTGTTGTCAACGCACCGGCCAGCCACGATTCGGGCTGGAGCGCGATGCTCGAGTGATGCAAACTGCGACGGATGACCAGGCTTAAAGCACTAAGACGATGAGCGCCAAGAAGCCGTTGAATCTGGAGAAGGCCCTGGCCGATCTCGAAGCGCTGGTGGACGAACTCGAAGCCGGCGAGCTGCCGCTCGATAAGGCCATGAAGAAATTCGAGGACGGCATCAAGCTCACCCGCAGCTGCCAGGCCGCGCTCGAAGACGCCGAACAGAAGGTCAAGATCCTATTGAAGAGCGCCGGCGGCGACGAATCCCTCGAGGACTTCGAGCCCGACGAGGACTGAGCCCGTCGACGCTGTGCCGCCAAATCGGCGGGCTTCTACGGGGCTTAGGTGTTGGTCTTGGCGGTGCCGTCGCCCTGCAGGCGCTTGATCAGCGAGCGCAGGAAGACCTTGTTGAAGCGTAGCTGGCAGGAGGAGCTGACCTGCTCCATCAGGGTCGAGCTGACGCGCAGCAGCGTCACTGGCCCATGTGCCCGAATCGAGGCGGTGCGCTTGGCGCCGCGCACGTAGCTGGTTTCGCCGAAGCACGCGCCGTCCTCGAGCTTGCCGAGCACGTTGCCGTTGGCCTCGACGGTGGCTTGGCCCGATACGATGATGTAGAAACGGTCGTCGATCTCGCCTTCGCGCACGATTTCCTCGCCGTGCTCGTATTCGTGCCAATCGCTCGCCCTCAACACCTCCCAGATCTCGGCGTGCGAAAACTCGTGGAAGAACTTCAAGGTGCGCAAAAGATCGAAATGCTCTTGGTTGTCGAGGCTGTCGTATTTCGTGCGCAGATCCTGGTAGACGCGCGTTAGATCCGCGGCCATCTGGGCCCCGCTGGCGCAGCGCTTGCTGGGGTCTTTCTGCATCGTCATTGCCACCACCTGCTCGAGCTCCTCGGGCAGATCGTCGCGGTAGGTGTGGATCGGGGGCGGCGTCGCGTAGACGATTTGATGCAACAGCTTCGACAGGTTGTCTGCACGGAACGGCCGGAAGCCGGTCAGCAGCTCGTACAACACCGCGCCGAGCGAATAGATGTCGGATGCCGGGGTCAGTTCCTCGGACTGAACCTGCTCGGGAGACATGTAGCTCGGCGAGCCGGCAATACCCTCGATGCGCGAGACGTCGCTGTCGCTAACGATCGCGATGCCGAAGTCGATGATGCGGACGTCGTTATCGGTCGTCAGCATGATGTTGCTGGGTTTGATGTCGCGATGGATGACGCCGCGGCCGTGCGCATAGTGCAGCGCCTTCGCGCATTTGTAGATAATCTCGACGACGTCGTCGATGCGCAACAGGTTGTCGGGACGGCAGTAGGCCGCGAGCGTGCGTGCGCCCTGAATGTGTTCGGTGACGACGTAGTATTTACCGTCTTCCTCGCCCGCGTCGTAGATCGGCATGATGTTCGGATGCTGAAGCATCCCTACCATGTGCGCTTCGTTGAAGAACATCTTGCGTGACACGCGGGCGCGGTCCGCCTCGGTGTTCTCTTCGATATTGTAGACCTTGATCGCGACGTCGCGCCGATAGTAAGGATCGTGCGACAAATACACCATGCCAGTGCTGCCCTTGCCCACCTTGTTGATGATCACGTATTTGCCAATTTTCTCCGGCACGTCATGATCGCGGACTAGTTCGGTGACGTTGCGGGCCATATTTTGTCAACTCGGTCAGCTCAGGAGCCACCTCCCAAAACCCAGCAATAATGCGGCGTAGAGGGCGGCCAGGAGGTCGTCCAGCATAATTCCGAGGCCTCCCCGTAGTCTGTGATCCAGGTCGCTAATCGGCCAGGGTTTCCAGATGTCAAACAGCCGGAACAGCCCGAAGCCCAAGGCCCACAGCGCGATCGACGGCGGCAGCCAAAACAGCACCAGGTACTGCCCGGCAATCTCGTCCCACACGATACCCGGGTGATCGTGGACGCCGATGCGGCGCGCGCTTTCCCCGCACAGCCACACGCCGGCCGCAAACAGCGCGACGGCTATTACGAGTTTCATCTCCAGCGCCAAAGGCAACGTCGCCCAGGCTGCGGCGACACCCAAGATCGAGCCGGCGGTGCCCGGCGCGAGCGGGGAAAGACCGGTGCCGAAACCGAACGCCAATAGGTGAACCGGCTCGCGCAGCATGCGCAGTGGAGGCCTCGCGGGCCGATCGCTCATTGCTTCGCACCGGAAAAATGGACGTATCCGCCAACATCGTAGTCGACCTCGACGCCGAGCTCTTTGCAGATGAGCCGATCGCCGGCAGCGACGGCGCCGATCCGCGTAACCCGCACGCCCAGCTCGCCGCCGATAGCGTAGAGCTCCGCCTCCGCCGACGCCGGCGCGGTGAAGCACAGCTCGTAGTCATCGCCGCCGGCCAGTGCCAAGCGACGCGCGGCGGCGCCCGCGATGCGTTGCAACTGCCCGGAAACGGGCAGTCGATCGACATCGATCGAGCCGCCGCACTCGCTGGCATCGAGCAGCTTCGAGAGATCGGCATGGAGCCCGTCGGAAACGTCGATCGCGGCGGTGACGAGCGACGCGATGCGCAGGCCAAGCGTGACGCGCGCGCTGGGTCGGCGAAAGCGTGCGGCGAGATGCTCCCGGTCCGGGCCGCTCGCCGGGCCCGCCTCGATCAGTTGCAGGCCTTTAGCCGCATCGCCCAGGGTGCCGCTGACGAAGATGCAGTCTCCTGGACGTGCGCCGCTGCGCAGGACCGCGGCATCGGCTTCGACGTCGCCCAAGATCTGCACGCTCATGACGGTCTGATTGCCGCTGGTCGTGTCGCCGCCGACCAGCGTCACGGCGAATTCGTCCGCGGCGGCGTGTAGCCCGCGCGAGAACGCCGCGAGCCATGCGGGGTCGGCCTGGACGAGGGTCAATGCCAGCGTCATCCAGCGGGGCCTGGCCCCCATGGCGGCGATATCCGAGAGATTGACGGCGACGGCTCGATAGCCGATGTCCTCCGCGGCGAGCGTCGCCGAGTAGTGCACGCCTTCGACCAGCGTATCGACGACGACGACGAGGTCGCGGCCGCTCGCGGCGCGCAGCACCGCGCCGTCGTCGCCGACGTTGACGAGCACCGCGTCGTCGCCGCTGGCGCGGGTGAAATAGCGGCGAATCAGCTCGAACTCGTCCAAACCGGCGCACCTCCGCGCGCAAACGTCAGGAATCCTCGGCCGGCCGCAGCGATCGGACGGCTCGATCGAGCACGGCGTTGATGTACTTGTGGCCGTCCACGGCGCCAAAGCGCTTGGCGAGGTTGACCGCTTCGTTGATGACGACGCGGTACGGCACGTCGGCGCGCGACTCGAGCTCGTGATAACCGATCAGCAGTATGCCGAGCTCCACCGGATCGAGCTGCTCGATGGGCCGGTCCGTGAACGCCGCGAGGCCGGCCTGCAACGATACGCGGCCGTCGCAGATCGCCGCCAGCACGGAATCGAAATACGGCTGATCGACGCGCGCATATTCCGGTCTTTCGCGAAACTGAGCGAACAACTCGGTCTTGTCGTGGCCGGCAATCTGTGCCTGATACAACGCCTGCAGGGCCAGCTCGCGGGCCCGGCTGCGCGCGCCTGCCGACTCGGATCGCTTCACTGAGCCGACCTTGTCAGTCGAGGCGCCGCAGCAGG
>JBFGFX010000218.1:0-6367 GCA_041579335.1 Woeseiaceae bacterium | reverse complement strand
CGCGATGATGCCGTCGGCGCGTCGCGCCGCTGCGACACGGTCTACCGCGAGCGGCATCTCGTAGGAGCCCGGCACGCGCACGAGCTCGATGTCCGCATCGTTCGCGCCGTGGCGGCGCTGGCAGGAAACGGCGCCGCGAATCAGCGACTCTACGATGAAGTCGTTGAATCGTGACGCCACGATCACGAAGCGCGCATCGCGCGCGACCCGTTCGCCCTCGGTCGTCTTGATCTTGTCCATAGCGCGTCGAGATCGAGGCCTAGTGTTCGACGTATTCGGTGACCTCGAGATCGAATCCCGAAATCGCGTACATTTGCTTCGGCGCCGAGAGTACCCGCATGCGCCTTACGCCTAAGTCGGTCAGGATCTGCGCGCCGACGCCGTAGGTGCGAAGCACTGCGTCGCCGCTCCGCTGTTTCTTCAGGTCGTCGCGCCCAACCGACAGCGATTCGACGGCGTCCATGAGCTCGCGCGAGGTCTCCTGCTCGCGCAGGACCACGACGATGCCGGCCTCTTCCTTGGCGATCCGCTCGATCGCGGCAGAGATCGGCCAACCGAAAGCGGGGCTCTGCACGCCGAGCACGTCTCCCAGCGTATCTTGAATATGCACCCGGACGAGCGGCGCCGGATCGCCGTCAACCCTACCTTTGACCAGCGCGACGTGTACACAGCAGTTGACGTGATCATCGTAGCAGTACAGCGTCAGCTCACCGTGTTTCGTGACCACCGTCTTGACGCCGATGCGCTCGACGAAACGCTCCTTTGCCATTCGATAGCGAATCAGATCGGCGATCGTGCCGATGCGAATGCCGTGTTTGTGCGAGAACCTCTCGAGATCGGGCCGGCGCGCCATGCTGCCGTCATCGTTCAGTATCTCGACGATCGTCGCGGCCGGCTCGAGGCCTGCGAGGCGCGCGAGGTCGCATCCGGCTTCGGTATGTCCGGCGCGTGTCAGAACGCCGCCGGGCTGAGCCATCACCGGGAAGATGTGCCCCGGCTGGCGCAGATGCTCCGGTCGCGCGTCCGCCGCGACCGCGGTTCGCACGGTCTTCGCGCGATCGTGCGCCGAGATGCCGGTGGTGATGCCTTCGGCCGCTTCTATGGAGACGGTGAAGTTGGTGGCGTGATGCTCGTCGGTCTCGTGGACCATCAGCGGCAGGCGAAGCTGCGCGCAACGCTCACGCGTCAGCGTCAGGCAGATCAGGCCGCGGCCGTAGCGAGCCATGTAGTTGATGTCCTCGGGGCGCACCTTTTCCGCCGCCATGATCAGGTCGCCTTCGTTTTCGCGATTCTCATCGTCGACCATGATCACCATTTTGCCGGCACGGATGTCGGCGATGATGTCTTCGATATCGGCAAACGGTGATTTGCCCACGCTCGGATGAAGCGTCGTCTTGTTAGCCATAGCCGTGCGCCTCCAGCGTCTCGCGCGTGATGCCGCCATCGCCACCGGCCGACATCAGCCGCTCGAGATAACGCATCAGGAGATCGAACTCGATGTTGACCTTGGTCCCGACCCGGTAGCCCGCAATGATCGTATTGTCGGCGGTGTGAGGAATGATATTAACCGAGAACCGGTCTGCTGATACCGTATTGATGGTAAGGCTGACGCCATCGACCGCGACCGAGCCTTTGCGTGCCACGTAGTGCGCGAGCTCGCGCGGGATCTCGATCTCGAGGCGGAGGGAACGAGCATCACCCGACTTCGAAACGACGCTGCCGACGCAATCGACGTGCCCGCTGACCAGATGACCGCCGAGCCGTTCGCCGAGCTCGAGTGACGGCTCGAGATTGACCGCGCTGCCAACGGCAAGGTCACCGAGCGCCGTAACGCGCATCGTCTCCCGCGAGACGTCGGTCTCGAAACCCTCGTCCGCCAGTGCGACGGCGGTCAGACACACACCGTTGACGGCGATACTTTCGCCGACGTCGAACTCCCGCCAAGGCAGCTGGGGCGCGCGCACCGTCAAGCGCAGATCGCCGCCCTGCGCTCTGATGGCGCCGACGCTACCGACCGCTTTGACGATTCCCGTAAACATGTCTCAAACCGCTTCCACCTTGCTCCCTGGACGCGCGGTGATGCGCGTGTCCGCGCCCACCCGCCGGACGTCGACCACCGCAAGCGAGCGGCGATCCGAAAGGGACTGCCAGTCCGGCGTCTCGAACATCGAGCGCACCTCGCTACCCATGATATGGGGCGACTGATAAATCACAAGCTCGTCCACCAGGTCTGCCGCAAGCAAACGCCCGGCGAGCGTCGCGCCGCACTCCGCCAGCACGTCGTTGACGCCGCGCCTCGCGAGGTCCTCGAGCACCTTATCGAGCGCCACCCGCTCTCCCTCCGCGGCCACCTTATGAACCTGGGCGCCGGCCCGCTCCAGCGCGCCGCGCGCCGCGTCGTCGATGCAGTAAATGTGCGTCTGGCCGTCCTTGGCAATCGTCGCGGCCGCGGCCGGCGTCCGCAGCCGACTGTCGACGATGACCCGCAGCGGCTGTCGCGGACAGAGGTCGGGCTGCCGCACGGTCAGGGCCGGATCGTCGCCGAGCACCGTGCCGACACCGGTCAGCACCGCGCCCGAGGCCGCGCGCTGGCGTTGCACGTCGCGACGAGCCTCCGCGCCCGTGATCCAGCGGCTCTCGCCGCTCGACATCGCGGTGCCGCCGTCCAGACTGGCCGCGATCTTCAAGCGCACGAACGGCCGGCCGCGCTCGATGCGCGACAGATAGCCCTCGTTTAAGCGGCGTGCCTCGCGCTCCATCAGGCCGACGCGGACGTCGATCCCTGCGCGCTCGAGGGCGCGTATGCCCTCGCCGGAGACGTCGGGGAACGGATCGGCCATCGCCGCCACGACCGAGGCGACACCGGCGCGAATCAGCGCGTCGCTGCAGGGCGCGGTCTTGCCGTGATGAGCGCATGGCTCCAAGGTGACGTAGACCGTGGCGCCGGCTGCGTACGCTTTCGCGGCGGCGAGCGCGTTGATCTCGGCGTGCGCAGCCCCGGCCATCTCGTGCCAACCGGTGCCGACCACCGCTCCTTCGCTCACGATGACGCAGCCGACCCGCGGATTCGGATGCGCGGCGTAGCGGCCGCGCCACGCGAGCTTCAGCGCGTGTGCCATGTGCGCGCAGTCGGTTGCGGAGAACGTCGACATAGGGCTTTCGCTCACTTCACGCCGGGTAGCGCCATACCCCCGACTACTTCTTGGTGAACAGCTCCGGTAGGAGCGACATCTGGTCGCGGTTCGCGCTCGCGTCCGAAATCTCCTGCAGGCGCTTGATCTCCTCCTGGAACTCGGTCACGTCCTGAAAGCTACGGTACACGGATGCAAATCGGACGTAGGCCACGTCGTCGAGCTCGCGCAGCTCCTCCATCACCAGATCACCGATCAGTCGGGACGGCACTTCGCGCTCGCCCATCGTCCGCAGGCGGTGCACGAGCCGGCCGATGGCCTGCTCGAACTCGTCGGCAGACACCGGCCGTTTTTCCAGCGCTCGCCGCATGCTCGCACGCATCTTCTCTTCGTCGAACGGCTCGCGCCGGTCATCCGTCTTCACGACGCGCGGCAGGACCAGCTCGGCGGTCTCGAACGTCGTGAAGCGTTCGTTGCACTCCATGCATTGCCTGCGCCTGCGAATCTGGCGACCTTCGCCAGCGAGGCGGGAATCGATCACCTTGGTTTCATCGTGGCCGCAAAACGGACAGTGCATCGGAGCACCTCATCGGCGGGGCCGGCTCGACTCAACGATACACCGGAAACTTCTTGCAGAGCTCGAGGACCTGACCTCGCACTCGCTGGATCGTGACCTCGTCGCTGATATCGTCGAGCACGTCGGCCATCCAGGCGGACAGCTCCTCGGTCTCGGCGACACCGAAGCCGCGCGTCGTGATCGCCGGCGTGCCGAGTCGCAGACCGCTGGTCACGAACGGCGAGCGCGGATCATTCGGCACGGTGTTCTTGTTGACGGTGATGTTCGCGCGACCGAGGGCGGCGTCCGCATCCTTGCCGGTGATGCCTTTGTCGATCAGGCTGACGAGCATCAGATGGTTGTCCGTGCCGCCGGAAACGATATGGTAGCCCCGCTCCATCAGGGTTGCGGCCATCTTGCGGGCGTTTTCGACCACCTTGACCTGGTAGTCGCGAAACGCATCGCTCATCGCCTCTTTGAACCCCACCGCTTTCGCCGCGATCACGTGCATCAGCGGCCCACCCTGCGTTCCCGGAAAAACGAGCGAGTTGAAGCGTTTCGTCAGCTCCTCGTTGTGACGTGCGAGGATCAGGCCGCCCCGCGGGCCCCGCAGCGTCTTGTGCGTGGTCGTCGTGACGGCATCGGCTACCGGGATCGGCGACGGATAGACGCCGGCCGCGACGAGTCCCGCGACGTGCGCCATGTCGACGACGAGATAGGCGTCGACGCTGTCGGCAATGTCGCGAAACCGCTGCCAGTCGACCTCGCGCGAGTAGGCCGAAAACCCGGCGATGATCATGCGCGGCTTGTGCTCTTGGGCGAGCGCGTCGACCTGACCGTAGTCGATCAGGCCGGTCGCCGCGTCGACGCCGTATTGCACCGCATTGTACAGCTTGCCCGAGAAGTTCACTTTCGACCCGTGCGTGAGGTGACCGCCGGCAGCAAGGTCCATGCCCAGTATCGTGTCGCCGGCGTCCAACAGCGCGAAATAGACCGCCGCGTTGGCCTGTGAGCCCGAGTGCGGCTGTACGTTCGCGTAGCCCGCTCCAAACAGCGTTTTTGCGCGTTCGATCGCCAGCTGCTCGGCGACGTCGACGTATTCGCAGCCGCCGTAATAGCGTTTGCCCGGGTAGCCCTCCGCGTACTTGTTCGTCATGACCGAACCCTGCGCCTCCAATACCCGCGGGCTCGCGTAGTTCTCCGACGCGATGAGCTCGATGTGCTCTTCCTGCCGTCGCTCCTCGTCGGCGATGGCACGAAAGAGCTCGGCGTCGAAATCCTCGATGGGGGTCGTTTCTGCGAACATGGGGCGGGGAATCTCCGGATCGAATGGGCAGAAGTCAAAGAGGCGGGATTGTACCCCATCGCCTGGGGCTTGCATCCTACCGCGCCCTCAGCTGGCGAAAGCCTCCACCACGCGAGTCCAGGCCCGGGCCAGATTGCGGCGATTGTAGCCGCCGCCACCCGTTGCGATGATGCGCCCCTCGCAATGTCGGTCCGCGAGCGCGCACAGGCGCCGAGCCGCGTGGGCATGCGATTCCTCGCTGAAGCGCAGATGCGTGATCGGATCGCCAGCGAGGCTGTCGGCGCCGCACTGCAGGATCACGAACTCGGGCGCCGCTTGATCGAGGTGCGCTTCGAGCCGGGGCCAGACGGCGGCAAAGTGCGAGTCGTCGGCGCCGGGCGGCAGCGGGATGTTCAGCTTGCTGCCGCGTGCTGCGCCGACGCCGATCTCGGTCGCCGCGCCGGTGCCGGGATACAGGAAACGACCGTCCTCATGAATGTCCGCGAACACCACGCTCGGATCGTCCTCGAAGCCGTAGAAGACGCCGTCACCGTGATGCGCATCGATGTCCACGTAGGCGACGCGCTCTATGCCGTGACGGCTCTTCAAGTATTCGATCGCGACTCCGCAGTCGTTGAAGACACAGAAACCGGCGGCAGCATCGCGCGCCGCGTGGTGCAGACCTCCGATCGGCACGAAGGCACGCCTGGCCGCGGCGCTCATGACGGCGTCGACGGCCGCGATCGTGGTGCCGACGACGTCGGCGGCCGCGTCGAACACGCCCGGGAACACCGGCGTGTCCCCCTGATCGAGAAACCCGACCCCTGCCTCCGACAGCCGCGCCACGTGGTCGATGTACTCCTGCGAATGGAACAGCCTGAGCTCCTCGATGCTGCCGCGGCGCGGCTCGGCGTAGTGGATCGCCGCGCCGAGATCCCGCGCCGCGAGCTCGTCATGAAACACGCCGTGCCGATCCACGCCGAAGGGATGGTCATCGCCGAAGCCATAGCGGGCCAGCGCTTCGCCTCGGTATACGTAGACTGGTCTGGTCATCTCGGCCCCAGCGGGCTGCGGCCCTGTTCCTTAAAGCCTCAGCATACCGGATAATGCGCGCTTCGTTCGCTGATCCTGACCGCTCATGGCGCAGTACATTTACACGATGAATCGCGTCGCGAAGATCGTGCCGCCCAAGCGCTTTATTCTCCGCGACATATCGCTGTCGTTTTTTCCGGGCGCCAAGATCGGCGTGCTCGGTTTGAACGGCGCCGGGAAGTCGACACTGCTTCGCATCATGGCCGGCATCGATAAGGAGTTCGACGGCGAGGCGCGACCCCAGACCGGCATTCGTATCGGCTATCTTCCACAGGAGCCTGAGCTGGATCCGTCCAAAGACGT
>JBFGFX010000217.1:0-6421 GCA_041579335.1 Woeseiaceae bacterium | reverse complement strand
CCTAGTCGTGCGCGAGCAGTTCCTGCACCGCGGCGCTGTCCGCGCGCTTCATCGGCTTGCCCGTGACCGGGCTCATCGGCGCCTGGCGAATGCCGTCAACCGGGAACACCGTGGCCTGGATCGGGCTGTGGTTGTGATGAAACTCGAAGCCCGAATACGTCTCGATGCGGTCGCGACGGCTCTTCAGGCGCCGCTCGTAGGCGCGGTAGGTTACGCCGATCCCCTCGAGTGCGCGCGCGACCGACTCCGGGCTGTCGGCGAACACGTGCAGGTTGACAGCCGAGTTCCCGTCGGCCGTGCCCGACAGGACAGGACCGACCAGTCGCGGCGTGAAGTCCGCCAGCAGCTCCATGGCCGATAACGCGGCGACCCGCATCAGGCGCAGCCGATCCTCGTGAGCCTCGCCGCCGAAGATCTGCAGGTGCGCGGCCACGGCGGCCTCGATTTCGGCATTGCCGGGTAGCGCGCCGCGCGCGTGGATGCCGAGTCTCTCGGCCGCTTTCTGTTTCGCGGCGCGGTAGTCGCGCACGCCGTGATTGACGATGATGCGCGCGGCCTCCTGCGCGACGACCTGGCGCGCCCGCTCCGTTCCGTTGTTGTGCTTGTCGTTGCGTCGTCTGGCCACGGTTCTAGAACAAGGCCTCGTCGTCTTCTTCCTCTGCGTCCGCGTCCGGCGGCGCGTCGATTCCCGTGGCGTCGTTGAAGATGTCGGGTATCTCGTCGACGATCTCGCATTCGGGCACACGGCCCTCGCGGAAGACTTCGAAGACGACGTTACGCTGGTTGGCGCGGGCCGGGCAACCGGTCTCGTGGTCGATCAGGACCGACACGATGCCTTCCGGCATCGGCATCTGGCTCTCGGGCACGCCGTCGAGCGCGATGCGAGCAAAATCGACCCAGATCGGCAACGCCGTGCGCGAACCTTCCTCGCCGGGGCCGAGCGGCCGGTCGTCATCGTAGCCGACCCAGACGATAGCCGCGAGATCGCCGTTGAAGCCGCCGAACCAGGCATCGCGACGGTCGTTCGAGGTACCCGTCTTGCCGGACAGGTCGTTGCGTCCGAGCGCCATTGCCCGACGGCCCGTGCCGCGGCGAACGACGTCGCTCATCATGTCCTGTACGAGGAACGCATTCTGTGGCGAGATCGCCTCAGGCGCGACGTTGACGCCCTCGAACAGCTCGGGCGAAGTCGTCGCGTCGGGCCGGTACTCGGTCGCGATCATGACCATCTCGTCGAGCGGCATTTCCGCGCGTGAGCGGCGGCCGAAACGCTCGTCCGGGACGCACTCGGGACACACGATAGCCGGCTCGGCGCGATAGAGGGTCTCGCCTTCGGGTCCGTAGATCGCGTCCATGACGTAGGGGCGAACGCCGCGCCCGCCGTTGGCGAGGATTGCGTAGCCTTGTGCCATGTCGAGCGGGGAGGCCGCGCCGCCGCCGAGCGCGAGGGATCCGTTGTGCGGCAGGGCCGCACCGCCGAAGCCGAACTTCGCGATGTGGTCCACGGCATTGCCGATGCCGGTCTCGAACAGCAACAGCCGGACCGAGACCAGGTTCATCGAACGCACGAGCGCTTCACGCATGCGCGTCGGGCCGTAGAAGCGGCCACTGTAGTTGATCGGGCGCCACACCGCCTCGAGTTCGGAGGAATTGATGACGACGGGGGCATCGAGCACGACGGTGGCGGGCGTGTTGCCGTATTCGAGCGCCGCGGAGTATATGAACGGCTTGAACGACGAGCCGGGCTGCCGGAACGCCTGGCGAGCGCGGTTGAACTTGCTGGTCGTGAAGTCGAAACCGCCGGTCAGCGCGCCCACTGCACCGTCGTACGGATCGATCGCGACGACGGCCCCCTGCGCTTCCGGGACCTGCGCCAGCGCCCAGGTGCCCTTCGTCGTCGGCATCACATAGATGAGGTCGCCCGCCGCGAGCACGTCCCCGGCGGTTTCCGGTTCGGGTCCGGTCGTCTCGCGATCGATGAACGGCTTGGCCCAGCGAATGCCCGGCCAGAGCAGTGTGGCCGCTTCGCCGTCGCGCAGTACCAGCGACGCCGAATTATTGGCGTGCACGGCCGTGACGAGCGCAACCGACAGACCGCCCGGCGCATACTGCTCGAGCAGTTCCTGGATCTCGATCGGCCACTCTTCGAACGCGGTGCCGGCGAGTTCACCGGTCCATTCGATCCGCGTGATCGGGCCGCGATAGCCGCGCCGCCGCGTGAACTCGAGCAGGCCGTTGCGCAGCGCATAGTTGGCGGCTTTCTGCAGGCGCGAGTCGAGCGAGGTGACGACCTGGTAGCCGTCCGTGTAAGTGCCTTCGCCGTAGCGCTTGAGCATCTCGCTGCGCACCATCTCGGCAACATAGGGGGCGTTGAGCTCGACGGCGGCACCGTGTAATCGCGACTCCATCGGCCAGGCCATGGCCTCGTCGTAGGCGGTCCCGTCGATGAACCCGAGGTCGCGCATGCGCCCGAGCACGTAGCCGCGGCGCATTTTCGCATTCGAGGCGCTGTACACCGGGTTGTAGCGCGACGGCGCCGGCAACACGCCCGCGAGCGTCGCCGCCTCGGCGGCATTGAGGTCTGCGAGCTCCTTGTTGAAGTACACCTGGGCGGCGGCGGCCACGCCATAGGCGCGCTGGCCGAAGAACATCTTGTTGAGGAACAGCGCCATAATCTGCTCCTTCGTGAATTCCCGCTCGATCTTCCGGGCGAGGAATGCCTCGCGCAGCTTGCGCGTGAACTGGCGCTCGCGCGTCAGGAAGTAGTCGCGGGCGAGCTACTGCGTCAGCGTCGAGCCGCCGGTCGGGTCGCCCGTGGTCAGCAGTTCGATGATGGCGCGCAGGATGCCGCGATAATCGACGCCCGGGTGCTCGAAGAAGCGCTGGTCCTCGGCCGCCACGAAGGCCTCGACGACATGCGGCGGAAGATCGTCCCAGGTGACGAGAATGCGCCGCCGTTCACCGATTTCGGAGATCAGGTGCCCGTCGCGGCTGAATATCCGCAGCGGGATCTGCAGCGGAATGTCGCGGATCGTCTCGGCCGCGGGCAGCCCGGGCTGGACGTAGTAATATGCGCCGATGACCCCGGCGGCGACCCCGATCCCGCCGATTGTTGCCAGCGCCAGCAGCACGATCAGGGCCCGGACCGGCTTATGTCGCCTAATGTGACGTGGGCCCGATTTTTTTTCCGTTGAATTATGCATAGTTACAGGCGTTTTCGGCCATATTCCGCTGAATCACGAGGCTTCCGGAGGCCTCATTGAAGCGTAACGTGGTGTAGGGTCGATGACGAGAATGTGGCTTTTTCGGGGCAATAGCTCTTAGGCGCGGCTGTGGCGGCGATGATAGACATGTCTGCCGGAACACCGCAATAAAAGCGTCTCAGTTCGGGCAGCGGACTGGTTCACGGAATCTATCCTGAAGGGTCAATAACATAGGGAGAGTCGGATCGTGAACACAGTCACGTTTTATTTAACATTTTCTTGATATATAGTTAAATCGCTTTGCTCAGGATCGACTCATAAAGTGACTCGCAACTTACCGACTTAGAAGGAAATTTACGTGCTTTTCGGCAACAAACAACAGCCATTGCTGGGCCTCGATATCACGACCTCGTCGGTGAAGCTGATAGAACTCTCGCAAAGCGGGAAACGCTATCGGGTCGAGTCTTATTCAGCAGAGCCTACGCCCCCGAGTTCGGTCAGCGAAAAAGCGATCGTCGACGCTAAAGCCGTCGGTGAGGCAATTCGTCGAGCCGTCAAGCGAGCGGGCGCCAAGGCGACCGACGTGGCCGTCGCCATCAGCGGCGACGCAGCCATTACCAAAGTCATCCAGATGGCGGCCAACCTTTCGGAACGCGACCTCGAAGGACAGGTCGAGATCCAGGCCGACCAGTACATACCCTTCCCGATGGAAGAGGTGAGCTTCGACTACGAAGTCATCGGACCGAACGACAAGGACCCCGAGCTCGTCGACGTGCTGCTCGTCGCAACGCGTACCGAGAACGTCGAACAGCGTCAGGCCGCGGTAAATGCCGCCGGCCTCAATACGCAGATCGTCGACGTCGAGGCGTTCGCGCTCGAAAATGCCTGCCGATTGCTGAGCCACCAGATACCCGACGGCGGCATCGGCCAGTCGGTGGCCGTCGTCGATATCGGTGCCTCGTCGACGACCTTCAGCGTGCTGCAGGACCTCAAGGTCATCTACACGCGCGATTTCAACTTCGGCGGCCAGCAGCTGACCGAGGAAATCATGCGCACCTACGGCCTGTCGATGGAAGATGCGGGCCGCGCCAAGAAGCAGGGCGGCTTGCCGTCGAACTACCAGCCCGAGGTTCTCGAGCCGTTTATCGACGACATGACCCAGCAGGTCAGCCGTTCGCTGCAGTTTTACCTGGCCTCGGGCGGCGGTCGCGAACAGCCGGACATGATCCTCGTCTGCGGCGGTTGTGCGAATATCCCGGGTATCGCGGACGTCATTTCGAGCCGCGTGGGCATTCCGACCGAAGTCGGCGATCCGCTCGGGCAGATGAAGATTTCTTCCAAGGCAAAATCACAGGGCGTGCACAAAGATGCGACAGCACTTCTCACTGCCTGCGGCCTCGCACTCAGGAGTTTTGACTGATGCCTAGTATTAACCTACTCCCCTGGCGCGAGGCGGAACGGAAAAAACGCCAACGAGATTTCGGCGTTGCAACCGGTGGCGCCGTCGTCGCTGGCATTGCCGTCGTCATGCTCACACTCCTTGCGTACAACCAGATGATCTCGGGCCAGGAGTCGCGCAACGATCGTCTCACGGCCGAGATCATGGAGCTCGAAAAGAGCATCGAGGAGATCGACGGCCTCGAACGGCAGAAGGAACGGCTCCTGGCGCGCATGGAGATCATCGAGCAGCTGCAGAAGAGCCGCCCGGAAATCGTCCACCTGTTCGACGAAATGGTGCGCCAGCTGCCCGAGGGCGTGTATCTGACGGGCATGAAACAGACCGGCGCACGCGTCGAGATCCGCGGCGTTGCCCAGTCGAGCACGCGCGTATCGGCGCTGATGCGCCAGATCGATTCGTCCGAATGGATGGGCGACCCCGAAGTCGAGCGCGTAGAGACGAAACAGTCCGGTAACTCGCGCCAGTCCGAATTCGTGGTGTACCTGAAGCAGATGCGTGAAGGTTCCGAGGAGGATATGGAATGAACCTCATTGAAGAACTCCAGAGCCTGGACGCGAACGATGTCGGTCGCTGGCCTCTGCCGTTCCGCATCGCGGTCATCGTGATCGTATTCGTCGTGGTCACGGGCCTCGGCATCTACTGGTTCATCGTCAAGGACAAAGCCCCGCAACTCGAGCGCGCCCAGAGCGAAGAACAGGAATTGCGCCTGACCTTCGAAAACAAGCAGCGCAAGGCGGCCAACTATGACGCCTACAAGGCGCAGCTGTCACAGATCGAACAATCATTCGGCACGATGCTGCGGCAACTGCCGGGTGAGACCGAAATCCCGAGCCTGATCGTCGACATCTCGCAGACGGGCCTCGCGGCCGGACTGCAGGAGAAGCTGTTCGTACCGCAGGCGGAAATCCCGCGCGACTTCTACGCCGAGAAGCCGATCAAGATTCGCCTGGCCGGCGGCTATCACGAGATCGGCAACTTCGTCAGCGGTATCGCGGCGCTGCCCCGAATCGTGACGCTCCACGACATCAACATCACGCCGGAAGACCAGGACAGCTACGACAACCTGAGTATGGAAGTCACGGCCAAAACCTACCGCTACATTGACGAGGGGGCAGAGTGATCATGCGTGTATTCACCAAGCATGGCCTGGTATTGATCCTGGCACTCGGCCTCGCGGCATGCGGCGGCGACATGGACGACCTGGACCAGTACATCAACGAGGTCAAGGCGCGTCCCGGCGGCCGCATCGATCCGCTTCCGGAGATCACGCCTTACGAGATATTCACCTACGTTGCCGATGCGCAGGGACTGCGCTCGCCGTTCGTACCGGACACGCCGCAGTCGGCCGGTTCCGCGGGCGGTGGCACGCGCCCCGATCCCCGTCGGAGTCGCGAGTACCTCGAGAGTTTCCCGCTGGACACGCTCGGCATGGTCGGCACCTTGTATATCGGTGAGACGATGTACGGACTCGTACAAACCGCAGACGGTCTGATTCACCGCGTCGTACCGGGCAACTATTTGGGGCAGAACGACGGACGGATCACGGATATTTCGGAATCAGAAATCACACTCGTGGAAATTATTTCTGACGGTATCGGCGGCTACATCGAACGTGATGCTGCCATAGGTCTATCGGACTGACGCCTGAATGGAACTGGGAGTAATGGGAATGATGCTCAAAACGAAACGGACGGCCGGACATCGCATAGCGACGTTCGCCGCAGTGGCACAGGCAGCGCTGCTGCTTTTCTGGGGTGCT
>JBFGFX010000216.1:0-6433 GCA_041579335.1 Woeseiaceae bacterium | reverse complement strand
GCCGCCATCATCGCCGGCCTGCTGCCCATCATGCTGGGGAGCGGCACGGGTTCGGAGGTCATGCGCCGTATCGCGGCGCCGATGGTGGGTGGCATGGTGAGCGCGACGTTGCTTACGCTGGTCGTGATACCGGCGCTGTTCCTGTACTGGCGGGAGTGGCTGCTCGCGCGGCAGCTCGGCACCGGAAACTAGTCGGGAGACCGGGACGGTCAGTCGTCGCCGCGTTCTGCTGCCATGATGCGGTCGAGATCGCCGACGTCGAGCACCGGTGAGGCGTCGATCTGTGCGGCGTCGAGCAGCGTGGCCACTTTTTCGAGCGCAGCAATGATCATCGCCTGCTCCCAGTCATCGAGCGCTTCGAAATTGCGCTTGAAGCGATCCTGCAGCAGGTCCGGCGACCGCTCCAGCAGGGCCAGCCCCTCGTCGGTCGGCTCGATCCAGACCCGCCGCCGGTCCTCGGTGTCCCGCCGGCGGCTCACGAGCCCGGCCTCCTCGAGCTTGTTGACGAGCACCGTCACGGTCGCCTGCTTGAGGTCGATTGCCCGCGCGATCTCGCTGGGCAGCGCCTTGCCCTCGCGCGCCGCGTGCTGCAGGACGATCAGCTGCGATGCGGTCAGTTCGGACTGGCTCGCCAGGCTGCGGGAGTTCAGTTCGGTGACCCGCAGGATGCGGCGGAGCGCGACGAGGGCGGTATTCGATCGTTTATCCATGGTGTGGTGGTTCCGAGGGGGCGTCGACGCCTGGCGCGTCAGGCCGATGGTTCACCAGATAATTCAAAAAATCAAAAAGATCAAGCCTTCTGAGAGCAGTTGCTTCAATTATGTAACCATCTTTTCCAAAATCGGCAATGATATTCAGACATATCAGTCCGATTTGATAAATAAAACTTAGTTAGTTAAACTAATGTCTGTTTCCAAAAACAATCCGGCAAGAGCCTGCGGCTTTTGTACCGGTTTTTTTTGGCCCATGAAAACGACAGGGAGGAATTCGCCAATGCTGTCCGTAAGTAAACCGGCGCTCAAACAGCTCCACGAGACCCTCGCCACCGCGGCCGATGATGCCGCCGACAAGTGCTTTCGCATCGTGCCGAAAGATGCAGCGACGCTCACGCTGGTCTACACGAAGCCCGAAGCCACCGACGAAACCTACGAGTTCGACGGCGATACTGTGCTGGCGCTGCCCGACGAGCTCAAGACCTACTGCGCCGAGCGCAGCCTCGACATCAACGACGACGGCAAGCTCGAGCTCGCCTGAGTCCCGCGGCGGGAGAGACGAACGATGTGCGGAATTGCCGGAGAAATCCGCTACGACGGCCGCGATGCGTCGGCGGATCGCGTGCGGAAGATGATGCAGCTGCAGGAACGGCGCGGGCCCGACAGCGAGGGCCTGTCCGACTTCGGGCGCGTCGTGGTCGGGCACCGGCGCCTGAAGATCGTCGACCTGAGCGAGCGCGCCGCGCAGCCGATGCACGACGAAGCCAGCGGCCGGACGATCGTTTTCAACGGCTGCATCTACAACCACGACGATCTTCGCGATCGCCTCGTGGCCCGCGGACACGAATTCTTTTCGCGCTCCGATACCGAGGTCATCCTGCGCGCATTCAACGAGTGGGGAGAAGCCTGCGTCGAGCGCCTGAACGGTATGTTTGCCTTTGCGTTACACGACCGCGCCAGCGGCGACGTTTTCTTCGCGCGCGATCGACTCGGTATCAAGCCGCTCTACCTCGCCGAAGAGCCGGGCGGTCTGCGCTTCGCCTCGTCGCTCACGGCGCTGACCGCGACCTCGGACGGGGACATGCCGATCGATGCGGCAGCGCTGCATCATTACATGACCTTCCATTCCGTCGTGCCCGCGCCCCGGACGATCCTCGCGCCGGTCAGGAAGCTGCCACCGGCGACCCGGGTGACCATCAAAGCCAACGGCGAGCAGCGCCAGGACGTGTACTGGCGCCCGGCGTTCCGGCGCATCGACGGTGATGCCGACGTCGACTTCGGCGAGTGGCAGGAGCGCGTCGCGGCGGCGCTCGACGCCGCCGTCCGCCGCCGCACGACGGGCGACGTGCCGGTCGGCGTGCTGCTGTCGGGCGGCCTCGACTCGAGCCTGATCACCGGCCTGCTCGCGCGGCTGATCCCCGACAACCTGCAGACTTTTTCGGTCGGCTTCGAATCCCGCGGCGGCGAAGCCGGCAACGAGTTCGAATACTCCGACATCGTCGCGCGTGAATTCGGCACCGAGCATCACAAGATCGAGATCGACTCCGCGGAACTCTTCGAACATCTGCCGGACTGCCTCGACGCGATGTCGGAGCCGATGGTGAGCCACGACAACATCGCCTTCTACCTGCTCGGCCGTGAAGTCTCGAAGCACGTCAAGGTCGTGCAGAGCGGCCAGGGAGCCGACGAGGTGTTCGCCGGCTATCACTGGTACCCACCGCTCATGGACAGCGAGGACCCGGTCGCGGCCTACCAGGAATTCTTTTTCGACCGCGATCACGCTGAATTCGGCCGCGCCGTCTCTCCCGACTTCGTCAACGGCGATGCGAGTACGGCTTTCGTCGTGCGCCACTTCGCGGACGCCGACGCCGGGAGCGCGATAGACAAGTCGCTTCACCTCGACTCGACGGTCATGCTGGTCGACGATCCGGTCAAGCGGGTCGACAACATGACGATGGCCTGGGGGCTCGAGGCGCGCGTACCGTTCCTCGATCACGAACTCGTCGAACTCGCCGCCCGGATTCCACCGGCGCTGAAGGTCGACGGGGGCGGCAAGTACGTCCTGAAGGAAATGGCCCGGCGCGTCATCCCGGACGTCGTCATCGACCGGCCCAAGGGCTATTTCCCGGTACCGGAGCTCAAGTATCTGAGCGGGCGCAGCCTCGAGTTCGTCAAGGATACGCTGGGTAACCGCGCCGCCAGGGAGCGAGGCCTGTTCCGGCGGGAATACGTCGACGAACTCCTCGACGACCCGGAGGCTCACCTGACGCCGCTGCGCGGCTCGAAGCTGTGGCAGCTGGCCGTCCTCGAGGCGTGGCTGCAGCGGCATGTGGACCGGAGGGCGGCATGAACGCGGACCGGACCAGGCACCGCGTCGACCGGCAGGGCGCGCCGACGCTCCGGAACTGGGACGCGCCGAAACGCGTGAAGGGACGACAGCTCGCAGCCGCTGCCGAGATCGACTGCGGCTGGGGCAAGCTGATTTTTGCGCATACGTTCGACGACAACGAGCGCCTTGCCGAGGCGATCTGCGACGAAGCGCCGAACCAGCGCAACATCGCCCTCTACATCAAGGACCCGCACGTGGTGCTGGCCGAGCGGCCGCAAGAGCTGTTCCTGGATCCGTCTCACACCTACCGCCTGTGGCTGCACAACCACCGGGCATCGCGGGTAATCCCGCGCGGCTTCCGCGTGCGGCGTGCCCGTGACGACGCCGACGCCACGGCGATCAGCCGCCTGCTCGCAGGGCGGAACATGGTGCCGGCGGACAGCGATTTCGTCGCACGGGAAATCTCGTCGAAGATGCTCACGCACTTCGTGGCCGAAGACGACGGCACGGGCGCCATCATCGGCACCGTGATGGGTGTGGATCACCGGCGCGCATTCGACGACGTCGAGAACGGATCGAGCCTCTGGGCGCTCGCGGTCGACGCGCAGGCGGCCCAGCCAGGCGTCGGCCGGGCGCTGACGGCGACCCTCGCCGATCACTATCTCGCCCGCGGCCGCGATTACATGGATCTTTCGGTCATGCACGACAACGAAGCGGTCATCGGGCTGTACGAGAAAATGGGCTTCCAGCGCGTGCCCATCTTCTGCATCAAGAAAAAGAACGCGATCAACGAACCGCTCTACACGGCGCCGAAGGCGAGCGACGACGACCTGAATCCCTATGCACGGATCATTGTCGACGAGGCACGCCGGCGCGGCATCGCGGCGGAACTCGTCGATGCGGAACGAGGCTATTTCAAGCTGTCGAGCGGCGCGCGCTCGATCGACTGCCGCGAATCCCTCAGCGATATGACCTCCTCGGTCGCGATGAGCCGCTGCGACGACAAGCGCGTGACGCAGCGCCTGCTCGCGGCGGCCGGACTTGCCGTACCGGACAATCGGGTCGCAGGCGACGATGCCGCGGACGAGCAGTTTCTCGAGGCACACGGCAGGATCGTCGTGAAACCGGTGCGCGGCGAGCAGGGCCAGGGCGTCAGCGTCGGCATCACGGACCCGGCCGAGATGCGGTCCGCGATAGAAGAAGCCCGCGGCTTCTGCGGCGAAGTCATGCTCGAGGAGCATGCAGAAGGCGATGACCTCCGCATCATCGTCATCGACCGGGAGGTCGTGGCCGCGGCGATCAGGCGGCCGGCCCGGATTACGGGCAACGGCGTCGACGACATCGAGACCCTGATCCGGAAACAGAGCCGCAGGCGTGCGGCCGCGACCGGCGGCGAGAGCCGCATCCCGATCGACGCCGAGACGCAGCGCGGCGTCGAGCGCGCCGGATTGTCGCTCGATACCGTCCCCGGCGAGGGCGACGTGGTGCAGGTACGCGATTCCGCGAACCTGCACACGGGCGGGACGCTCCACGACGTGACCCGGCGCCTGCACCCGGAGCTGGCGCGCGCAGCGGTCCGCGCGGCGGAGACGCTGGATATCCCGGTCGTGGGGCTCGACCTGATGGTGGCGGGCGCCGACAAGTCGGAATACCGGATCATCGAGGCCAACGAACGGCCCGGGCTCGCGAACCACGAGCCGCAGCCCACCGCAGAAAAATTCATCGACTACCTGTTCCCGCAAACCGCGCAGTCCCAGGGAGTTAGCGCATGAAGAAGATCACACCGGACATGGACTATGTCCGCCGGACGCTCGCCGAGCTGCTCGCCATTCCGAGCCCGGTCGGATTCACCGACGAAGTCGTGCGCTACACGTGTCGCCAGCTGGATGAACTCGAAATTCCGTACAAACTGACACGGCGCGGCGCGATACGCGCCGACCTGAGCGGGGAAATCTGCAGCCCCGATCGTTCGATCGTCGTGCATCTCGACACGCTGGGCGCGATGGTGAAGGAACTCAAGGACAACGGTCGCGTCAAGCTGACCCCGATCGGCACGTGGTCCAGCCGCTTCGCGGAGGGCGCGCGTGCGACGATCTATTCCGACAACGGGCAATTCGAGGGCACGATCCTGCCGGTCAAGGCGTCCGGGCACACCTACGACACGGAGATCGACACCCTGCCGGTCAGCTGGGACACCGTCGAGATGCGCATCGACCATCCGCTCTACAGCCGCGCCGATCTCGAAGCGCTCGGCGTCAACGTCGGCGACTTCATCGCGCTCGACACCGAGACCTACATGCCCGAAACGGGTTTTATCTGCTCCCGGTATCTGGACGACAAGGCCGGCGTGGCGGTTTTGCTCGGCGTGGCGCGCGAGGTCGTCCGGCGCGGGATCAAGCTGCCGATGGACTGCCACCTGCTGTTCACGATTTCAGAGGAGGTCGGATCAGGCGCGTCCGGCGTCCTGCATGGCGACGTGTCCGAGATGGTGACGATCGACGCCGGCCCCTCGGCACCGGGCCAGAACTCCGACGAATTCGGCGTGACGATCTGCATGAAGGACTCGTCGGGGCCGTTCGACTACCACCTGACGCACAAGCTGTTGGCGCTCGCGGAGGAGCATGGTATCCGCCACAAGCGCGACGTGTTCCGCTATTACCGCTGCGACAGCGCATCGGCGATCGAGGCAGGCAACGACATTCGCACGGCGCTGGTCTGTTTCGGCACCGACGCGACGCACGGCTACGAGCGCTGCCACGAACAGAGCCTCGCTGCACTCGGCGAGCTGCTGGGCTTCTACCTGCAGAGCGAACCGACGTTCAGACGGGACAAGGAACAGCTCGACTCCTCGGTCGAGAATCTCGGTTCGCTGCGCGTCTGAGGCACCCGGCTTACGCGGCCGGCTGGTGCAGCATGTCGCGGAAACCGTAGTACAGCACCGGGATTACGACGAGGGTCAGCAGCGTCGAGACCAGGATGCCGAATATGAGCGAGATCGCGAGGCCGTTGAAGATCGGGTCGTCGAGGATGAACAGCGCGCCGAGCATCGCGGCCAGTGCGGTCAGCAGGATCGGCTTCGCCCGCACCGCAGCCGCGCGGATCACGGCCTCCTCGAGGTCGGCGCCCCTGCGGGTCTCATCCTGTATGAAATCGACGAGCAGAATCGAGTTCCGGACGATGATGCCGGCGAGGGCGATCATGCCGATCATCGACGTCGCGGTGAAACTGGCGCCGAGCAGCGCATGTCCGGGCATCACGCCGATGATCGTCAGCGGTATGGGCGCCATGATGATGAGCGGCAGCAGGTAGGAGCGGAAGTGCGCGACGACGAGCAGGTAGATGAGGATCAGGCCGACGGAGTACGCGATGCCCATGTCCCGGAAGGTTTCGT
>JBFGFX010000215.1:0-6488 GCA_041579335.1 Woeseiaceae bacterium | reverse complement strand
TGTCATTGTTCGACGAATTGAGGCGGCGCAACGTATTCCGCGTTGCCGCTGCCTACCTCGTCGTGGGCTGGCTCCTGACCGAGGTGCTGACAACCATCCTCCCGACGCTCGGGGCGCCGGACTGGACCTCGCGCGCGGTGATCCTGATCTTTGCGTTCGGATTCCTTCCCGCCGTCTTCGTTGCGTGGTTCTTCGAACTCACGCCGGACGGGCTGAAACGGGATCACGAGGTCGAACGCGAGGCGGAACCCGGCAGCCTGCGGCGGCGCACGCTCGACTACGTGACGATCGGTGCCGTCGTGGTGCTGATCGTTTTCCTGGGGCTGTTCAGTGCACGCCAGAGCGGCGATGTGCCGACAGCCGGAGCGTTGCCTGTAAGCCAGGCCTCTGTTGCCGTTCTGCCCTTCGTCAACATGTCGCGCGACGAGGACAACGAATATTTCTCCGACGGGTTGACCGAAACGCTGTTGCACATGCTGACGCAGATCCCGGATCTCAAGGTGGCGGCGCGGACGTCGAGCTTCGCGTTCAAGGGCAAGAACGCACCCGTGGGGGAGATCGCGCGCACGCTCGGCGTCGCCCACGTGCTCGAGGGCAGTGTGCAACGAGTGGGCGATCGCGTCAGGATCACGGCGCAGCTCATCCGGGCCGCAGACGGTTTCCACCTCTGGTCGGAGGTCTACGATCGCACGCTCGACGACATCTTTGCGATCCAGGACGAGATTGCAGGCGAAGTCGGCACGGCGCTGTCTGCGTCGCTGCTCGACACGCCGGCGGGACCGGCCATCGCGGGCGTGAGTACTTCCGACGCCGACGCCTTCGATCTCTACCTGCAGGCTCTGAACGAGCGCGCCAAGTACTCCTACGGGGGCCTGCAGGCGGCCGAGGACCTGCTCAAGGGCGCCCTGACCATCGATCCCGATTTCCTGGAGGCCAAGACGGAGCTGGCCTACAACTATCTCGCCCAGGTGGAGACCGGGCTCACGAGTGAAGACGACGCGCTGGTCGACATACTCGCGATTACCGACCAGGTTCTGGCAGAGACGCCGGACGATGTGAGCGCCGGCGCGCTCCGGCAGTACGCCGATGCGCTGCTCGCGGCCAGGGACGGTGACGGGCAGGCCCTGTTCACGGCGATCGACGAACTCGAGGCGCTGCTGGACGCCGATCCGGAAAACCTGAACGTGCGGACGCTGCTCGTGCGCATGTACAAGGGCACGAAGCAGCCCGAGCGTGCGCTCGCGGTCATGCAGACGGCGCTCGGGCAGGATCCGCTCAACGCGCAGATCCATTACGAACTCGGCGCCCTCTACGGCGACCTCGAGCGGCGGGACGAGGCGAGGGCGGCGCTCACGCGCTCCCTGGAGATCGAGCCGCAGCAGCCGAATGCCTACGCGATCCTTGCGGGCATCGGGCTGCAGGAAAACGACGGCGTCGAATACATGCGGCAGATGCTGAAGGCGATCGCCGTCGATCCGAAGGACCACGAGTTGCCCGGCATCGTCGCGTCGCTGCTCTACGAGCTGGAGCTGGTCGAGGAGGGCGACGATTTCCGCAACCGCGTGCTCGCGATCGCGCCGACGAGCGAGATCGCACACCGGATCGAGCTCTTGCGTGCGATCGCCCGTGGCGACGAGGAGCGCAGCATGGCCGTCGCGCGCCGCGCGATCGAGGCTGACGTCGACGACCGGTACCATGCTTTCGGCGGCGCCGTACAGCACCTGCTGCAGGTCGCAACGCGGCTGGGTACCGTAACTGACGAATTCGGCTACCTGGAGCGCGAAGCGCCCGGCATCCTCGATATCGAGAACGATGCGACGCCGCTCAAGTACCGTTCGGCCCAGTACACGGCATTCGATGCCTGGTACACGACGCTGACGCCCGCGGCGCTGGACGCGCAGATCGAGAAGATGCTCGAGATCGCCCGCGCCTACGGGTTCGATCCGAAATCGGACCCGCAAACCCGGGTCGCGATCCTCGCGCTCAGGGGCAAAACGGATGCAGCGATCGAGGTCGCGCTGGAAGAGGTGTTCACTGAGCCGGTGGCGATGCACCTGGGCTGGGAGCGGGCCTACGCGATGGCGCAGTACCGGGAGTTCATCGCCGATCCACGGGTCCGGGCCGCGACGGCGCGCTGGGAAGCCGAGGAAGCGGCGCTCCGCGAAGACATCCGCGGCTACCTGGCGGATTTGCAGGCATCCACCTGAAAAAAAGCCCCGCATCGGATGATGCGGGGCTCTGCCGGTGGCGCGACCCGATGGGGGTCGGGGCGTCACGCACTCATTGCGGCTCGATCAGGAAGACGCCGATCGTGTAGGCGGTCAGCACGTTGCTCTCGCGATCGTAGTGACCGCGCGCGAACATCGACCGCGCCCGCGTCGCGCCGTCCAGGCTGAGCGCCAGGTCGGCGACGAAATCCGCGAAGTCGGCATACTGGCGCAGGCTGTCGCCGGACGCGATGGCAAACAGCTTGCGGTCCGTCTCCCGCGGCACGATCGTCGTGTCCGACAGCAGTGCGAGCAGGTCGATCAGGACCGGACCGTGCTTGATGTGATGGCGTTCGCCGATGTCCTCGTTGCCGTGGTCCAGCACGATACCGTCCTCGCCCAGGCGGAGGAACGGCGCGGCCGTCCCCGCGGCGCGCCAGGCGATGCCGAGCGTGCTGCGCACGTCGGTGTAATCGATGATCGTACGGCCGCGGAAATCCGGCGGTGCCGTGCCGAACGCCGTCGGGAAGCCCCAGGCGACGACGGGCCGGCCCTCGGCGAGTGCGGCCAGCGTGAGCGTGCCGGTTTCGACCTGGTAGTGCGCCGGATCGGCATCGACGTCCGGACTCATGCCGGTGCCGGCGAAGTCGAAGATCTTCGCGCGACGGCGATCGATCGCGTGCAGCGTCATTTCCAGCTCGCCCGGCATGACCGAGTTGACGGTGCCGAGCAGATGGGTCACGTGCATGCGTACGGCACCCTGGGTCGCGTCGAAGAGGATCTGCGGTGCGAGTGCGTCGGTGGTCGCGTCCGGCACCGAGCCGTAGACGGTGAGTCGCTGGCCGATCGAGATTGCGTCGATCGTGAGGTCGGAGAGGCGATGACCATCGCGAAAGACCTTCGTTTCGGGGCCCACTTCGACGACGACGTCATCATGGAAATGGGCGCGCCGGTCGTTGAAGATAAGGGTCGCGCCGCGAATCGTCAGGAAATTGCCGTCGCGCTTGATCACGTTGCCGACGACCGCATCGCGGTCGGTGCCCGGAACGCTGGAGCCGGCCAGCACGAGGTCGGCGAGGAATCTGCGGTCAGCGAGCGTCAGGACGCCCTTGGCGACCGTCGGCGTGCCCGGCCCGGCAGCGGCGAGAGCGCGCAGGCCGGCCGAACCCGAATAGAGCTCACCGTCGACCTCGAACTCGGTCTCGGCGTCGACATGCACGGTCACGCGCCCGAAATCGCCGGCGCGATCAAGAAACGGCCTGACGTTGACCGTGTAGGTCGAGGCGTCTTCGTCCACCTCGACCAGGAGCCCGCGGACGCGGATCGTCTTCTCGTCGACGGGCTGGACTTCGGCCAGGATGAACGGTTCGAGCGCCGCGGTCGCGGGCATCGGCGTGATGTCGACGGCGTGCGACGCTTCGAGATCGAAGTCGAGCTGCAGCAGCGCGGCCTTGCCCTTGACGATCGTGAGCTGGTCGCGGTTCGCGAGCCGTATCCTGAGCTCGGTCCGGGTGTGCGGCGTGCCGCTCGAGTCCGTGACCACGGCTTCTTTCGCTGCCCCGTCAGCATCGACGAAGATCTCGGCGGCCGAGTAGTCGAGGCGAATCGTGCCGGCGACGTAGGTCGCCGGGGGCACGGTCGCCGCCGTGACGAGCTCCGTCAGGTCGACGTAGTCCGTGAAGTTGATGCGAGTGGACCGCGGGATGACCTCGACCGTACGGCCGTTCGCGGTCTCCAGCGTCAGGCCGAGCACGTCGACGGTGTAGGTGAGAAAATCACCGTCCGCATCGGTAAAGCCGATGAGCACCGTACCGCATTCGCCGGCGGTCGCCGGGTCGGCCGGATCACAGGTCGCGGCGGCAGGGGGCGGTGAGTTCGCGTTGGTACCGGCGCCGCCACTGCAGGCGCCGAGCGTGATTGAAACCAGGAGGCAGGCGACGAGCCGGAAGTCTCGAGCGTACATGCGTCTCTCCTTGATGCAGTTTGCGATAGACAGGGTTGTAACGGGCCGGCTCGGCCGCGGTTGACAGACGGTGCAGCATTAATTCAAAACCCTAAAAAAATACAGCGACTTATCTTGTATTCCTTTCACGACATGTCAAAATAACCGCCATCACGGGGGCCACGCAGAGCGTGCGGGAATTATGTTCAGTGAGTTCACCGCCCGATAGCAATACAACGACGAGCGTACGGCTTCGCCGTCCCAGAGTCGGCGAACGCACCCGCGGCGCCGCCGATGCGCTGCAGACCAAGATCGCAATCGGCCTCCAGAATCTCCACCGCGAGCGCTGCGCCGAACAGCTCGAGACGAATATTGCAGACCTGCCGGAGGCGGCCGGCTGCGATGCCGCTTTCGTCGTGCTCTTCGATGCCGATGGCGACACGTTCGAGACCGTGCTTGCGGCTGCGACGGGATTCGTCAGCTTTAATCCGCAGCTACTGAGCGGCGAGCGCCTCGCCGACTGGCCCTGGCTCTGCGAGCGCCTAGGCCCGCTGAAGGTCATCGAGGTGGCGGACACGCTCAACGGATCGCGGCAGGCGCAGGCGGAACTCGAGCGCCTCGCGGAGCTGCACATCGGGGCGATTTTGGTCATCGGCTTTGCCGTGAACCACGAGGTGGCCGGGTTCTTGGCCTTCGCCAACGAGCATCCCGTCGAGAGCTGGGATGCGAGCCAGCACCTGTTTCTCAAGCTCGTCGGCGCTTCCCTCGCGTCCGGGCTCGAGCGCCTGCATGACCAACGCGTGCTCGCGGAGCTCGAGGAACGCAATTCGTTGATCGCGATGACCGCGAACGACGGCATCTGGGACTTCGACGGGGAATCCAAGCGTATCAAGCTGTCGCGCCGCTGGAAGAGCATGCTCGGCTACGATGCCGAGGAAGAGGACCTGTTGCTCGACTGGTATCACCTCGTGCACCCCGGCGACATGGCGCGCGTGCAGACACGTATGCGCGAGCATCTGGAGGGCAAAACGCCGTTTTTCGAGTCGGTGCATCGCATGAAGCACAAGAACGGCGACTGGCGCTGGATGAGCAGCCGCGCCAAGGCCGTCGTCGACCCGAACGGGCGTTTGCTCAGGCTCCTCGGCGTCGAGGTCGACATCACCGAGCGCAAGCTCTACGAAGAGGCGCTGTTCCGGGAAAAGGAAAGCGCCCAGATCACGCTGCAGTCGATCGGCGACGGCGTGATCACGACGGACGCCGATTGCATGGTCGAATATATCAACCCGGTGGCGGAAGACCTGACCGGCTGGAAGGTCGACGACGGTAGCGGTCGGCCCATCGACGAGATCTTCCGCGGCTTCCACGAAGAGACCTGTGAACCGCTCGAAAACCCGCTCGCGGTCGCGATCCGCCGTGACCGTGCGATCAAGTCGGTGCGCCCGACGCTCTTGATCCGCCGCGACGGCAACGAACTCTATATCGAGAGCACGGCGTCGCCGATCCGCGACGGCAAGGGCAACGTGACGGGCGGTGTGCTGGTCTTCCATGACGTCAGCGAATCCCGGGAGCTGAACCGCCGGCTCAGCTACCACGCGAGCCACGACATCCTGACGGGGCTCGTCAATCGCCGGGAGTTCGAGAGCCGCCTCGAACGGGCGCTCAAGAGCGCGAAGGCGCGGGAGACTTCGTACGCTCTCTGTTACCTCGATCTCGACCAGTTCAAGATCGTCAACGACTCCTGCGGGCATAGCGCCGGTGACGCGCTGCTCGGCCAGCTCGGTGCGCTGTTGAAGTCGAAGATCCGCTGGCGCGACACCCTCGCGCGGCTCGGCGGCGACGAGTTCGGGGTGCTGCTCGAAAGCTGCTCGCTGGACGAGGCGATGCAGACCGCGGAAGCGCTACGTGTCGCGATCAGCGAGTACAAGTTCATGTGGGACGACCGCAGCTTCCGGCTCGGCGTCAGCATCGGCGTCGTACCCATTTCGGCGGACAACGAAGACGTCGCCGCGCTGCTGAGCGCGGCGGACAGCGCCTGTGCCGCGGCCAAGGAAGCGGGCCGCAACCGGATTCACAGCTTCCAGGAAAACGACATCGACCTGATGCGCCGGCGCCGCGAGATGCAGTGGGCGGCCCGGATCAACAATGCGCTCGAGGAGAACCGCTTCGAGTTGTTCCGCCAGACGATCCAGCCGCTGCAGGGCGACGAGGAGGGTGCGCACTACGAGATTCTGCTCCGGATGCGCGACGAGAACGGCGGCATCATCTCGCCGGGCCTCTTCATCGAGGCGGCGGAGCGCTACAGCATCACGCCGAGCATCGATCGCTGGGTCATCCGCAGC
>JBFGFX010000214.1:0-6492 GCA_041579335.1 Woeseiaceae bacterium | reverse complement strand
GCCGTCATCGTACTCTCGCTGCTCGCGCTCGCCGCGGGCCTGTTGCTGAGCTTGGCGAGCCGGCGGCTGCCAGGAAATGCCGACGACGTGGTTGAACGCGTGAACGAGCTCTTGCCGCAGACCCAGTGTGGCCAGTGCGGCTATCCCGGTTGCCGGCCGTACGCGCAGGCGATCGTCGCGGGCGACGCCGACATCAATCTGTGCCCACCCGGCGGTGAGGAGACGGTCGCTCGGCTCGCGGCGCTGCTCGGCCGCGAGAGAACGGCGCTCGCCATGCCCGCCGCGGCGACCCGAACCGTGGCGGTGATCGACGAGGCGCGGTGTATCGGCTGCATGCACTGTCGTGTCGCCTGTCCCGTGGATGCGATCGTCGGCGCTCACCAGTTCATGCACACGGTCATCGTCTCCGAGTGCACCGGCTGCGAGCTGTGCGTCGAGCCCTGCCCGGTGGACTGCATCACGATGGAGGCCGTGCATTGAGCGAAGGCGCGCCGACATACGACCTCGGCAAGCTGCACGGCGGCCTGCGGTTGCCGACCGAGAAGGAAGCGTCAACCGCGCGAGACATTCGCATCGCGGCCGTGCCGAGTCAGCTGATTCTGCCGATCACGCAGCACGTGGGCGACCCCGCTCAGCCGATAGTGAGCATCGGCGAACGGGTGCTAAAAGGTCAGCTCGTGGCGGATGCCGAGGGCGCACTCAGCGCACCGGTGCACGCCTCGTCGTCCGGGAAGATCGTCGCCATCGAACCGTGGCCGGTGTCTCGGCGGCACGGCAGTCCCGCACCGTGCGTCGTCATCGAATGCGACGGTCGCGACGAGGCGATCGATAACGCCGATATCATTCTCGACTACCGCGAGCTCGATCCGGAGACGCTGCTCCACAGGATCCTGTACGGCGGCATCGTCGGATTGGGCGGCGCCGTGTTTCCGACGGCACAGAAGCTCATGCAGGCGTCGACCCTGCCGCTCGAGTATCTGATCCTGAACGGCGTCGAATGCGAACCGTACATCAGTTGTGACGACATGCTGATGCGCAACTACGCGGACGAGGTATTGAGTGGCGCCCAGATTCTGCTGCACGCGCTCGGCCTGCCGCAATGCTACGTCGTCCTCGAGAGCGACAAGCAGGAGGCTATTCACGCATTGGTCGATGCGCTCAAGACTCTCGACGATCCGCGCATCACGCTCAAGCAGGTACCGACAATCTACCCGTCAGGCGCGGAAGATCAGCTCGTGCAGCTCGTCACCAACCGCGAGGTGCCGACCGGCGGGCTGCCGACCGACGTCGGCTGCGTGGTACAGAACGTCGGCACCGCCGCCGCGGTCCATCGCTGGATCATTACCGGCGAGCCGCTGATATCGCGAATCACGACGGTCACCGGCGATGGCGTGCATACGCCGGTGAACGTCTTGGCGCGCATCGGAACGCCCATCGCCGACATCATCGAGCTGGCGGGCGGCTATACGGACCGCGCCCACCACATGGTCGTTGGCGGCCCGATGACGGGTAAGTCCGTGACCACCGATCGGGTACCGATCGTCAAGGCGACCAACTGCGTGCTGGTCCTGTCGAAGGCCGTGCCTTTGAGCGACGAGAAACAGTGCATCCGCTGCGGCGAGTGCGCCGTCGTCTGCCCGGTTCAGCTGCAGCCGCAGCAGCTCTTCTGGTACGCGTGCGCGGACAACGAGGCGAAGCTCAGGGAATTCGGACTGACCGACTGCATCGAGTGCGGCTGTTGCGACCTGGTTTGCCCGAGTCACATACCGCTAACGGCCGACTTTCGCCAGGCCAAGGCGCGCATGCAGGAGCTCGCCGACGAGAAGGCGCGCGCCGAGCGCGCACGCCGGCGCTTCGAGTCGCGAACTCAGCGTCTCGAGGTCGAGAAGCTCAAACGCGAACAGGAGCTGGCCGCGCAGAAAGAAGCCGCGAAGAAAGCGGGAGCCGGTGCGATCAAGGCGATCATGGAGCGCGTGAAGAGCAAGGTCGACTCCGATCCGGCCGAGGACGACTAGTCGTGGAATTCGCCCGACGGGATGCGCCGTACGTCACGCCGTCCACCAGCGTGCCGGCCGTGATGCTGCACGTGTTGCTGGCGCTGATCCCCGCCGCGCTGGCCTACGTCTGGTACTTCGGTTTCGGCTTCGTCTTCAACCTGCTTATCGCATCGCTGTTCTGTGCCGGCGGCGAGGCCGTGATGCTGCGCCTGCGCGGCCGCTCGGCCCGGGAGGGCCTTACCGATCTCAGCGCCCTGGTGACGGCGGTATTGCTAGCGTTCGCGCTGCCCGCGCTGACGCCCTGGTGGGTCACGGCCACCGCGTCGCTGTTCGGCATCGTCGTCGCCAAGCACGTTTACGGCGGCTTGGGCTTCAACATCTTCAACCCCGCCATGGCGGGCTACGTCGTCGCACTCGTCGCGTTCCCGATGTATCTCAATCTGTGGACGGCGCCGCGTATGGGAGACCTCGACTATCACTACGTGACGATCTTGGAAACGCTGCGCTACACGCTGACCGGAAGCCTGCCGGACTATCTGACCTTCGACGCGGTCACTCGCGCGACGCCGCTCGACATGGTGACGTCCGGGCTCGCGAATATGCGCACGTTCGACGAGCTCCGTGCGTATTCGATGATGGGCGATTTCGGCGGGCGCGGCTGGGAATGGATCGGCAACTTCACCGCGATCGGCGGCGCCTGGCTGCTGCTGCGCAAGATCATCCGCTGGCAGATTCCCACCGGCGTGCTGCTCGGCCTGCTCGTGCCGTCGGGACTCTTTTACGTCCTCGAGCCCGGCGTGCACGCGAGCCCGGGCTTTCACCTCTTCAGCGGCGGGGCGATCCTATGCGCGTTCTTCGTCGCGACCGACCCGGTGTCCGCGGCAACCAGTGACCGTGGCCGGCTGATCTACGGTTTGGGGATAGGCATCTTGATCTACATCATTCGGCGATGGGGCAGCTACGCGGACGGCGTCGCTTTCTCGGTGCTATTGATGAACATGGCGGTCCCCGCGATCGACTACGTCACGCGCCCGCACATCGTCGGTCACCCGAAGAGACGTTGGGGCCACAATTGATGGCGACCGAACCCGCGGAACAACCGGCATCCGTCTGGTCAACCGGCTTGACGTTGGCGGTTTTGGCGGCCATCTGCGCCGCGCTTGTCGCGTTTACCTACGACATGACCGCAGAGCGAATTGCCGCAAACGAACAGGCGTTTCTCGAACGGAGCTTGAAGCCGGTGCTCGAGGGTATCGAGTACGACGGCCGGCTGTCCGACTCGACGATCACGATTCCATCGCCGCACGCACTGCCGGGTAGGGAGCCTGCGACGATCTACCGTGTCTACGCCGATAACGAGCCGATCGCGGCGCTGTTCGTCGTCACGCCGCGCGACGGCTATTCCGGTCCCATCAAGCTGCTCATCGGCGTCGACGCCCGCGGTGCCGTCACGCGCGTGCGGGTCCTGGAGCACCGGGAAACGCCGGGCCTCGGCGATCGCATCGAGTCGACGAAGTCCGATTGGATCGAACAGTTCTCGGGCACCTCGCTGGCGGCCCCGAGCGAGGAACGCTGGGCGATCGAACGCGACGGCGGCGCATTCGACCAGCTCACCGGCGCGTCGATCACGTCGCGGGCCGTGGTCGAGGCGATCAAGGGGACGTTGCTATACTTCGAGCAGAATCGCGATACGGTTTTTGCGATGGTCGACCCGGCGCCGGCTGACAGCGACGAATGAACGAAACCACCGACATGCTGCGAACGCTCAAGAACGGCCTGTGGGACAACAATCCCGGACTGGTGCAGCTTCTGGGTCTCTGCCCGCTGCTTGCGGTCACCAACACGTTCGTCAACGGACTGGGGCTCGGTATCGCAACGCTGTTCGTCGTCAGCTGCTCGAATCTCCTGGTGTCGCTGACGCGCTCGTTCATCCGCGATGAGATTCGCATTCCCATGTACGTGTTGATCATTGCGAGTCTGGTCACCTGCATCGAGCTCTTGTTCAAAGCGTGGTTTCCGTCGTTGGATCGGTCGCTCGGCATCTTCATCCCGCTGATCGTGACGAACTGTGCGATCGTCGCGCGCGCCGAGGCGTTTGCGTCGCGCAATCCGGCCGGTGCAAGCCTCGTCGACGGCATTGCAATGGGACTCGGGTTTGCCGCACTGTTGTGCGTGCTCGGCGCGTTTCGCGAGCTCGTGGGCCAGGGTTCGATCATGGCCCGGCTCGACATGCTCGTCGGCGGGGACGCGCTGCCCGGCTTCGTGATCACCGACGGCGGCTTCCTACTCGCAGTCCTGCCGCCAGGCGCGTTTTTTGCACTCGCCCTGGCGGTTGCCGGCAAGAATTATTGGGATCATCGCCGCCGACGTTCGAGCCGATTCGCCGCGCGTCACGCTAACGCCAGGCTCGGCTGAGTATCGCGCGCCGACGGAACCTTGAACCGAGAGAAGCGAACCGCGATTTTTGCTCGTCTGCGCGAGCGCGATCCGAATCCCACGACCGAGCTCGACTACCGCTCGCCGTTCGAGTTGCTCGTCGCGGTGATATTGTCGGCGCAGGCAACCGACGTCGGGGTCAACAAAGCGACGCAGAAGCTGTTCCCAGTGGCGAACACGCCGCAGGCGTTTCTCGACCTCGGCGTCGCCGGGCTGAAACGCTACATCAAGAGCATCGGCCTGTACAACACGAAGGCGGAAAACATCATCAAGACCTGTCGCATACTCGTGGACGAACACGACGGGGAGGTACCGGCTAGCCGCGAAGCGCTGGAAGCGCTGCCGGGTGTCGGTCGTAAGACCGCGAACGTGATTTTGAATACGGCTTTCGGCGAACCGACGATTGCCGTGGATACGCACATATTCCGGGTGTCGAACCGGACGGGAATCGCCACCGGCAAGACGCCGTTGGAAGTGGAGAAGCGATTGCTGCGATTGACCCCGGACGAGTTCAAGAAGAACGCGCACCACTGGCTGATTCTGCACGGCCGCTACGTGTGCAAAGCGCGCAAGCCCGACTGCCCTGCCTGCGCGATCGCCGATCTGTGCGAGTACCGGCGGAAGACGCCGCCCGAGGCCGCGACGTGATCTTCGGCCACGATCGCGCGGAGCTCCGCCGGATGTACCGGGATGCCTGGCGCAAAGCGGAGGAAGACGCGCCGCTGTCGCCGCTCGAAGCGCAGATCGTAGCCGTAATCGAGGCGCATCCGGAGTACCTGCCTGCGATGGACTCGGATCGACTCGACGCGGACTACACGCCCGACGCTGGGAAAGAGAATCCTTTCTTGCACATGGGCTTACACCTCGCCGTACGGGACCAGGTGAGCATCGACCGGCCGCCCGGAATCGCCCGCGTGCATGCCGATCTGACGAGGCGACTGGGCGGCGCTCACGCTGCCGAGCATTGCATGATTGAAGCCCTCGCCGAGACGCTCTGGGAGGCCCAGCGTCACAACGCCGCGCCCGACCAAGAGGCGTATCTCGAGCGGCTCGAGCGACTGCGCTAGGCGTTCGGTTTCACCACCATATGTAATAATCCTAGGCCAGGCATGGTCTAAATAGCCGACCCATCGCTAACCACTTCGGACAGGACTTGATGACGACGACGGACCGACAATACCCGGTTTCGGGCGCGGGCTTGGGCCTGCGCCGCGGGCTGCTCGACAAACTGATGGCGAAGCCTCCCCACGAGGTCGATTTCATGGAGGTCGCGCCGGAGAACTGGATACACGTCGGCGGCGCACTGGCGAAGAAGTTCCGCTTCTTTACCGAGCGCTACCCGTTTGTCATCCACGGTCTCTCGCTCAGCATCGGCGCGCCGGCGCCGCTCAATGAGACGCTGCTCAATGACGTCAAAGCGTTCATGCGGGAGCATGATATCCGCTTCTACTCGGAGCACTTGAGCTACACCGGGGATGACGGCCAACTCTACGACCTGATGCCGATTCCGTTCACCGAGGAGGCGGTGAAATACGTCGCCGCGCGCATCCGCCGCGCACAGGACATTCTCGAACAGCGCATGGCGGTCGAGAACGTATCGTATTATGCGCCGACCGATACCAGCATGTCGGAGGTGGACTTTACCAACGCGGTGCTCGAAGAAGCGGACTGCGACCTGCTCCTCGACATCAATAACATTTTCGTCAATAGCATCAACCACCGCTACGATGCGCGCGAATTCATGTACGCGATGCCGGCGGACCGCGTGAAATATTTCCACGTCGCCGGTCACTACGTCGAGGCGGAGGATCTCCGAGTGGACACGCACGGCGATTCGGTCGCCGATCCGGTGTGGCAGCTGCTGGCCGACGCATACGCCCACTTCGGGCCCGTGCCGACCTTGCTCGAGCGCGATTTCAACCTGCCGCCGGTGGAGGAGCTGCTCGGCGAAGTCCGCCGAATCAAAGCGATGCAGGCTTCGGTCGCCGAAGCCGCTCCGGCTGCGAGTGCAGCTTCTTGAGCACCGGAAAAGTGCTGCTCAATAATTTCAAGAGGTTGT
>JBFGFX010000213.1:0-6515 GCA_041579335.1 Woeseiaceae bacterium | reverse complement strand
CGGCTACGCCCGAAAAGTCGTTTTCGATGCGTTTGATCTTGGCGTTCGTGATCATCTCGCGTCCTTTCAAGACGCCGCCAATCAAGAGTCCGACGATGACCAGCACGATGGCTATCTCGACCAGCGTGAAGCCGCTTTGATTGCGTCGATGAGAAGCTTGCATGTCAAATCCTCGCGTCAGGTAGTCGCCACGGCCGGCGCGGGCCGAGCGCGTTCGTTCATCGAGGTCGTTATCGGCCCTGCGGCAGTAAACTTTAGCGCCCTGATCACGTTTTCGTGTGGCGATAATCCATTGATCTAACGATGGTTTCTCAAGTGCAGCTTCTACGGTAGCTGGCCGCCGGCAACGAGCGTCTGGTACAGATGCAGCGGCGATGCCCACAGCACGACGTCGTCGTATTCGTTACCTGCCTGCACCGAGCGCGAACGGCTGACGAACACCGCGTCGCCGGCGACCCGATACGTCGTTCCGGACGGGCCGCCACCCACGGTCGCGCCGACGTTTTCCTGCTGATCGGCGCCGTTCGAGGTCGCCCAGTCCTTGCCGAGCGAATACACGATGATGGGCGCGGTCGCGGACAGTGTGCTGGCAGGATCGGCGCAGGCCGTGGGGGTGGATCCCGCAGCGGTCGTGCAAACCGTCAACTCCGGCGCCAGACTGGCCATGGTTACGTCGCCCATTTCGCCGCCGGCCGTGAAGTCCCAGTTGCCGTCGCCGTCGACGTCGGATGCACTGACGCTGTAGCGGAACGCCGATGCCCAAGGGTCGAGCAGCAGATTGTCGTCGTTGCGGGTGCCGTTCAGCCCGAGCGTCGAGGCCGGCACGAAGCCATGCTGCCTGACGCAGCCGCCACCTGCGACCGCGGCCAGTCCGTTCGACGACGGCGTCGCCGGGCACGGCAGAAAGCCGTTGACGAGAGCGAACCCCATGAGCGCATCGCGAATCCGATCGGCCTGTGCCTCCGCGGCCTCGAGGCGGGCATTCTCCCGCTGCACGGCGAGCGGCATCGCGAGGCCGCCCAAGATCAGGCCCATGATGAGGATGACGATTGCGAGCTCCACCAGTGTGAATCCCCGTTGTCCGGTCATGTTCGAGACTCCTCAGCACGCCGCGACGGTCATCGCGCTATCGATACAAAAGGCTAAGTCGTTGAAGCTCGCAGTTTCGGGCTGCGAAACGAAGTCCGCGCTGCCGCCCGTATACGGATGGTTGGCAGCGTTGGCGCCTTCGAGGTAGTTCACGATGTCGCCTTTGGTGTCGGCGTCCAACGGCGGCGCGTTGCGACGCTGTCCCAAGGCTTCGAGCCGCGGCCCCGCGAACAGCACGATCGCGGCGTAATTACCTGCGCCGTTGACCGACAGGCACGCGCCGCACCCCGTCGGCAGCGGCGCGCCGGGCTCGTAGGACTCGGCGACGGCATAGAAAAAGTGATCTTTCCAGTTCCGCCACAGCGCCATGTAGGCGGGATCCCAATCCGGCGCCGAGGCCGGGTCGCAATCCCCGAGCACGCGGCCGATCGCGCTGCCGGTCTGCGCGCTGCTGTCGTCGACGCGGTCGGCCAGGCGTCCCGAGAACACGCCCGTGTCGGCGTCGTCGTACTCGCCGTCGGCGGCATAAGTCACGAGGACGGTGGGTGCGGGCCAGGGCAGCCGGCGGTCGCCGGCACCGCCCGGATTGCCGAGCCCGTACGCGGCGATGCACGAGGCGACGCCGCGGGTCAGTGCAGCCATCGTAATCGCGAAATCGTGCCGGCCGTAAACGGCGATGGCGAGTTCGGCGCGGCTGACGCTCAAGAGCTGATCATTGTGCTGCTCGTTGACGCCGCTGGCGACGGCAAACCGATCGATGGCGTCCGGTGCGCCGCTCAAGGCGGCGTTGGAGATCCCTAAGCCGGTGTCGGCGTCGAGGAAATCGGCGGCACCGAAATCGTCGCTGCATCCCGGCGACGCGACCCCCGTACGCGCCTGACCCGGCAATGGCGCGAGCGGGGCGAGCAGCAGCGCGACCGGACGTTCATCGGCCAGCGCGCCCTCGAGCAGTGCACCGGTCTCGATCGAGTACACCTCGAGTTGACCGTTCGAATCGGGATTGATCAGCGGTGGCGTCGCTGCAGCGGCGTTCTTGTAGCTGCCCGATACGACGTACCACAAACAAGATCCGCTGGCGTCTCGGGGTATGTCGACACCGAGCGTGCGCCACGGCAATCGTCCCAGCACCGTCACGCCCGGGGCACCGCAGCTCGCCGTGTGGGCGGCGCCGGCCGGCCATGTCCCACCGGCATCGATGTCGGGACACGGCAGCTGCGCGGCGGCGCCCGGCACGATGTCGGGAAAAGTGGCGGCGTAGCCGATCAGAGCCTCTTTCGCCGCGGCCAAGGCGGCGCGCGTGTCGTCGAGCTGCCGACGTTTCAGGTCGCGCTCGCCGAGCTGACGCACCAGCACCGCGGACGCGGCGACGACGACTACGAGCAGCATCAACAAGAGCGCCGCGCCCGTCTGGCCGCCCTTCGTGGCACAGCGCACCGTCAACGCTCCACGGCGTCGCTCGTTCGCGGCGGGGCGTGATCAGCAGCGTCGCCGTCTGGTGCCGCCTCTGTCGTGTCCGGACCGGGGCTCTTACGGACGCGGACCGCCCCGGGGAACCGCAGATCGGCAAGCACCGACCGGTCGACCTCGCGGAACTCCCCGTCGATCCACACGAGCGGTCTTCCCGAACTCGACACGATGAAACCTGCCGCGGGTCTCTTCGCCGCTGCGGCTCGGGCCGTTGATTCGTCCACGACCGGCTGTGACGCCGTCGCTGCATCGACGGCGGGTAGCCGGCGCCGCGCCTCGAGGCTCAGCCGCTCGGCGGGCGTCAGGAAGAGCGGACCGAGCTGCAAGTCACGGTTCGATTCGTACAGCGATCGATCGTCCGCGGCGTAAGCGACGCTCATGCCTGCCAACAATGCCAACAGACAGCGGGTCATGGCGCCGGGCCCTCGGCGATGACGTCGGAGGTGATGATGCTGAACATGTGCAGCGAACACATCGCCAAGATGTTGGGATCGGCCGTCTGCAGCGCGTCCGGCTCGGAGCGGCGCTGCATCGAGCAGCGATCGACCTTGACCAGGCCCGGCGCCGCCGACTGCAGTCGATCGAACAGGTTGACGAGGTCGAGCTCGTGAACGAGACCGAGCTCGAGCTCGAGCCTGCTCGAGAAGATCTGGATGTCCGTCTCCGCAGACGTCGACGGCACCGGCGCGAGGACTCCGAGCTGGGGCTCGACGGCGTACGTCAAGCTCGGCAGCTTGAGCTCTGCAGCCGCAACTCTGAGCGTCTCGATCCAATCCAGGCGACTCTCGGTACCGATGAAGCCCTGCTCCTGGAACCGTTCGTAGCGCCGATGGTAGCGGTCGACCAGTCGCTTGCGAAGAATCAGCGCGTCGTAGTCGGCGTTGATCACGTCTTGATCGACGCTGATCCTCGCATAGCGCTCTTTTTCGGCGCCGACGAACCAGTAGCTCGCGGCCGAAAGCACGACCGCGACAGCCAGGGTGACGAGCGGCACGATCGTGTCCTGACGCAGATAGCGCCAATCGACTTCTGCCGGCTTCACGCCGCGTCCCCTCGCGGCAGCGCCAGGCGCAGATGCATGCGAAAACGTGCGACCGGCTCCATGCCGGGATTGACGACCTCGCCGCTGAGCGACGACTTCGGGCTCGCGTCGAGCGGAAACTCGATGGTCTGCACCTGTTCGAACGCCGTGTCCGCTTCGAGCGCTGCGGCGAGCCGCTCGATGGTCGCAAAGGCGCGGCGCAGGTTGCCGTCGAACGGCACGAGCTGTCCCGAGAGTTCCGCGTTGATGGCGTGGAGCGGCTTGATGCGCACCACCTCCGGCTGATTGCCACGGCGGGCGCCCTGGCCGGCCGACTGGTCGTCGCCAGGCGCCTCCAGCTCCCACGAGAGCTCGTCGACCTGAATCTGCGGAAAGCTACCGAGCACCGATCCCACTTGTTGCATGACCCACGCGACCGGCACGCGGTTGTCGAGGATGTAGTCGCCGGTATCGACGGCGAGCTTCATCTCGTGCGAGTCGGCGCGCATCGGTGCGAAGCGATCGTTCTCGCGGCGAAACGTCTCTTCCATGCGGCGGATCTGCTGATCGATGACGCCGCTCGCGTGACGCGTGTGCAGGCCGTTCATCAGGTTGATGCCGCCGACGATCGAGCAGGCGAACGCCGACGACAGCGCGGCGCCGACGACGACGCGGCGTACCCGGCTGAGTCGGTGGTAGTGCGTCTCTCCCCGGCGGGCGTAGTTGTGCGCCGAGCGCCCTTGCGCGGCGACAGCCAGGTACAGCGTCTCGAGCCGATCGGAATCCGGCACCCGTGACAATCGAACGGCCCTCGCCGCCGTGTGCGGTTTGACGAAATGGAACTTGAGCGGCACCTTGCCTTTGTCGCTCGCGATGATCCGGTCGGCCGTATCGGCGTCGGTGATCATGTAAACGTCCACGTCTTCCATGCCGCCGAGCAATCGAGAACGCTCGAGGTAGCGCCGGCTGCGCTGGATCTCGGTGAATATCGAGTCGCCGTAGGACGGATCGGCGATGCCGGGCGACTGCGACAGCCGTGCGCTCTTGAGCTTGCCGTCGCGCAGGTACACCTGCCTGAGCTTGAAGCGCTGATGCTGCGTCAGCAAGAGCGCGTGCCGCGCCGGCTTGCGAATGCGCTTGAGCAGCCGGGCACCGAGCAGCGGCACGGAGAACACGCCGATCAGGGGCGTGCAATGCGCGATCAGGATCTTCAGCCACGGATCGAGAAGCTCGTGGTTCGACACGGCGCTGTAGAGGACTTCCTGTTCGTGGGCGCGAGAGCGCCCGCGGCCTTGAAAGTGCCCGAGCCGATACGGTGTCCGCGAGTACTTGCGCATCAGCCGCCGCTCGATCAGCGCATTGCGGTCGCGCAGCGGCAGCTTCGGCACGGTATCGGCCGCGAACTCTTCCTCGATCACGTCGACGAGCATCAGGCTCTGCCGCTGCGGGTCGGCCTCCAGGTAGTCGGAGAAATCGCGGAAACCTCGGTCCGTGTTGCCGAAACGCGCCGCTTCGGTGAACGCGGCGCGCGCTTCGAGCCAGACGATCAGCTCCTCTTGGGTGACGTAAAAGAATCGACGGGTCGCCACGGCTAGACTCCAATCTTACTGATCGTCGCGTAGATCGGCCCGAGCACCGAGAGCATGACCCAGCCCAGTATGCCGCCGAGAACGACGGTCATGGCCGGCTCGATCATCGCTTTGAGCCGGTCGATCGATTCGCTGACCTCGCGGTCGTAGAAGTAGCTGACGTTTTCGAGCGCGGCATCGAGCTGGCCCGTGGTCTCGCCGAGGCTGACCATGCGCACGACGAGCGGCGGAAAGAGGCCCGTCGCGCCGATGCCCTGGCTGAGCGTCTTGCCGTCCTCGATCGAGGCCGAGATCTGCTGCAAGGCGTCTTTGATCACGACGTTGCCCGCGATGTCTTCCGAGATTCTGAGCGCCGACATCACGTCGAGGCCGGCGCCGTAGAGCAGCGCGAAGAAACTGGCGAACCGGCTCAAGATAAGCTTCTTGGCGATCGGACCGACGTACCAGACTTCGAGTTTGCAGCGATCGACCATGAAGCGCGCCGCCTCGCTCCGCCGCGCCTGATACTTGATCAGCAGCACCGTGACGAAAGGCGCCGGAATCACCCAGTACCAGTTCGCGCCGAGAAATGCCGACGTTGCGATCAGCGCACGCGTGTGCAACGGCAGATCGTGTCCCATCTCGCGGATGAACTCGACCATCTGCGGCACCACGAACAACATCATGAACATCAGCACGCCGAATACGACGACACCGACGAAGGCGGGATAGATCGTCACCGCTTTTGCCTTGGCGATCAGCTCGTCCTGCCATTTCAAGGACTCGGTCTGCTTTTGCAGCACATCCGGCAGCTCGCCGGACTCCTCGCCGACCGCGACCAGGCTCACGAATACGTGGTCGAACGTGTCGGGATAGTCCTCCATCGCCTGCGACAGTTTCTTGCCGGCCTCGACCGAGCTGATCAGGTTCGTCAGGACTTCGCGAAAGCGCGCATGGCTGACGCTGTCGCGGAGGTCGGTTAGCGCATCGAGCATCGGCAGGCCGGCGCGCAACACCTGCTCCATGTGCAGGCAAAAACCGATCAGGTCTTTGCGGCCGATCTTCTTGCCACGTCCGAAGCCGCGGCCGCTCTTGAGGTCACAGCGCAAAAGCTCGTTCTTCGCCTGTCGCAGCCGCGCCTCAAGCGCACGCTCATTGGGCGCGTCTATGCTGCCTTGGACGATGTTGCCTTGCGGATCCACGGCCCGATAGCTGTAGGTCGGCATCGGCCTACTCCACCCGCGCCGTCAGATCGACGACCCGGGATATCTCGGCTAAGCTCGTGACGCCGGCCAAGACATGCCGTACCGCATCGGAGGCGAGATCGCGGAAACCGGACTTGTGCGCCGCCTCCAGCATCTCCTGATGCG
>JBFGFX010000212.1:0-6530 GCA_041579335.1 Woeseiaceae bacterium | reverse complement strand
CGTGCTCGATCACGAAGTCGCCGACCACGTCGATGAACTCGGCGTAGCGCATCTGCCGCGACGGATCGGTGGGGCTGTGACCGATCCAGGAGTGCCTGCCGCCGACGCCGTATTGGAAGGTCGCATTCGCCTGCGGGTTGCGCAGGGATTTCAACCGCGCTTCGGTCAGGTAGACGGCCTGCTCGAGGTAGTAGTTGTCCATCGTGCCGACGGCGAAATGCAGCTTGCCGCTGAGCTTCGGCCCGAGCGTCGCCCAGTCTCGCTCGAGTATGTGGCTCAGGTCCCAGTGCTCGCGCCAGTGCTCGGCGATCTGCTTGTCGATCACGCCGGTGTCGGGATCCCACAGGGCCGCCGGGTAGCCGTCGGGGCCGACCGGGCTGTAGACCGCCTGCCAGATGGCCCACTGGCCGCCGGAGCGATCCCTGTCGGCGACCGTCTGCTCGTACGCATACTCGTCGCGCACGAAGTAGTTGACCAGACCGTCCGTCTCGCGCTGCCCCGGCAAGGGCGTCGCGATCCACTCGAGCTCGTTCAAGAACGCGTTCCGGTAGTCATAAATGTTGATCTGCATCAGCTTGCGAAAGTCGATCGGGTCCGGCGCCCAAGGGAAGCAGCCGGCGAACAGGTCCGGATAGAACACCATCATCGCCGCCGCTTCCCAGCCACCCGTCGAGCGCCCGGCCAGGATCCGGCCCCACGGCTCGGCGACGATGCGGAATTGCCGTTCGAGGTACGGCACGAGCTCTTCGGTGATGGCGTCGCCGTACGGACCCACGTTGTCGCTGTTGACTGAATACGAGGTGTCGAAGAACGGGTTCGCGTCGCGGATCGTGATCACAACGATCTTCGGCAAGCTGCCCGACGTCCAGGCCTCGTAGAAGCCGTCGAGCTGCGAGCCGACCGCCGGGTGCTCCGCCTCGTAACCGGGCCGGAACCATTCGTCCGGCGCCCACGGCATCGGCGTGAAGCCCGACGAGTGGCCCTGCATGTAGAGCACCGGATAGCGCGCGTCCGGATGCTCGTCATAGCCGGGCGGCAGAAGCACGTTCGCGCCGATGTACATGTCCCGGCCCCAGAACTCGGACAGCACGTCGCTCCTCAACTTGACGTACTTGACCCACTCGGTGTCCTCGAAGTTGCCCTGCTGCAGGACCTCGCCGGGCTCGAGCGGCCGGGCAGGCTCGATGATCTTGTCCAGCGTGAGCTCGAGAGGCGCCCAACCGTCCGCGCCGATCGTGATCCGCCGCACGTCGCTCACGGCGTTGCCGGGTGATTTGAACGGATCCTGGAACGCGCCGCTGTTCAAGTGCGCCTCGATAACGTGCCCGTCGGCGCGATGGAATGTCGTGTAGACGTTCAGAAAAGCCTGCACGAAGTAGTCTCCCGGCGGCAGCTCCGCTGGGCTCTCGAACGGGTAGCCGCGAACCGTATCGCCGCCCCCGACGAGCGTTGCCACGTCGCCGGCCGCGAAGTCGCGCACGTCGACGCCCCACAGCGGATTGCCGGTCACGCCGGTACCGAGGCGTGGTTCCTCTTCGGCGTCGCGGGACACAATCAGGAATGCGCGGCCGACGATCGGCACCTCGAGCCCGAGATCCGCTATGGCGTCGGCGGCGGCCGGATCGAGACTGATCCGCGCGTACGGTTCGTCGATCCGCGTATCACAGCTGACACAGGTCGGCAGGACCAGTACGGCAGCAAGGACGGTGCGGATGGACGTCATCTTCTTCTCCCTGATTGAGTGCCGATCTAGCCGGCAATGCCCTCGGTGCGGATATGCAGCCGGCGGCCGCAGTGCTTGCAGTGAACCGCATCGACTTCATGGCGCGTGAGACCGCAGTCCGGGCACTCGTGCTGTATCCGTCCCGGGCGGAAGATGGTCTGCACGAGCCGGATGAACAGCGCCACGCCTACGATCATTATGACCACGGCCAGCAGCCGCCCGGTGCTGCCGACCAGGATCACGTCGCCGAAACCCGTCGTCGTCAGCGTCGTAATCGTGAAATAGAGCGCGTCGATGTAGTTGTTGATCGAGTCGTTCGGCTCGACCTGGAGCACGTAGACCGCCGCCGTGACGATGAAGATGAACACCAGCAGATTGAGCGAGCTGAAGACGACGTCTTCGTTCTTGGCGAAAAAAGGGTAGCGGTTGCGCAGCTGGTGGACGACGATGTAAGAGCGCAGCAATCGCAGCGACCTCACCAAGCGCAAGAACGCGAAATTGCCGACCAGCGCCGGTACGAATAGCGACGCAATGACGACGAAATCGACGACGGTCATCGGCCTGACGAGGAACGCTCCGCGGTCGTAGGAAGCCAGCCAGCGGGCGGCGAGATCGACGACCAGGATCGCGCCGATGATCATGTCCACGATGACGATCCAGTCGTAGAGATCGAGGAACGTGGTGATCAGGAAATAGCTGACGATCAGAAGATCGAAGACGATGAATCCGTACCGAGCGCGAATCGCGCGCGGCGTGCTGCCGTGGTAGAGCTCCCGACAGAATCTCGTCAGCTTGTCCATCTCTCGGGAGTATACCCAAAAGGCCCGGTCGTACCTTCAGTCCGTTCTCGGTATAAAATAGCAGGGCGATATGGCATTTCCACACAGGGGGAGCTCCACATGAATGGGATCAGATATACGCTTGCGGGACTCGGTGCGGCAATGCTGCTGTGCGCCGGGGTCGTTCACGCCGAGAGCGACGCGATTCGGACGATGGCCAGAATCACGATGAGCCTGAATCACTATCCGTCGGACGAAGATAAAGCCGCTTTGAAGGCGATCATCGACAGCGACGACAGCAGCGAGGAAGAAGCGTCCATCGCCATGGCCCTCTCCAACATGCAGCACAAGGTATCCGAGAAGGATGCCGAAAGGCTTGCGGACATCGTCGACGACGAGACGTCCGATGCGGCGGCGCGGCAGCTGGCGGGCATCCTGCTCGGCATCAACCACGCGCCCGGTGCCGATGACAAGGCGGCACTGGCGAAGCTCGCGGGACAATAGCGGGCCGGCGGTGAAACCACCGGCCGAGTTCGGGCTCGGCGGCGAATGATCGATGTGAGCCGGCCAACGCCAGGCTTCCGACGCATTCTCGACGAATCAAGAACTCGCCGCGCCGATTGAGTTTCCGATCCTTCATGCGGAAGAAACGGTTGCTCTCGGCGAGCCGCTAGTCCGGCTAACTGGGCCTTACACCCAGTGTCCGTTTCGCGAGGTCGCGCGCTCTCCGGACGGCTTGCCACCTGAACGCATTGCCGAGCAGCTCGCGGCGCCGATGCAAACGTCGGACCTGCCGGACCTCCTCGCGCCAGAGGCACACGTCGCTCGCGGGAAGGTCCAGGTCGATGATCAGGTTCGGTCGGTGCGGCGAATCGATCGACGCGAGCATCGAATGGAACCAGCGGAAAAACACCCTCCTCCCCGGCGTAAGGAGCCTGCGCATGTCCTCGGGCATCCTTGGCCCACCGCAACTCGGCGGCGCCCCACCGATAGAGGGATTGGTATTGATCTCCCACACCTGGATCTTGTTGTCGAGCACTCCGTAGTCGATGCGGCCGAAGTCGATCTTCGCCAGCTCGAATATCCGCTTGACCTCGTCGGCGCGCGGGTTCTGCCGGATGAATTCGCGTTCCTCGTACGCCCACTCGTCGCGAAACGTGCTGCCGTGGTATTTGACCAACCAGTGTCTGTCAACGTGCAGGTACTGCGCCGCAGCCTCGCCTTGGACGTACTGGGAGGAGTACTTGCGATACTCCCCGCGCTCGTCACGCGTGTCGCAAAACTCGACGACGAGCAGCTCTCGCGTTTTGTATCCGCGCAGCCGCTGCCAGCGCAGGAAGGAGTCCAGCTCTCGGCGGCTGGCGATCAACCCGGAGAGGTTACCACCGTGTTCCTCCACTTCGCGGACGAAGACCGGGAAGCGCACATCGTTACCGATCTCGTCCGGCAGATAAGAGCGGAAATCGTTGATACCGGCTTCATACATGAGCTCGAGTAGGCCGTGCCGTGACGGGATGATCTCCGGCCGATTCAGAGCGATCTGCCCGGCGTCGGTCAGCGTCCGCCAGACGATGTCCGCGAGTCGCCTGCCGGCGGGAGTTAGCTGTCTGACGGCCGCGAAAATCCAGGTGCCGCTTGGTACGGTGCGCCGCGAAAAAAGGTCTTCATAAGAGACGGACTGGATCTGGGGAAAGTCAAACTCGCGCCATCGCCCAGCCATGTAGTTCTCGATGCCGCAGAGCCCTCTTTGTGCCAGGTAGTAGATCATGCTTTGCGCTCATCCTGGACGGTATGCGCTCGATCGCCGGTCAGCTCGTTGAGAGTGTCGGGCATTACTTCCACGCCACGTTCGAATGACCTGCCGAATAAGCGATTCAGAATGACGGTAACGGACATGTGTCCGGTGACGTTCAGCAACGTCATGAATATGTCCGCGAAGCTCTCGACCGCTCTCGTCAATACATACGCCTCGAGCGGAACTCCCGCTGCCAGATAGGCAGGCAGGGTCTTCATAGTGCCGCCACCCATCGGTATCCCGACGGTACTAAAGCTCATGATGATGACGGTCGCGACAAACGTGACCAACTGTCCCAGGCTGACATCGATCGAGAACAGATGCGTGATGATGAGCACCTTCATGACCGGCGTGACCGCCCGATTCACCTTGAAGACGGAAGCACATAGAGGCAGGGTGAGATTCGCAACACCGGGCGCGAGTCCCAGCCGGGTTCGCGCGCCGTCGAGCAGGGCGGGCAGCGAGGCGAGAGAGGAGCGCGTACTGGCTGCGACGATCTGCGCCGGCAGCACGCCTTGTCCGAATCGGCCCATTGAGACACCGCCGAGCGCCGACGTGACCGGATACAGCAGGAGGGTGGTCCCGCTGATGAAGCCGGCGAGAAGCACGAGGTACTGCACCAGAATCGTGATCGCCCCGGTCCCGAGGCCCGTAGCCACAACCGCCGTGAGCGCGAACACGCCGATCGGCGTCCACGCGAGAATCCAGCCGACCAGCACGAACATCGCCTCGCAGGCGCCCTGGAAGAACCGCTCGGCCACTTCCCGGTTCTCAGCAGAGGCCTTAGTCAGCGCCATCGCGAACAAGGCGGTGAAGATCAACACCGGCAACAAATGTCCTTCCGATAACGCGTTGAACGGATTCGTGGGAATCAACGACGTCAGCCATTGGCCTAATGACGTCTGTTGCGACGCGCGGCCCGCCAACGCGGCCGCCTGATCCGAAATCGAAGCCAGCGCCTGCCCCGCATTCGGGTCCACCGGCACCAACCCTACGACCACGCTGCCTACCGTTATCGAGAAGGTGCTAACGGCGACCAGAAACAGAACGAACATGAGCAGGGTGGTTACGGTAAGACGCCCAAACGACGCGGTGCCGGACGTTCTCAGGATCGCCACGATCATATTGACCACGACGAGCGGGAAGATCGTCATCTGCAGCGCACGGAGCCACAGTTGCCCGATCGGTTGCAGCACGTCCTGAAAAACCAGCAGCAGCGGCCACTGGGTTTGATTCGCTACGATGCCGACGAAGAGGCCGAGACCCAGAGCGACGATGGAGGGCATCGGTGAAATTGCCCCACCGCGGAGACTGTTCGGGGGATGATCGGCCACAGTATCCAAGCCCCTGATTCTTGTCGTTTTCTCTAACTTACACTACGGCAACGGGTTCGTCACGAAAGCCGGACGAGGTCGCGAGCATTGGTCCCGAATGACCTTCGCGGGGTGACATAAACCAATGGGCGCTAAGGACTACAAGTCGGACTGGGTCATGCCTGCGTAGAGGTGGATGAGGCCTCCTTCACAGAGCCTCGGTTGAACGGCCGACACGCGGACTTTCAGAAGACATCTCACTCACGGCAGGCCCGCATCGACGGGCAGTATCTGGCCGGTCATGCCGCTCGACAGATCGCTCGCGAGGAACAGCGCGGCGCGGGCGACGTCGTTTTCGGTGGCGATGCGACCGAGCGCGGCGTCCTCGGCAAACTGCGCCAGCACCTCGTCCACAGGCGGTTCGCCCTCGCCCGCGCGCGTCTTTAACCGACCGATAAGCGCGTCGGTAGCGACCGGACCGGGTCCGAGCGCGTTGACGCGAATGCCGTAACGTCCCAGATCCAGCGCGCTTGCCCTGACGATGCCGAGCACGGCGTGCTTGCTCGCCGTGTACAGGCACTGCCTGGCATGCGCGCGGCGAGAGTTCAGCGAGCCCATCGCGATGATCGAGCCGCCGGTCGCTTTCATCAGCGGAACGGAGTGCTTGATCGTCGCCACGACACCCCTGACGTTGACCGCGAACACCGCGTCCCATTCGTCCAGATCGATGTCCTGCGTCTCGCGCCAGGGCGGCACCAGCCCGGCGTTCGCGACGACGATGTCGAGGCGCCCGAACACTCTGCGGACCTGCGCGACCGCCGCTGCAAGGTCGGCCTCACACGCGACGTCGCCCTGCCGCTCAATCCAGCCTTCGGGGCGTTCCTCGCACCGCGGCAGCCGGTCGAACGCGAGCCCGCCGG
>JBFGFX010000211.1:0-6560 GCA_041579335.1 Woeseiaceae bacterium | reverse complement strand
CGTCAGGACGGGCTCCTACGATGCATTGTCAAGGAGCCCGCCCTGACGGGCGACCGGCCAATCAGCCGTTACGGTAGAGGTAGCTGTAGCCGTTGATCGCCGGCACCCCGCCCAAATGCGCATACAGGATTTTCGCGCCGGCAGGGAAGAATCCCTGGCGCACGAGATCGATCAAGCCCTGCATCGACTTACCCTCGTACACGGGGTCGGTCACCATGCCTTCGAGCCGGGCACACAGACGAATTGCGGCATTCGTCTCCTCGGACGGCACGCCGTAGAGTGGATAGGCGTACTCGGTTTTCAACACGACGTCGGCGGCGACGATATCCCGACCCAGGCCGACGAGGTCCGCGGTCGACCGTGCGATGTCGAGCACCTGGGCGTGCGTTTGCTCGGGCGTCGCGGACGCATCGATGCCGATCACCTTCCTGGCGCGGCCGTCTTTCGCGAAGCCGACCACCATGCCCGCGTGGGTCGAGCCCGTCACGGTGCACACGATAACGTAATCGAACGTGCATCCCAGCTCGGCTTCCTGCCATCGCACCTCCTCGGCGAAACCGACGAAACCGAGACCACCGAGCTTGTGCACCGAGGCGCCGGCCGGGATCGCGTACGGCACACCGCCCCTATCCAGCACGTCGTCGAGCGCGCGCTGCCAGCTTTCGCGAATGCCGATGTCGAAGCCTTCGTCGACGAGCTCGATCTCCGCGCCCATCACTCGCGATAGCAGTATGTTGCCGACCCGGTCGTAGACCGCGTCCGGGAACGGCACCCAGCTTTCCTGCACCAGGCGACACTTCATGCCGATCTTCGCAGCAACCGCTGCAACCTGGCGCGTGTGGTTCGACTGTACACCGCCGATGGTCACCAGCGTGTCCGCGCCGCTCGCGATCGCGTCGGGCACGATGTACTCGAGCTTGCGAATCTTGTTGCCGCCGAACGCGAGTCCCGAGTTGCAGTCCTCGCGTTTCGCGTAAATGTCGACGGCACCGCCGAGATGCGCGGACAGTCGTTCGAGCCTCTCGATCGGAGTCGGGCCGAAGGTCAGTGGATAGCGTTCGAATTTTTCGAGCATGCGCGGGCTCCATGGTCGGATGCCGAACAGGTCGCCCGTCGGGCCGGTGACTGCTCCTGCGTCACCGGCACTCCCGCCATCCCTGGCGGTCGGACGGGCTCCTACCGCGTCTGTGTAGCATCGTCGGGCGTCAGACGTCCAATTGCCGCGCCAGAGCCGCAAGTTTCGTGACCGTTCGCCAATTGCGCGCGGTGGCGGACACGCGCAGATACCGCTCGGCCTGCTGCGCCAGCTTGGATCGGCCTATGCCGTCCGGCGCATGCAGATAGAACACGCCTTTTTTCAGCGCGAACGACTCGCTGGGCGACTTCAGCCGATTCAAGGCATCCAGATCCGGCGAGCGCGGCTCGGCGGTCAGCAAAAACGCGTGCAGCCGGCTCGGATCGGCCGCCGCGTCGGCAAAGGGATTGCCGTCGATCACCGCCTCGAGCTCAGGCGGCGTCAGAACGAGAGTTTCCGGCCGGATGCCGAAGGTGGCATCGACCGTGTCGGCGATCGCTCTACGAACGGTATCGGCGCGCGCCGCACGATGCCGGAAAACGGCGTTACCGCTCTGGATGTATGTCTTGACGCCGTCACAGCCACCCTCCGCCATAGCCGCCCTGAGCGCCTGCATCGGCACGACGTTCTTCCCGCCGACGTTGATGCCGCGGAAAAGGCAGATCCAGGTCTTCATCGACGACCTAGGCGGCGGCCGCTGCCCGCGCCGAGCATCACCCGAACATCGTCGGCGGCCGCCGCTTTTTCCTCGTCGAGCTCGGCGAGACGGTTCGCAATGCGCTCGTCCTCGAGCAACGGCTTGGTCCACGCGAGGTGCCGGTAGGACAGCTCCCAGTCGAGATGCTCGGCGAGCGGCGCGCTCAGATCTTTCAGCGCCCGCTCGATCGCCGGCTCACGATTGCCGCGCGCAATCTCGACGACCGCCATCAGGCCGTCGTCGTCGCGCCAGCCCGGCGCCGTCTGATCGGCCGTTCTTTCCAATGAGGCGAGAATCACGGCGGCCGCCTCTTCCGCGCCGGCGCGCAGGAGCGCGAGCGTCAGCATGAACCGCATGACGAGCTGCCTGTTCTCCCTCGGGCGGTAGTCGGCGGAGCCGATGCCGGGATACAGCGATTCGAAAAACTGGGCCACCTCGCCAGCGCGGCTGAGCTCGATCATCGAGCTCACGTAACCGCTGAGCGCGAGCGTGTAAGCTGCACCCCGATCTTCGAGGTCGTCTCGGATGATCGCTTCGGCCAACGCGGCCGCCTGTTCGAAGTCGTCATCGCGTAGCCGCCGCTCCAGCTCGAGGCTACGAATCCAGGGCGACTCGGGCGCGATCGCGCGCGCGCGCTCGTACATGCGATCGCCTTCGTCGCGCATGCCGAGCTGGTAGTAGTAGCGCGCAATCGCCGCCGGCAGCTCGTGATCCTGCGGATCGGCCTGCATCGCTTTGAGATACCAGGCGATGCCGTCACCGAAATTGCCGAGCTGCATCTCGGCACGGCCCGCCGAAAAAATCGCCGCGGTCCAGCCCGGCGCCCGCTCACGCCCGGCCGCGAACGATTCGAGCGCTTCCTCCGCCCGATCGAGCGCCTGTAGGAGGATCTGGCCGCGCTGAAGATGCAGCCGCGCGGACAGCGGATCGACCGCGAGGCCCCGCTCGATCCAGGCCAGCGATTGTTCGGGCTCGTTGCGCGCGGCATGGACTTGGGACATCGCCTCGTACAGCGCCGCTTCGTGTGGCGCCAGGTCGAGCGCCCGCGCGAGCGCCTGCTCGGCGGCCGTTGCGGCGCTCGACGTCGGCCCGCTGCTCTGCACCGCATTGCGCCAGTCGAGCGTCGCTTTGAGCCCCATCGCCCGGCCGTCGTCCGGCCGGGACTCGAGCACCTGGTCCAGCAGCGGCCGGATTCGACGCTCCGATTCCGCCTGAGTCAGCAGACCGGTCTCGCGCTGCAGCTCGTAGACGATCGCGAGCTCGAGTTTGGCGTCGACGAAATCGGCGTCGCGCGACAGCGCGTTCTTGAACAGGCCCTCGGCCCGCGGGAGCGAGCCATAGGTCGCAAGATTCTTCTGCTCGAGGCCTTGCAGGTACGATTCATAGGCGACCGGATCCGTGAGGTCGGATCCTGCAAGCTGAGGGCTGGCTCCGCCGTCGTCGCTCAATAGCGTCATCCGCAGCGCCCAGGACACGCTTGTTGCGATCTCGTCCTGCACGCCGAACATGTCGTCGAGATTGCGATCGAAGTTCTTCGACCACAGGTGAAAACCGTGTCGCGCTTCGATCAGCTGCGCCGTGATTCGTACGCGGTCTCCCGAGCGCTGAACCGATCCCTCCAGGATATTCGCCACGCCGAGACTGTCGGCAATCTCGCGGACGTCGGCGTCTTTGCCCTTGAAAGCAAACACGGAGGTGCGGGCCGCCACTTTGAGCTCGGGCACCTGCGCCAGCAGATGCAAGAGCGTTTCGGTGAGGCCATCCGAGAAGAACTCGTCTTCCTGGCGACCGCTCAGGTTGATGAACGGCAGCACCGCCAATGAATTGTCGAGGCCGGCGCTAAGCTCCACGGCTTCGCCGCCATCGGTGATTATGAAGCGCTCGATGAGAAGAAGTCCGAGCGCCGCGGTAAGGACGATGACGATGATGCGATCCAGCTTGCTGCGGCCGTAGCGCCTCTCGCCGGCCGCGCGGTCGACGTCTTCGTCGCGCTTGACGCCCGACGGCGTGATCTCGAGCGACCATGCCAGGAGCAGCGCAACTGGAAAACCGATCAGCAGCACGATCAGCACCGGCCGCCCGAGCGACTCGTCGAGACCGAGCATGGGGAACACGACGTCGATGAACTGCAGGATCAGCCAGCCGACGACGAGGTAGGCGGCGCCCACTCGCAGAACACTGCGTCGTCTGAGTTCGTCGAGGAATTCCATGGTTCTAGTCGGCGCATCGCCGCCCGCGATCGGCGCCGATTATCGATTCTACGGTATTAGACGCAGCGACACCCGAGAGCGTTGCAATCGCCGTCAGGCGCCCGGATCACGCGGCATCGGCGGCGGCCGGCGCGTAACCTAAGTTGGGCGCCAGCCACTTCTCCGCGGCGGTGACCGACATGCCTTTGCGTGCCGCATACGACTCCACCTGATCGCGTCCGACGTTGCCGACCGAGAAGTAGCGAGCGTCCGGGTGCGAGAAGTAGAAGCCGCTGACCGCGGCAGTCGGAAACATGGCGTAGGATTCGGTCAGGCGCACGCCGATTGCGCGTTCCGCGTCGAGCAGCGCCCAGAGAGTCGCTTTCTCGGTGTGGTCCGGACAGGCCGGGTAGCCCGGCGCAGGCCGGATGCCGCGATAGCGTTCTGCGATGAGCTCCGCATTGGATAGCGCTTCGTTGCTGGCGTATCCCCACAGCTCGCGGCGGACGCGCTCGTGGAGATACTCGGCGAGCGCTTCGGCCAGCCGGTCGGCGAGCGCTTTGAGCAGGATGCTGCTGTAATCGTCGTGGCTCGCCTCGAAGCGCGCGAGGTGTGTTTCGATGCCGTGGCTGGCCGTGACGACAAAGCCGCCGATGAAGTCCTGGACTCCACTGTCCTCCGGCGCGATGAAATCGGCGAGGCAGAGATGCGGCTGTCCGTCCGGCTTGCCGCGCTGCTGACGCAGGTGATGCAAGCGGCAAAGCTCGGCGCTGCGGGCTGCGTCCGCGTACACGCGAATGTCGTCGTATTCGATACTGTTGGCCGGGAACAGGCCGACGACGGCCCTCGCGCTCAACCACCGTTCGGCGACGATCTTGTCGAGCATCGCCGTTGCGTCGGCCATGAGCTTGCTGGCCTCGGACCCGACTACCGGATCGCTCAGGATGTCCGGAAACTTGCCGTGAAACTCCCACGCATTGAAAAACGGCATCCAGTCGATGTAGTCCGCCAGCCGGCCGACGTCGATGTCGGCCAGCACGCGCGTGCCGGTCATCGCGGGCGTCGGCGGCGCATAGCTGCTCCAATCGATGTCGAGGCGGTTCGATCGCGCCTCCTCGAGCGACCGCTGCGGCGCGAGCCGCGTTTTGTTTGCGTGCCGTTCGCGCCGCCGCGCGTTGTCGTCGCGTACCTTGGCGACCAGAGCGGCGCGCGACGACTCCTGCGCCAGCGCCTGCGCGATACCGACGGATCGCGACGCGTCTTTGACGTAGATCACCGGACCTTCGTACTGCGGCTCGATCTTGACCGCCGTGTGCGCCGGCGAAGTCGTTGCGCCGCCGATCAAGAGCGGCAGCTCGAAACCGAGGCGCTGCATCTCGCTGGCCACGTGCACCATCTCGTCCAGCGACGGCGTGATCAGACCGGAGAGCCCGATCATGTGCGCGCCTTCTCGCTTCGCGGTCTCCAGAATCTTTTCGCACGATACCATGACGCCGAGATCGATGACCTCGAAGTTGTTGCACTGCAGCACCACGCCGACGATGTTCTTGCCGATGTCGTGCACGTCGCCCTTGACCGTCGCCATGACGATCTTGCCGTTGGACTTTAGGCCGCCTTCTTTGCCGGCTTCGATGAACGGCACGAGATGACCGACGGCCTTTTTCATGACGCGCGCCGACTTGACGACCTGCGGCAGGAACATCTTGCCGGCGCCGAACAGGTCGCCTACGACGTTCATGCCGGCCATGAGCGGACCTTCGATGACGTCGAGCGGCCGCACAGCGGCGAGGCGGGCCTCCTCCGTGTCCCCGATGATGAACTCGTCGATGCCTTTCACGAGCGCATGCTCGAGCCGCTTGTCGACCGGCCAGTCGCGCCATTCCAGGACTGCGGCGTCGTCTTTCGCGGCACCCGATTTTCCTTTGAACTGCTCGGCCAGTGCCAGCAGACGTTCCGTTGCGTCGCTGCGCCGATTTAGAACGACGTCTTCGACCGCATCGCGCAACGCGTCCGGCAGCTCCTCGTAGATCGCAAGCTGCCCGGCATTCACTATTCCTAGATCCATGCCGGCGCGAATCGCGTGGTACAGAAACACGGAATGAATGGCCTCGCGTACCTGATTGTTGCCGCGGAACGCGAACGACACGTTGCTCACCCCGCCGCTCACTATCGCATGCGGCAGCGTCGCTTTGATCTGCCGCGTCGCCTCGATGAAATCGAGGCCGTAGCTCGCATGCTCCTCGATGCCTGTCGCAATCGCGAATATGTTCGGATCGAAAATGATGTCGGCCGGATCGAAGCCTACGTCCTCGGTCAATATCCGGTAGGAGCGCCGGCAGATTTCGACCTTGCGCGCCACGCTGTCCGCCTGACCTTGCTCGTCGAAGGCCATCACGACGACGGCCGCGCCGTAGCGCCGGATCGTCCGCGCCCGGCGCCGGAACTCCTCCTCGCCGTCTTTCATGCTGATCGAGTTGACGATGCCCTTGCCCTGAAGGCACTTCAGGCCCGCCTCGAGCACCTCCCACTTCGACGAGTCGATCATCACCGGCACGCGGGCGATGTCCGGCTCGGCGGCAATCAGGTTCAGAAACCTGGT
>JBFGFX010000210.1:0-6620 GCA_041579335.1 Woeseiaceae bacterium | reverse complement strand
GGCCGCTCGGAGCTCGCCTTGAAGGAGCTGGACGCCATCCCCGAGGATGCGCCTTTCAGTGAGCGGGAACGACTCTACATCGAGGGCGCCCGCTGGAATTTCACGGCCAATCGCGACGAGAAGCGCAGCATCGAGGTATACAGCGAGCTGTTCGAGAAATACCCGTACGACATCGAGGCCGGGCAGCACCTCGCCGACGCCTACTGGCTCGACTTCCGGGAGGACGAGTCGATCGATCTGTATCGCAAACTCGCGCAAATACACTCCTACGACGCGTCGTCGTGGATGGCGCTCGGCGAGCGCCTGCTCGACGTCGGCCGTTTACAGGAAGCCGAGGATGCGCTGACTCGCTACGTGAGGATATCGCCGGACGACGCCTACGCGGTGGCGCTGCTCGGACAGCTCGCGCAGCTACAGGGCGACTACCCCAGATCGATCGATCTCTACGACGACTCTCTGCGCCTGAATCCGGGCTTCGGCGTCGCGACGCTCGGCAAAGCGCGTAGCCTCTATCTGGACGGCGATGCCGGAGCGTCAGAATCGCTGTTTCGGCAGCTCGTAGAGGACGCGTCGCAGGTCACTCGGTTCCGCGGGGACGCCGCGTTCGACCTGTCCGGCATACTGCGCGGACAGGGTCGATTCGACGACGCGAGGGAACCGCTTGAATCCGTCGACCAGCTGCTCAGGGACGAAGGTCTGTTCATGGCGATGATGGACTCGACGCTCGGCCTGATCGAGATCGAGCGCGGCAACACCGAACGCGCCGCCGCGCTGATCGCCAGGGCGATCGACGAATCGCCGGGCGTGCCGACGCGCCACCTGTTCGCGCGCGGCGTGCTCGAATTGCGCACCGGCCGGCTCGACGACGTGCGCTCGACGGCCGCGGAAATCCGCGCGCTGGCTCTGCCGCCCGATGACCCGGACCGCACCGAGGACAAAGCCGCGAGCTACCTGCTCGGTCTCGCCGCGCTGGCAGAGGACGACCTCGAAGCCGCAGCCGCGGAGCTGAACGCGGCCATTGCGCTCGAGGGCTACGAATACGCGATCTACACGGTCGGCTTGGCGGAGCTTCAATACGCGCGCGGCGACTTGGAGGCCGCGCTCGAGACGGCGCGCGTTGCCATGAACGCAAGAGACCCGGGCAACCTGCGTCTGGACCTCGAGCTGGACCGCGCGCGCGCAACCCTGCTGCACGCGCAGATCCTGGCGGCGATGGGTCACATCAACGATGCGCGCACGCACGCGACGCGCTTCGTCGAACGCTGGCGCTCCGCGAGCGCCGAATCGCCCGACCTCGTTCTCGCTTACGAGCTTTTGGACCGTACCGAGACGGCGACGAACTAGCGCGGCACGCGCTGCGAGCGCCGCGACCCGGACGTGCCTTCGCAGAACGGCAGCTCGCCTGGCGACATATTGCCGTCCAAATCTCCGTGGATAAACGTCCGCGGCGGGCACTTCGGCTCCGCGCTATCGGTGAGCAGGTTCTCCTCGGTCAGGGTTAGATTCATTTCGACTTCGTTCGACACGAGCTCGTGGCCCATGAGCTCCACGTCTCGAGCCGTATATCGCTGATCACCGTCCATGTCGTAGATGAAGTCGGGTGCCTCGCCGTTGACGACGACCGCCCGGATCTTGAGCTCGAACGGATAATACAGCGACAGAATCTCGTCGTAGAACGCGTTCGCCGCGCCGGGCATCGGCGGCGGGAACGGCTCCATGAGGTTGAAGCCCGTCACGGGTCCGCTGTCCACGCGGATCGCGTAATCGAACCCGGCGAGCGACGGATCGGAGATGTCGGCATCGACGATCGCGATCGGCTCGAACACGCCGGCCAAGAGGTGCATAGACGCCGTGATCGCGGTCTGCCCCCGGCCGTCGAGCGTCTCGCCCGACACCGTATTCAAAAACCCGGCCATGTTGCGGATGACGCCCGGAATCAAATCGAAGTTCTCGTCGAACACGCGCGCGCCGCCGTTGTCGACCATCAGCACGAAGCTCGCCAGATCGTCGTCCGCGCCGTAGCCGTAGCCGTCCAGCTCGTCCGGTTTGGATGCCATCGGATCCGGCCGGCCGCCGGTCTTCGGGCCGACGCTCTTGATCTTGCCGTCGGACATCTTGAGGTACGGCGTGTTGCGCGGCTCGGGATCGGAGAACTTGTCGTCGATCAGTCGCGCGCGTATCGCGTCGTTGCCGGTCGTGTCGTTGTCGAACTCTTCGAAGGTATCGAACTTCTCGGTCTGCACCTCGATGTAGGTCTCGTCCTCGAAGGGACAGGTCTCATCGAAGACCGGCGGCATGATGTCTTCGAAGAGTGACCCTAGATGGAAACAGTCGTCGGGATCGATCAGCACCAGCCCCTCGCGCTCTTTCTTCTGCGCCCGCCGCGCGACGAAGCCGACCGCCGTGCGGCTCTCGAGACGAAAGATGAGCGGCCATTGCGTCGTCGCATGAAGTCCCGAGCGGTTGATGTATTTCGACGTTCTGGAGCCGTGGCGGCGCCTCGGTATGACGAACGACGATTCGGGCGCGGCGATCGTCAGTCGCATAGGCGAATGGCTGCGCCAATAGGTCGTATTCCCTGAGCTCGGAATGCCGACGACCACGAGTGTCAACAATACGCTGCCTATCAGTGTCTTCATTTGAGCCTCTCCCCTGGCGCTCGAGAACGCGCGCGATGACGGCCAAGCAGTAGCTTTCCGCTGAGCGGTAATGCGGCATCGGGTGACCGAACGTCGTTGCGCACTTTGTTTCTGTTCTTCAAGTGACGCTTTGTCCGCCGTCAATCATAGCGCATTCGCCGCGGCTATCCTGTCAGCACCTCCGGTCACGAGTCGCCTTCGATGCTGAAAATCAGCGACTTGAAGCGTATACGTCACGCCGATTCTTCGTTGTGGGGCGTCGCGCATTTGACAGAATACCGCCTACAGGCCGGCATCCGGCAACGTCAGACGACTTCACCTCGGCGTCGAACCGACTTACAGTGCTGTCATGAACGCGACCGGAATCGGCCGAATTCTCGCCCTCCTCATCGCATCGCTGGCGCTGCTGTCCTGCGGCCGCAGCGACCGCGACGGCTCGACTGTGATCTTGAACCTGGCCGATATCGCGGCGCCGGGCAGCGCCGAACCGCATCTGGCGGCCAGCGGCGACGGCACGCCCGTCTTGAGCTGGCTCGAACCCGCCGGCGACGGCGTCGCGCTGCGCCTCTCGCGGCTCGTCGGAAGCGGCTGGGACCCCCCGCGGACCGTCGCTCGCGGCAGTGACTGGTTCGTGAACTGGGCCGATTTCCCGTCCGTCGTGCCAATCGACGACGCGCTGTGGGCCGCGCACTGGCTCGTCAAGAAGCCCGGCGGCACCTATGCCTACGACGTCGCGATTGCGCTGTCCGAAGACGGCGGCGAGACCTGGAGCCAGGCGATCACGCCGCACACCGACGGCACTCGAACGGAACACGGCTTCGTCAGCCTGTTCCCCTGGCAGGACGGGGTCGGCGCGCTGTGGCTGGACGGCCGCAACATGATCGAGGACGGCGCCGGCCACGGCACCTCGTCGAGGCACGACGGAATGACGCTGCGTTCGGCGGTCTTGAGCGCCGCGGGTGAGATCGACGATGCCCAGCTGGTCGATGAGCTCGTCTGCGACTGCTGCCAGACCGACGTGGCCATCGGTCCGCTCGGTCCCATCGCCGTCTATCGCAACCGTACAGAGGACGAGACGCGCGACATCTACGTTGCGCGGGCGGTGGGCGGCCGCTGGCTTCCGGGTATCGCGGTGGCCGATGACGGGTGGGAGATCGCCGGTTGCCCGGTCAACGGCCCGGCAGTTGCCGCCGACGGCGATGACGTTGCCGTCGCGTGGTTCACGGCGGCAGATAACCGAGCTCGCGTGCGCATCGCCCGCTCACGCGACGGGGCGGAGAGCTTCGACGCGCCGGTCGACGTCGATACCGACGGCGCGATCGGCCGAGTCGGCGTGCTGCTGCTGCCTGGCGGCGATGCGCTCGCGAGCTGGCTGCATCGCGGCGTCGAAGGCCAAGCGGAGATTCGTGCGCGCCGAGTCACTTCGAACGGCACGGCCGGTCTGGCCGTCGTCATCGCCACCACGTCGGCGGGCAGGATGTCCGGTTTCCCGCAGATGCTGAAGTTCAGAGACAAGATCCTGTTCGCATGGACGGACGTCGCGGACGACGGCACGACCGTGCGATCAGCGCTCGTCGAGCAAAGCGCCTTTCGATCAGACTGACGTGAGCCAACGAAGCGGCCAAGCGAATGCGCGCGTGCTTTGGCTAACCGGCGTTCCCGGCATCGGCAAAACCACGGTGATCCAGCGGGTGGCAGAAGCGTTGCCGAATCGAAGCCTGGGCGGCTTCTATACCGAGGAGATTCGCGACGGGGGTGTGCGACAGGGATTTCGCTTAGAGAGCTTTTGCGGCGATTCCGCCGTTATGGCGCATGTAGATTTTCCTAAGCGTTACCGCGTTGGCCGATACGGAGTGGATGTGGCGGCTATTGACGAGCTCTCAAGCACTGCGCTATCCCGCGAGGCGCTGCCCGACATCTATCTCGTGGATGAAGTCGGCAAAATGGAATGTATGTCGACACGCTTCGTACGCGAGCTGCTCGCGCTGCTCGATACGCCGTGCACGATCGTTGGCACGATTGCTCGCTACGGCGGAGGGTTGATCGCCGACCTCAAACGTCGGCCGGGGTCTACCCTGTGGGAGATCACTTACGCCAATCGCAGGGAGATGCCGACGCGCGTCCTCGCTTGGTTGGGTTGCAGTACCTAATGGACTAACGATTGCGTCAAGCCGCGAGCACGTTCCGATCGCTCGACCCGATTTGCCGAGCGGTACCGCTTGAGCCTATTGATCGAGTAGTCCCGAGAGCCAGTGCGCGACGTTTAGCACGAACTGGGCGTTGTGTGACGCGTCCGGGTCGTTCATACCGACGCGAACGAAATCTCCGTCGTTCACGAACGCTTGGGCGGTGAACATCGCCGCCTCTCCGAAGACCGCCACCCGCCCCTCGCCGCGCTGCAACACGGCACCCTGCACGAGGCCCAAGGCCGGCACGCTCGGCGTGTCCGGATGGAAATCCCAGGCCTCCTTCGGCAGGAACACTTCCCAATCCTCGGGCATGAGCATGATCGGTTTCGCCTCGACTTCGACGCGAAACGCCTGGCCGGCGAAGCTCTTCACGGAAGGAATCGCCTCTGACGGGAACCGGCCACGGACGATCGGATGTTCAGCCAAGGTTCCAGAGGATGTGGTAAACGTCAGCGTGCCACCCTCGTTTAGGGACTTCCTTGCAAAGCCGTTCAGGAAAACGATGCCGAACGCCTTGGCAAGATCAGAAACGGAACCCGGAAACGGCATGTGATCGGCGATGAGTAGCAGCGAACCACCGTTCTCGACCCAGTTGACGAGCGTCTGAATCTCATCAGCCGCGAAAGCGGGCGGAGTCGGTAGAACCCATTCGGATTCTTCACCTCCCTTGACGGCATTGGCGATCACGAAGATGTCGACGCCGGAGAGCGAATCCGGCGAGATGCTCGATTCCGTGCCTCGGACGGTGTATCCATCATTGGATAGGAGATCGGCGAACGCCTTGAATCTCCCGTCGACCGTATGCCAATTGCCGTGGGCGGCGTCGACGAGAACGACAGGCCCCTCTCCGAGCGCAAATGCGGGATTAGCCACCGTCGGATCCCAGCCATCGTCGGCGACTGGGTGCGACGGGTGGGGTTCGCACCCCTGCATGAGCAGTAGCGAACCAACGATCGATAGCGCTTTTGTGGCTCTTACAAATTGGGCCATGCGGCGGTGCTCTGATGTAATCGTCATCGAGACGTCCAGTGAACGTCAAAGCTTCGCGTGCCGCAACCGCAACGCGTTGCCAATGACCGACACAGAGCTGAAGCTCATCGCCGCGGCCGCCAGCATCGGGCTCAGCAGCAGGCCGACGAACGGGTACAGCACGCCCGCGGCGATCGGGATACCCGCCGAGTTGTACGCGAATGCGAAGAACAGGTTCTGCCGGATGTTGCGCATCGTCGCCTGACTCAGAGCGCGAGCTTGCGCGACGCCCAAGAGATCGCCGCGGACCAGCGTGACGCCGGCACTCTCCATCGCAACGTCTGTACCGGTTCCCATGGCGATACCGATATCGGCCTGCGCGAGCGCCGGGGCGTCGTTGATTCCGTCTCCCGCCATCGCGACGATCGCGCCGCTCGATTGCAGCTCCTGCACCACGCGATGCTTGTCCTCGGGCGACACGTTTGCGTGGACCTCGTCGATGCCGATTTGTCGGGCGACCGCGTCCGCCGTCGTCTGGCTATCGCCAGTCAGCATGACGATCTTGAGGCCGGCCGCGTGCAGGTCTTTGATGGCTTCAGGCGTTGTGGCCTTGATCGGATCTGCGACGCTGAGTAGGCCGGCGGGCTGGCCGTCGACCGCTGCGAACACCACGGTCTGCCCGTTCCGGCGCAGGTCCTCCGCGCGTTCCGCAAGCGACGCATCATAAGCGTCGAGCGAGCGCATCAGCTTGGCATTCCCGACCGCGACCCGTGATCCCGCAACGACCGCTCGCGCGCCCTCACCCGTTACCGACTCGAAATCG
>JBFGFX010000209.1:0-6654 GCA_041579335.1 Woeseiaceae bacterium | reverse complement strand
CCGCATCGGCCGTGTCGAGATCGCTATAGAGCTGCGTGTAGCCGGGCGTCTGCGACCAGAGCACGACCGCGAAACCGGCGGCTACGCTCGCCGCCACGCCGACCAGCAACAGCACCTGGCGGACGGCGGGGATACGCATCACGCCATTCAGATTCATCCGCTCGACCGGCACCGCCGTCGAATCGATTACAGGGTTGTTGTCCATTGCTTACCAACTTCCTCGTAGCCTAAGGTCATACCGGCATGTTCATGATTTCCTGGTATGCTTCGACCAGTTTGTTACGGACCTCCGTCATTGCACGGAACGACAGGTCGGCTTTCTGCGCGGCGATCATGACCTCGGCAAGTGTCGCGTCGTTCGAGCCCGTCTCGAAGCCCACCTTGAGCTCTCGCGCCGCGGCTTGCGTCTCGTTGACGCCGTCGAGCGTGCTTTTGAGAAGGGCACCGAACTCGGGTCCCGCTGCGGGCTTCGCAGCCTCTCCTGCCGGTGTCTTGAGCTCGGCGCTGAGCGCGCGAATCTGGCTCAGCAGATAATCCGCATTGATTTCGTTCATGGCTTCGATCCTCCCGCGCGGAACGCCGCTTTGCGCAATTCCTCCGCGTCGGCATAGCCTTCTTCGCGCATGCGCGCGAGCTTGTACCTGAGCGTGCGCGGGCTGATGCCGAGCTTGGCGGCGGCGGCGCTGCGATTGCCGCTCTCGTCGCGCAGCGCGTCGACGATGAGCTGGTATTCGCGGTGCTTCAGGTCGTCCTGTAGCACCCTGGTATCGGTCGGCGGCGACTTGAGCTCGATGTCGCCCTCGAACGCGAGGTCTGCGACGTCGATCACCGAGCCTTGCAGCAGGATCAGGCTGCGCTGCAGCAAGTTCTCGAGCTCCCGTACGTTGCCCGGCCAGCCGTGCGAGCACAACGCGTCGGCGGCCTCCGCCGACAGCGCCGGTACGACGCCGTCGCGAGAGGCGTGCTTGGTGATCGCCGCCTGGGCCAGCGGCAATATATCCCCCGGGCGCTCGCGCAGGGCAGGCACGTGCAGCGGGAACACGTTGAGGCGGTAATAGAGGTCTTCGCGAAAGGCGCCGTCGGCGACCTGCGCCTTCAAGTCACGGTTGGTCGTCGCGAGTACCCGGACGTCGAGCGGAATCACGTTTCGGCCGCCGATCCGCTCCACTTCTTTTTCCTGCAGCACGCGCAACAGCTTGGCCTGCAACCCGAGATCCATTTCCGAGATCTCGTCGAGCAGCAAGGTGCCACCCTGCGCCTGCTCGAATTTGCCCGGATAGGCGTTGCTGGCGCCCGTGAACGCGCCTTTCTCGTAGCCGAACAGCACGGCCTCGAGCATGTTGTCGGGAATGGCGGCGCAGTTGATCGCGACGAACGGACCATCTGCACGCGGCGAGCGCTCGTGGATGTAGCGGGCGAACACTTCTTTTCCGCTGCCGCTCTCGCCGCTGATCGTAACCGTAACCCCGGTCGCGGCGACCCGCTCCGCCACCCGCAACAGCTTGAGCGTCTTCTGGTCGGCGGCGATCGGGCGGCCGGGCACCGGCCGCGTCTTGAGATAGCGATCGACGACCGCTTTCAGCGCCTCGACCTCGAACGGCTTTACCAGATAGTCTGCAGCACCGCTCTGCATCTCCACCACGGCGTTCTCGATGCTGCCGTAGGCGGTCATCAGCACCGCCGGCAGCGCCGGATGCTGCTGGCGGATCTCGCTCAAGAGCTCGTGACCGTCCATCGGTTCCATCTGTAGGTCGCTCACCACGAGGCCGATGTCTTCGGCCTCGAGGATGTCGAGCGCCTCCGGCCCGCTACCGGCGGCGAATACCGGATGCTCACCGTCGCTCAAGGTCTCCAAGAGCGCTTCGCGCAGATTGGCGTCGTCCTCGACGATCAACACCGCCGGGCTGCTCATCGCGTCGCTCCGACTGCGGGCAGGCATAGCGCGAAGGTGCTGCCGGTCGGACCGGAATCGACGAGCACCTCGCCGCCGTGCGCTTTCGCGACGGCGCGCACCACCGCCAGTCCCAGTCCGGTACCCTGCGGTCGAGTCGTGAAGAACGGCTCGAACAGGCGAGCCCGAATCTTCGGATCGATGCCGTGGCCGTTGTCGGTCACCGTCAGACACACTCGGTCGCCCGAGCGCTCGACACCGAGCTCGATGCGCGCGTCCGGGTCGCAGGCCTGACGGGCGTTGTCGATCAGGTTCGAGAGCGCGCCTTTGATCGCATCCCGGTTGCCCGCCACTTCGACGCCGTCTGCGGCGAGGGCCAGCGTGAGGTCATTAGTGGCATGCCCCCGATCGCAGGTCTCCAAGAGCTCCTTTAGCAGCGCGTCGACTGCGAACGTCTCGTGCCTCGGTCGCGCGCCGGCGGTAAACCGCAGCATGTCTTCGACCATGCGCCCGATGTCTTTCAAGCGATCGCGGATGCGGCCGACCCGATGCTCGTCGTCGACGTCGAGCCGCGCGATGTTGAGCAGGGCCGATGCCAGCGGCGTGCGGATCTGGTGCGCCAGCGTTGCGGTCATCTCGCCGAGACAGGTCAGGCGCTCCTGCCGCGCCAGGAGCTCCGAGGTACGGCGGCTCTCGGTCACGTCGGCCAGCAGCAATATCTCGCCGGGCTCGTCGCCCAGCGGCTGCCGCGAGAGGCTCAATGAACGGCCGTCCCGCAGGTGAAGCTCGCCGCTCGAAGTCGCATTCGGCGCGCACTCGCGGCGCACGATGTCGGACCAGGCAAGCCCCTCGAGCGGCCGGTGGAGAAGCTCCGGCGCTTTGCTGTTTCGCTCCTGCACGATGCCGTCGCCGTCGAGCACAAGCACGGCGCCGGGCAGCGCCTCCAGCGTGCGCGCAAGCCGAAGGCTCAGTCGTTCTTTTTCGACGAGCTCGCGATGTCGCGCGGACTGCGCCTCCTCGAGCCGCCGAGTCAGCACGTCGACTTGGCGCTTCAAGTCACGATACGACGCCTCGAGTCGCGACGAATGATGATTGAACGCGTCGAACGCCGAACGCAGTACCTCGGACTTCGTTGCTGTGGTCGCCAAGCGTGTCTCCATTGCCAGTCCATTCTCCGGTGGCAATGAAGAAGCAAGATGTATGCCAAGTAAAAAAGAGCCGCTATGTCAATGCATTATCCATTGCGGCGCCGAGCTCCAAGCGTCAAAAAATTGGCACGGGCAAGAACTTGACCGGCACCGGCGACGATTTGCCACCATCCGAGCCCGATGGCGGGGCTCTTTTTATTGGTATTGCTTCCCGACACGGTCTCGTACGAGCCCGCCCTGGCGGGCGACTGCAATACCGACAAGCTCGCCCGTCAGGACGGCCCCCACGAGATTAGTGGAGGTCGTATTTCGCGAGTTTCTCGACTAAGGTCGTGCGCTTCAGCGAGAGCAAGCGCGCGGCCTTCGCGACGACGCCGCCGGCGGCCCGCATGGCCTGCTCGATCAGGTCGCGCTCGACCGCCTTGAGGTGGGCCTTGAGGTTGGCGTGGGTCAAGGCCATCGCCTCGGAGAGCGGCTCCGCGGGCACCGGCGCGGCGCCGTCGCGGTACTTGGCCGGCAGATCGTCGAGCTCGATGACGCCGGTGGGCTTCAAGATCGCCAGCCGCTCCACGAGATTCGACAGCTCGCGGATATTGCCCGGCCAGGCATAGCCGGCGAGCGCCCTGAGCGCCGCGGGACTGACGCGTAAGGCACTCTCGCCCTGCCCCTGGTGCTGCACGAGGAGCTCGTCCAACAGCGCCGGCAGATCGGTGGCGCGTTTTTTCAGCGGCGGCATCTCGATCGGGAAGACGTTCAGCCGGTAGAACAAGTCGCGGCGGAATTCGCCGGCCTCGACCGCGGCCGGCAGGTCTCGATGCGTTGCCGCAACGATGCGCACATCGGAGGACCGGGTATCGTTGCTGCCGACGCGCTCGAAGCAGCGTTCCTCGAGGACCCGCAGCAGCTTGACCTGCATGCCCAGGCTCATGTCGCCGATCTCGTCCAGGAACAAAGTGCCGCCTGCGGCCAGCTCGAAGCGACCCACGCGGGCGTTGATCGCCCCCGTGAACGCGCCTTTCTCGTGGCCAAAGAGCTCGCTCTCGAGCAGCTCGGCCGGTATGGCTCCGCAGTTGATCGGCACGAACGGTTTATCGGCACGATCGGATAGATCGTGAATCGTCCGTGCGACCAGCTCTTTGCCGGTCCCCGATTCTCCGGTCACGAGCACGTTGGTCGCGAACCCGGCGACCTGCTCGATGGCCTCGCGCACCCGGCGAATCGACGGCGAGTTGCCGGTGATTCGCTGGCGTCGCTCGGCGCCGGCATGGCGCTCGGCGCGCCGCAACAGCTCGCTCATCTGTGCGCGACGGATCGGCAGCTCGACTTTCCAAGTCGGCCGGTCGGCTGTGAGCTCCGGCAGATGGCTCGCACCGTCATCGAGGATCAAAAACGGTAGCTCGGGTCGTTGGCTCGAGATCGTCTCGAGCGCTCGGGCGAGGCGTTTGCTGTCGCCGGTGTCACCGACCATCAACGCGATGCCGGGCTCGTCGGCGAGTCCGTCCGGCGTCCGGCCGCTGTCGGCGAGGACCGGTTCGTAGTTCAAGAATCGCAGTCGGGAAACCAGCTCGGCGGCGCGCGCCGGATTGCCATCCAGAACAAGTACCTTGCTCGGCAGTTCTGCGCTTTCGCTCATGCTCACGACCTTCATTGCCGTTCGTCTTGCATCGCCAAGCATAGCGATGCGGCCACGCGCGCATTGTGACCCGCCTCACAAATCGGGCGTTACGTCAAATCGATGGACTGTGGTTCGATCAGACCGGGTTTAGCCGCCACCGGTCCTTCAAAGCCGGCTGACGTTGGTCATCGCGCTGGTAATGCGATAGCTCTCGGCCGCCTGGCGGCCGGTCTTGATCGCGGTCAATCGCGCGCTGGTGTCGTGGCTCTGCTGCGCCGCGCGCTCGCGGATGCGCTCGATACACGAACGCGCCGCAAGCAGGACGTCGCGCCTGTCGGCCAACGGTACACGCGAGATCAACTGCGGCAGTCGTTTCAAGCCGCCCTCGATCTTTTCCCACTCCCCGGACTCGGCGAGCCGTTCCATGTCATGGAGGCGAATCTCGACCTGATGTATCGCACTGGGTGCGTCGATAGCGGCAGAAGAGAGAGTAGCCATGTGAGTGCTCCTTTCCTTGGAGAATTCCGGCGAACTACGCGTCGACCTCGGCGCCGATCGCATCCCAGGCTTCCTTGAGCTCGCGCATCAGCGCGGTGACCTCGTCGAGAACCAGAGGATCGTTCTTGAGATTCGCTTCGACCAGGCGTCGCGTCATGTAATCGTAGAGCGCGTCGAAGTTGCCGGCGAGCTTCTTGTCGGGCCTGTCGTTCAGGCTGGCCTGCAGACCCGTGATGACGCCGATCGCATCACCGATGTGCTGCCCTTTCTCGGCGACGGCGTTGCGGTCCATGTGACCGCGCGCCATGGCGATTTTGGTCAGGACACGCTCCATCATCAATTGAATCAGCCGGTGGGGACTGGCCGATTCGATCTCGGACCGATTGCCGATCTGTCGATAAGCCTGCATTGCCGCCGCGTTGCCTGTGTTCATTGTTTTGCGTCCCCGTGTAGTTAGCCGCCGCTGCGGTCGGATCGAGTAAAGCCCGGCAAATTCTGCAGCTGCTGCGCCAGGAAATTGCTGGTGCTCGTCAGCTCGCCGAGCAGAGAATCCAGCGCATTGAACTGGCGCAGCAATCGGGTCTCGAGCGCGGCCAGGCGCTCGTTCGATGCCTCGCGCTGCTCACCGATATCGTCGATCTGCGCGTTGAGGCCTTCGGTGCGGGTGTCCAGCAGGCCGCCGCTCTCGAGATAAGCGTCGATGCGGTCGAACAGGCGCACGGCGAATCCGTCGGAGGTGGCGAATAGCTGCCCGAATTTGGAGAAGTCCTCGTTGAGCGAGTTCGACAATTTGCTCTCGTCGACCAGCAGCGTGCCGTCGAGCTGGACCTCTATGCCGACCTCACTCAGCGTCGAAAACGTACCATCGATGTCGGTAACCGCCGTGCTGAGCTCGCGGCGCAGCTCAGCGCGCATGCCGCGCACCGTTGCATCGCCCAGGAGCGGCCCGGCCTGCGAGAGCTCTGCATCGAAGCTCGTGACCTGATCGAAAGTCTGGATGAGGCTGTTGAACGTGTCGACGAAATTTCCGACGCTGTCCCGCGCCGCCGCCTCGTCGTTGGCGATCAAGAGCGAGTAGCGCCGGCCGGGATCGGCGCTGAACAGGTCGATCGTGACACCCTGGACGGCGCCGGCGACCGAGTTCGAGTCGCTGGCGATATCGAGCCCGTCGATGCGCACGAGCGCGTCGGTAGCGGCGATCGTCTCCGTCAGCGAGTTCAACCCCTGGCCGGGATCGTATTCGAGCGCCGCAAGACCACCGTCGCCGCCGCTCTGATTGACGGTGATCGGGTTCGCGGCGCCGGTCTTCTCGGCGGACAGTATCAGGTAGCTTCCAGAATCCGCGTTGACGATGGTCGCCGCTACGCCTTTGTTGTCGACCGCGTCGTTGATCGCATCGCGGATACCGGCGAGCGAGTTGTTTTCGCTCGTGATCGAGAGGGCGAAAGACTCCGCACCCACTGATATGACGAGCGTACCGGTGCCGACGACCGTGTCTGCGT
>JBFGFX010000208.1:0-6698 GCA_041579335.1 Woeseiaceae bacterium | reverse complement strand
GACCTGTTCGAGATCGTCGCACGCCGGCGCTTAGGCTACAGTCATGCGACCGGCACGGGAGCGCTGTTCCACATGATCGGCGCGCTGTCGCAGTACGGCAAGATCGGCATGGCCTGCATCGCGGACACTCCCGACGAAGCGCTCGCGCTCTTCGATCGCGTCGTGCGCGTGCTCGATGACGAGACCGAGAGCGGCGACCACGGCGTGCAGGCGCCGCTCTTGGATCGCTACTTCAAGATGGAATGACGCCCGCCCACGATGCGGGGCCCGACGGCACCCGAGAAGCCAACCAAGCGCGAGCGATGTCCGAGCGATAATCGAGGCCGATGACCGAACTGCCGAACAGAATTGCGATCATCACGGGTGATCCGTCGCGGCCGGACCCAACGAAGCACGGGCAGCGCTACGGACCGGCCGACTTCGTCGTTCACGAGGCGATGCGCGAAGCCTTCGCGTCGCTCGACAAGTTCGAGCACATCGTTATCGAAAGGCATGACGGATTGTTCGATGCGATCCGGGCGTTCCGGCCGGACCTCGTCGTGAACTTCTGCGATACCGGGCTGTTCAACAATCCCGAGTTCGAGATCCACATCGCGACCCAGCTCGAAGTCATGGGGCTGCCCTACACCGGCGCGCCGCCGCGCGGCATGCTGATCTGCTACGACAAACAGATCGTCCGCCTCATCGCCGAGGCGCTGGGTATGGACGTGCCCTCGGAGTTCTTCGTGCCGGCGGCCGAGGTGCGCCACGCGGCCGTCCCGCCATTACCCGCGTTGATTAAGCCGAACACGGCCGATGGCAGTGTCGGCATCACGAAGAACGCGGTCGTCGGCACCGAGGACGAGGCACGTCGATACCTCGAGTGGCTCGCCGACGAGCTCCCGGGCCGCGACGTCCTGGTCCAGGAGTATCTGCCCGGCACGGAGTACGGCATCGCCCTGATCGGCAACCCCGATACGGGCTTCGAGCAGCTACCGATGCTCGAGGTCGACTTCTCGAAGCTGCCGGGCGACTGCCCGCCCATCCTGTCGTTCGAATCGAAGACCGACCCCGACTCGCCCTACTGGAACGACATAGCGATCGTGCCGGCGCGCCTGCCCGTAGACCAGCAGCGGGAGCTCGGCGAACGTTGTCAGAGACTCTTCAAGCGCCTGAGCCTCCGCGACTACGGTCGATTCGACTTTCGGACCGCGTCGGACGGCACGATCAAGCTGATGGAGGTCAACCCGAACCCGGCTTGGGGCTTCGATGCCAAGCTCGCCCTGATGGCTGAATTCGCAGGCCTTAGCTACGCCGAGTTGCTCGAGAGGCTCGTGGCCACGGCTTGGGCGCGGATCACACGAGGCGCCGCGGCACGCTGACGTCAAAGTCGCGTTGCAGGAAACGCTCCGCGCCTTCGTCGGCCTCGAGGCGTCCCTCGAGCCGAAACGCGGCGGCACTCGCCGTCTGGCTCATCGACATCCGTACGGTCACCCGCCAGTCGCCGCGCATGAGCGTCGCACGCTGCTCCATGGTCTGCGTCGCCGACAGCGGATCGTCCTCGCAGATCTCGAAGTGTTTGCTGAGCGTGTATCCCACCCGGAGGTCGATGTCCTCGAAATACACCAAGCTCGCGTCGTCGAACTCGCTGCCGTTCAGCTCGTAACGGAAACGGTTGCTCGTGAGATCGACGGCCAGCCTGCGGTTGAACTCGTGGTGCCGCACGCGCTTGATCGGCGGCCTCGCCGCCATCGCCGGCGCTTCGAACGGCTTGAGCGCCGAGTCCTCTTCCCGCGGCGCGCGCACGGGCAGCGTGAGCCGACTCTCGCCGGCCGAGATGTGCAGGCAGCACTGCGAGGCGCTCGGCCACACTATCGGCCAGTACGTCGTCGACACGGCGACGCGGATGCGATGGCCGGCTGGAAAAGCGTGTGCGATGTCGTTTAGCCTGACGTCGACCGTGTAGCGCGTTCCGGGCACGAGCGGCTCGGGTTCCGCGTGACCATCACGATGCGTCAGGTTCAGGACGCCATAGGTAACGCGAAGCGAGGAGCCGTCGGGCGCGACGTCGCACAGCCGCACCGCCACGTTCGCCGTCGGTTGGTCCGAATGCAGTACGAGGCGCACGACCGGCGCCCCGAGAATCTCGATGCGCTCTTCGAGCCGCTCGGTGTCCCAGGTCAGTGAAAAACCGTCGTCCGGACGCTGATCGCGCGGCATCTCGCCGTCGCTGCCGAAGGCACACCACTCGCCGCCGCGCATGCCGCAGGTCTGCGGCGACGCGAGCATCAGCTCCTCGACCTTGCCGGCTTGCTCGCTGCAGCCTCGCGCCGACAGGTACAGCGTGCGCATCTCGATGTCGGTGCTCGGCCAGGCGTCTTCCGCAACCCAGCGGCCGGGGATCGATTCGTACTGCGGTGCGGGCTTCACCGACTCCTGCAGCCAGACGCGCAGCTTAGGCTCGCGGTCGATGCCGTTATCGACGCCCTTGAGCCAGCGATCCCACCAGCGCACGGCCTCTTGCAGGAAGCCGATCGCAGGACCCGGGACGCCCAAGTGCGGGAACGTGTGCGCCCACGGGCCGATAAGGCCCTTGCACGGCGACTTGAGCGTCGCGACGAGCCTGGGTACCGCGTTCGTGTAAGCATCGGCCCAGCCGCCGATCGCGTACACCGGGACGTCGATGCGCTCGATGTGATCCCGCACCGATCCCTCGATCCAGTAGTCGCCGCGCCACGGTTGCTTGAGCCAGAGCTCGGGGAAGTTCGGCAGGTGCTCGAGCCGCGCGCGCCACTGCTCGCGCCAAGCGTCGCCCACGATCTCGGGATCCGGCGGCAGCGCCTGATTCATCATGAAGATCGAGCCCCACTGCAGGTTCTCGGTGAGCAGGCAACCGCCCATGTAATGCGCGTCGTCTGTGTAGCGATCGTCGGCCGCGCACAGCGCCATGATCGCCTTCAACGCCGGCGGCCGGTGCGCGGCAATCTGCAGCGAGTTGAAGCCGCCCCAGGAGATCCCGAACATGCCGACGTTTCCCGAGCACCAGGGCTGCGCCGCGAGCCAGGCGATGACCTCGATGCCATCGGCGTGTTCCTTCGCCGTGTACTCGTCATCGAGGAGGCCGTCGGAATCGCCCGAGCCTCTCAAGTCGACGCGCACGCTCGCGTAACCGTGAGCCGCGAGGAAGCGGTGCATCGGCTCATCTCTAAAGCGCATGAAATCGCGCTTGCGATACGGCAGGAACTCTAAGAGCGCCGGCACGGGGCGCTGCATCGCGTCCTCGGGTCGCCAGATGCGCGCGGCCAGGCGACAGCCGTCCGACATCGGGATCCAGGTGTTCTCGATGTCCTCGACGCCGTCCGTCATGCGCGTCTGCGTCGGCCCCGCTCGACGAGCTGCTGGGTCGACCAGAAGCTCAACGCGAGTTGCTCGCGCACGCGGCGGCCGAGGTCGAGATCGAAGGTATTGACGATCGCGAGGCGAAACCCGCCCGGCGGCATCGAGTGGCTGGCGGGCGGCCGATCTTCATGAAACGTGATCTGGATGCTCGAGACGCCATCGGTCGCCCGGAGCCGGTCGACGAGGTCCGCCGGCGGATGCCTGTACTGCACGCCGTGCGCGCCGAACAAGACCACGCTGAAGCCGTCGCGCCGATCCGTGTCGTCGAAGTCCCAAACGCCATCCGCATACAGCTTTACCAGCGCGTCGACCCAGCCCTTGCCGTAGAGGTCGGGCCACTGGTCGGCGAAACGCATGTGCACCTCGATGATGCGGGCACCGATGGTCTCGAAGTTGAGCATGCCCGTGTAACCGGACATGTAGGTCCTGACCCAGGTCGAGAGGTAGTCCTCGATCTCGGGCCTGGCCGCCGCAAGCACGGTCCAGTAGTCGAACATGCCGCCTTCGAGCGGCTCGCCGACGGTGTGACGCTGCCATTGGATCTCGCCCTCGACGACGGCGGCGTCGGTGCTCACGTGACCACCCTCCAGGAGCTGCATCCACATGTGTCCGGGCCGCTGCCGGTGCTTGTACTCCTTGAGGGTGCGCAGCACGCCGCTGCCCGCACCCATGCCGCGCATGTTGTAAATCGGCTTCGAAAAGACCGGGAACGATTCGGGATCGATGCCGTGCGGCGCGCAGGCTAAGTCCTGCGTCTCGGCGATCGCGAGCTTGTCGTAGACCCACTTGTATTCGGGGTACCAGCGCCAGGCGTCGCCGTCTTCCGTGGGCACGTTCACGTCATCGGGACAGGCGACTCCCTCGAAGTACTGCATTCGCCAAGGATCTGCTTCACAGATGGGCATGGTCTCGCTCCGGCACGGTCGATGTCATTGTCGGGTAGTCGCCGCGCGCGGGCAAGGTGCGCCGATTCGTCCCGCGGAGCGGGGCCAATCTGGCTGCCTAGCTCGAGTCCGGATCGACATCGATCACTCGAAATAGTTCTTCCTCCCATTCTCGCAATTTGATGATCATGGATTCCAGATCGTCGGCTCGCAAACCGCCGATACTCTTGTCTGGCCTGACTTTCATGAGTTGTTCTATCGCCGATGTGATATGCACGCGATCAATGACTTTGATGTATTCGTGTTCCTTCATGACACACCCCTCCGAACTGTCACTAGCATCGATCTTGCTCTACACCGATACGAAATTCCAACGGAATTCCTACAAATCTCTAAACGCAGAACGGCGGCGCGAAAGCGCCGCCGTTCTTAGCATTGTAAGTCACGGCCGCTTCGAAGCTGTCCGTGACGCGCGATTCGACCCTCAGTCGGCCGCGTTCGCGCGGCTTGCGACCATGCCGCGACGCTCGGTTCCGATTGCGTCGTAGCGATCGAGCGTCATCACCTTGGTCCATGCATCGACGAAGTCGCTCACGAATTTTTCTCCCCCGCCGTTTGCGGCATAGAGCTCTGCGATGGCGCGCAGCTCGGAGTGCGATCCGAAGACGAGGTCAACCGGCGTGGCCGTCCACTTGAGCTCACCGGTCGCCCGGTCACGGCCTTCGTAGATACCCGCGGCGCCGGACGACTTGGTCCAGCGGGTCGACATGTCGAGCAGATTCACGAAGAAGTCGTTGCTCAACGTGCCTGGGCGGTCTGTAAAGATACCGTGCTCGGATCCGCCGGCATTGGCACCCAGGTTACGCATGCCGCCGACCAAGACGGTCATCTCGGGAACGGTCAAGGTCAGCAGGTTCGCCTTGTCGACCATCATTTCCGCGGGCGACATGAGCGCGCCTTCGCCGAAGTAGTTGCGGAACGCGTCCGCCCGCGGCCTGAGGACGTCGAAGGACCGTATGTCGGTCTGCTCCTGCGAGGCATCCGTGCGCCCAGGGACGAAAGCGACCTTGACATCGTGCCCGGCGTCCTTGGCGGCCTTTTCGATGGCGGCGGCGCCGCCGAGCACGATCAGATCGGCGAGCGATACCCGCTTGCCGCCCCGCCGCTGACTGCGGTTGAAGTCGGCCTGGACGCGCTCGAGGCGCTCGAGCACTTTCTCCAACTCGTCCGGATCGTTGACGTCCCACTCGATTTGCGGCGCGAGGCGAATGCGCGCGCCGTTCGCTCCGCCGCGCAGATCGGTGCCGCGGAAGGTCGACGCCGACGCCCAGGCGGTCCTGACGAGCTCCGGTACGGTCAGCCCGGAGTCGAGGATCTCCGCCTTGAGCTTCTCGACGTCGCGTTCGTTGACCAACTCATGATCGACGGCGGGCACGGGATCCTGCCAGATCAGTTCCTCGTCGGGCACCTCGGCGCCGATGTAGCGTGCGCGCGGACCCATGTCGCGGTGCGTCAGCTTGTACCACGCCTTCGCGAAGGCGAGCTCGAACTCTCGCGGGTTCTCCAAGAAGCGCTGCGAGATCTCCCGGTAGCTCGGGTCGAACTTCAGCGATAGGTCCGTCGTCAACATGACTGGCGCGTGACGCTTTGTCGGATCGTGAGCATCCGGCACCATGCTCCCGGCGCCTTGATCCTTGGGAATCCACTGGGTCGCGCCGGCCGGGCTCTTCGTCTTGACCCACTCGAACGCGAACAGGTTCTGCAGATAGTTCATGCTCCAGCGAGCCGGAGTCACGGTCCACGCGCCTTCGAGACCGCTGGTCACCGTGTCTTCCGCGTTACCCTTGCCGCACCTGTTGGTCCAACCGAAGCCTTGCTCCTCGACGCCTGCGGCGGCCGGCTCCGGCCCGACGCAGTCGGCGGGGCTGTGAGCACCGTGGTTCTTACCAAACGTGTGCCCGCCCGCGATGAGCGCGACGGTCTCCTCGTCGTTCATCGCCATGCGGCCGAAGGTCTCGCGGATGTCTTTGGCGGCAGCGACCGGATCCGGGTTGCCGTTCGGTCCTTCCGGATTGACGTAGATCAGACCCATCTGCACGGCGGCTAGCGGGTTCTCGAGCTCGCGCTCGCCCTCGTAGCGCTCGTCCGCGAGCCACTTCGTCTCGGGACCCCAGTAGACCAGGTCGGCTTCCCAGTCGTCCTCGCGCCCACCGGCGAAACCGAAGGTCTTGAAACCCATCGACTCCAGGGCGACGTTCCCGGTCAGGACCATCAGATCGGCCCAGGAAATCTTGTTGCCGTACTTCTGCTTGACCGGCCACAGCAAGCGCCGCGCTTTGTCGAGGTTTGCGTTGTCGGGCCAGCTGTTTAGCGGCTCGAAGCGCTGTTGGCCGCCGCCGGCGCCGCCGCGGCCGTCGGCGACGCGGTACGTGCCCG
>JBFGFX010000207.1:0-6775 GCA_041579335.1 Woeseiaceae bacterium | reverse complement strand
GAACCGCAATTTTTCTTCAATTTCGGCCAGCGTCAATCGACACCGAGCGGAGGGAAAACTGCCGTTGGACCCCAATTCTGAAAATTGCGGTTCGACCCCGACTAGTTCTCGTGCATACGCGGGTGGAACTGGATGTGGCATTCCTCGCAGGGCGGGTACATGACGTCGGTCGCGACGACGAGGGCGTCCAAGTCTCTCGCGCGGATCGCCCGGAGAGCGTCGACGCCGGCGCCGATCATCGTATCGGCATACGCCTGCCAATCGGGATCCGCCGCCCAGGCCTGGTCGTCGGACCCGGCACCGCCTTGACGCAGCAACGTGCCGGCGGCGATCACGACGACGGCGGCGTCCTCGAGCGCCTTCCACGCCGCATCGGTCTGCGGGTCGTCCACACCCCAAAGCGTATCCGTCGCCGGCGCCACCGCGGATACCATCAGCTCGGCGACGGTCACGCGATGTTCGAGTCCGTCCGTCTGGTCGGCGATGCTCGACGCGAAGGCGGCGAGTCCGATCGCCGTTACAAAGGCAAAGGCTTTCATTGTCTACACTCCTGCGGGAACGCGACGCGCGACAATACGCGTATACTGCGGCGCGTAACTCCCTACGGTGATTGGGAATTCTACGTACTCCGCACGCTCGATCGGGCATTGTTGCGCAAGGCGCGCCGTCGAGTCGCTGGCGGTACCCTTTCGTTTACGCCCTGCGAGTCAGACAGGCGGCCTTGTCGCGGGCATCCGACTACACTCTGACCTCATCGGGCAGGGTCGGCTTTAGGAGACGCTCGACGTGAGCATGTTCGAATGGCTCGAGAACACGCCGCTCGCGATTTGGGTCGGCGAGTCGCTGTGGGGCTACCCGCTGATGCTCAGCCTGCACGTCATCGGGCTCGCCATCGTAGTGGGCATCTTCGCGATGCGGGATCTCAAGCTCTTGGGCTCTTTCGATGGCGTCGCACACGGCTCGCTGATCGGGCTCGTCAAGCTGGGCTGGATCGGCTTCGTGATCAATGCCCTGTCGGGCGCGGCGCTGTTCACCTCGCAGGCGACGACGTTCGTCGCGAGCACACCGTTCCTGCTCAAGATCGGCTCGATATTCGCAGCCGCAATGTGCGCCGCGGTCATCCAGAGCCGCTCACGCGACGAGGCCGCTGGTTGGGATGCGCCGGGAGTGTCGGTGCCGGGCTCGCTTAGGGTCATAGCGGCCGCATCGCTGACGCTTTGGGTGAGCGCCATCGTGTCCGGACGCCTGATCGCGTATCTGTAACCACTGAGGACGCAGCAGGTAACGACAATGGAACAGGCATTCGTGCAGGCGATCGAGGGCACCACAATCAACACCTGGGTACTGTCTTCCGCCTGGCTGTGGCCGACGCTGGAAATCCTGCACTTTCTCGGCCTGTCGCTGCTTTTGGGTTCGCTCTTGGTCGTCGACCTGCGGCTCGCGGGCTTCTTTCGGCAGATCGACATCGCCGCCACGCACCGGCTACTGCCGTGGAGCTTCGTGGGCTTCGGTCTCAACCTCCTTACGGGCATTCTATTCGTGTTCGGCGATCCGGCTCGCTACGCGGCGAACATCGGTTTTCGTTGGAAGATGGTGCTCGTCCTGATCGCCGGCTTGAACGCAGTATGGTTCTACCGGAAGATCGGCCCGGTGATGCGGTCGTGGGATGCTCACGGTGATACGCCGGCTCTGGCAAAGCTCATCGCGTTCGTGTCGCTCGGCACATGGACCGGCGTTTTGTTGCTCGGACGTCTGATTCCCTACATCGGGACGGGCTAGGGCTGCATCGCGTATCCGGGCAGCGGCGCCCAAGACGACGACGATGACCGATAGCCACTCCGCGTTCGCCAGCAAGAGCTTCCGTACCTACGTATACGGAAACATCTTCTCGGTGCTCGGTATCTGGGTGCAGCGCCTGGCCCTGGGTTGGCAGGCGTGGGCGTTGTCGGAGTCCGCGCTCGTCGTCGGGCTGGTCGCGGCCGCTCAGTTCATGCCGACGATCGTCTTCACGCCGTTCTTCGGCGTGATCGTCGATCGCATCAAATCCCAGAGCGGTGCCGTTGTCATGCAAGTCGTCATGACGATCATCGCTTCCGCTCTGGCAGCGCTGACTTTCACGGGACTGATGACCGTCGAATGGTTGCTCGGGCTCGCGCTGGCGAACGGCATTGCCAACAGCGCCTATGCGCCGATCCGCCTCGCGCTGATTCCGGATCTCGTCACGAAGCAACAGTTTCCGAGCGCCGCGGCCATCACGGCGACGATCTTCAACCTGTCGCGATTCATCGGGCCGGGCGTGGGCGGCACGATCGTTGCGCTCTACGGGCTGGGTTACGCCTACGTCGTCAACGCCGTGACCTACCTGCCGGTCATCGTCGCGCTGTGCGTCATCACGTTAGACGCGCACCGACCGGAGCACGTAGGCCCGTCGGACTATCTCGGCCAGCTCGCAGAGGGTATCCGTTACACCCGCGATCACGCGCTGATTTTTCGGCTCATCCTGCTGACCGGCGTCAGCAACTTCTTCGGCCGTGGATTGCTCGAGCTGATGCCGGCCTTCGCCGCCCTTATCTTCGAAGGCGGCAGTGGCGTGCTCGCGGCGCTGATGTCGGCGATCGGCATGGGCGCAATTACTGCGAGCCTGCTGCTGTCGCTGCGGCCGCTGCAGCTGCGGCTCAGAGCCGTCGCCTACGTCGGCGCGACCGGCGTCGGCGTCTCGATAGCATTGTTCGGTACCGTGACGACACTGCCGGCCGGCATCATCGTCGCCGCAATGCTCGGACTGTTTGCCAGCCTGGTATCCATCAGCTCGCAAACCGAGATCCAGCTTAATGTCGAGAATCGCCTGCGCGGCCGGGTCATGAGCCTGTGGAGCCTGGTCATCATGGGCGCGCCGGCCGTCGGCAGCGTGCTCGGCGGCAGCCTCGCGGGCAGCTACGGCTCGACGGTGACCTCGTTCGTGTTTGCGGCGGCGTGCTTGGCGCTCATCGGCATGCTGGCGCTCCGCCGAGCGTCCCGGCCGCCCGAACGGGCGGAATCGCGCAGCGTCTAGCCGCTCTTATTCGCGCCTGCCCGGCGACCCGGCCACAGCATGCGTGCGAACACGTCGTCGGCATGAAACATCAAATGCTTGAACGCACCGCCGACGTGCAGGAGCGTCAACCACAGAAGGGCGTTCGCCGATGCGACGTGAATCGCATGCGCGATCTCCTCGAGCGCAACCGATTCCGGCAGTGGTCCGGGAATGCTGAACCAGTCGAACACCGGAATCGCCCCCTTGCCGATGATCCACAGCGCGATCACGGCGACCGCGACTCGCGATCTCGCAGGCTGCCTCGTATCGTCGCTACGCCCGGCATCTCGCCAAGGTGTCCTTGCTAGAATTGGCGCGAATTTGAGCACAGCGCCCTGGCCAAGACGAGCGCGTGTTGCGACGGACGCAACCTCGATGAATCGGAATCAGCGGTGGACGGGGAGAAACCGAGAAAACAACGTGCCGGCTGCTTGATACCGCTCGCGATCTGGATCGTGGCGGTGGTCGCGATGTATTTCGTCACTCGATCTCCGCCCGTGACGGAAGACTTCGACGACCGGATTGCAAGGCGCTTTTCCGTCGCGTATGCCGAGGTCACGGACCGAGGCGTCGTGTACCGGGTCACGACTCTCGAGGCCGTGCGATCGCGCAACCCCGAGCTGCCGAGGATCGACTACCGCTTGGGAGATTCCGATATTCGCATCGACGTGGGCGACGTCCACTACGTCTCGGTCATCGAAGAGCACGGCGACTGGCAGCTCGTCAAGTTCGTCTACAACAACACCTACATGGGCGAATCCATTTACAGGGCGTACGACGGCCGCGTCGAGCCGGTCTCTTTCCATATGGTGTCGCACGTCGGTCAGGCGATGGCAGCACTGGCGCTCGTGATTCCAGCCTACGTGCTCGCATGGATGATTGCGGTGTTTCGCAACTTCCGAGACCGGCGAGAATTCGATCGCGGCTGAAGGCCGGCTCGTTCTGTGCGGCCTCAGATCAGCCGACCCTGCTGCGGCACGGGCCAATCCGGCAACGCTTTGAGGTCGCCCATGCCTGCCTGCGCCATCAGCGTCTCGTGGAACGTCTTTGCCAGCGGCGGACAGTGCATATTGTTCGGGCAATGGATCATCATGTAGCTCTCGTAGCCGTTCGCGATCGAGCGGGCGATCCTTCGGGCCCACTCACGAATATAACGTTCGTTGCTGGGCAGATCTGGATGCAGTATCAGCCGGACGAATTCGAGGCCGTTGTAGACCTTAGGCAGCACCGACAGAGCGGGCTTCTCGTGCAGGGCGTCCTGCACCTCGGGGTGTTCGCGATCGCCCTCGTAGAGCGGCCGAGAGTCGAGCGAGACCCGACCGAGATCGAAGCTCTCGAGCAAGGGCTCGAGCAGCGCGGGGCTGTCGAAAAACGCACGGTGTCGGACTTCGATGACGCTGCGCCGATCGCGAGGCAGTTGCTCGAACAGACGTTCGACTTGGGGCAGATCGTCCGGACCTAGGGTCGCGGGGAACTGCACGAACAGCGGACCGAGATGATCGCCGAGCGGCTCGATCGCCGCGAGGAATCGCTTCAGGTCCTCGCGATTGGGGCGCCGCTCGTGAGTCACGCTGCGCGGCAGCTTGAGACAGAACCGGAAATCGCGCGCGGCGACCGCTTGGCGCCACGCGCTTATCGTCTTCGCATCCGGGACGCGATAGAAGGTCGTGTTGCCTTCGACCGCGTTGAGCACCGTCGCATAGCTTTCGAGCATCGGCCGGTCCGGCGGGAAGTACGGACCTTTCCAGCCGGGGAATGCCCAGGCGGGTAAGCCCAACCGATAAGACATCGGGTGATCCAGGAGATTGCTCCGTCGTTGGCCGACGACCGTCAGGACGGCCTCTTACGCTTCGCCAAGCAGGAGCCCGTCCGACCGCCATGGACGGCGGGAGTGCAGGTTACGCAGGAGCATTTACCTGCCTGACCGGCGACCTTCAGGTGCTGCCCTTGATCGTCGAGTAGTTCTGTTTCATCCACGACTGCCCGACCGCCTTGGCCGGCAGCTTCAGGCCGAGCTCGGGCACTTCGAGTCCGACCCAGGCGACGAACGAGTTGCTGTTCGGGCCGGGCCACATCGAATACTCGCGGTGGAACGGATAGCTCCGCGCTGCCTCGCGAACGCGCTCGATCAAGCCGTCGGCGGCGTCGCCGCGCAACTCGTGCAGCAGGATGGGCGCCGAGCCGAACCAGGGACGCGATGGATCGCCTTCTGAGACGCTGACGACGGTGCCGCTGCGCCGCAGGCGCCAACCGATAACCTGATAGATCGTGTAGGTCGACGCACTCTTCGCTTTGGTGGCGATCCAGGTGTGGATCGCGAATTTGCCGCGTAAGCCCCAGACGTTCGCGCCGTACACCTGAATGACCGCATCCGCGTGCGTCTGCGGATCCGGCGCGATCGCCTCGCCGATCGGCTCGGGTTCCAGCGCCCATGACGTGAGCATGAGCGATGCCACCGTCGCGGTACCGAGTGCCAATGTCACCAGCATGACTTTCCTCAAGATCCTGGTCAGCCGCATGCGCGCCAGCCTTTAGTCTCTTGTCCCTTAAGTTGGATGTTTAGAACCGGCCCGCCGGGTTTGGTTCGCGGGCATACGCCGCCGTGGCGCTTAGCGCTTGCCTTTGAGCTTTTGCGCTGCCCGGTAGCGTGCTTCGGCCTCGGCGAGCTCGGCCTGGGCGCGGGCTAAGTCCGTCTCCCCCGAAACGCCGCGGAGCGCCTCCTCGGCCTCCTGCTTCGCGGTGAGCGCGGCGGCTTCGTCGAGCTGATCGCCACGCAGCGCCGTATCGGCCAATACCGTCACCAGATGCGGCTGAATCTCGAGCATGCCGCCCGTGACGTAGAAGAAATGTTCCGTGCCGTCGGCATCTTCGACGCGTACCTCGCCCGGTTTCAACGCCGTCAGAAGCGGCGCGTGACGAGGGGCGATACCGACCTCGCCCATGCGGGCGGGCGCGTACACCATATTGGCAACACCCGAATAAATTTCGCCCTCCGCGGAGACGATGTCGACATGAATCGTGGCCATTCGCTTTGCCTCTACTTACCCAGTCGCCTGCTCGGCGGCGCCGGCCGAACCCGGTCTCATTGCATCGACTTCCCTTTCTCGACCGCTTCTTCGATCGTGCCGACCATGTAGAACGCCTGCTCTGGCAGGTCGTCGTAATCGCCGTTCGCAATGCCGTTGAAACCGCGGATCGTGTCGGACAACGACACCTGTTTGCCCTCCTGGCCGGTGAACGTCTCCGCGACGGTGAACGGCTGCGACAGGACGCGCTGGATTTTTCGCGCTCGGGTCACCGTGAGCTTGTCGTCTTCGGAAAGCTCGTCCATGCCGAGGATCGCGATGATGTCCTGCAACTCCTTGTAGCGCTGCAGTATCGCCTGCACGCTGCGTGCGCAGTCGTAGTGTTCTTGACCGATGACGTTCGGGTCGAGGATGCGGCTGGTCGAATCGAGCGGATCGACGGCCGGATAGATGCCGAGCTCCGCGATCTGCCGAGACAGAACGAGCGTCGCGTCGAGGTGCGCGAACGTTGTCGCGGGAGACGGATCGGTCAGGTCGTCCGCTGGCACGTAGACCGCCTGGAACGAGGTGATCGAGCCGGTCTTGGTCGAGGCAATGCGCTCCTGCAGCACACCCATCTCCTCGGCCAACGTCGGCTGATAGCCCACGGCCGACGGCATGCGGCCCAGGAGGGCCG
>JBFGFX010000206.1:0-6837 GCA_041579335.1 Woeseiaceae bacterium | reverse complement strand
GCGTCGAACGAGGCGCTCAATTCGCTGCGTGCAGGCCACGTGCGCGGCGCGAAGGTATTGGCTAGCAGCTGAGGGCATCCTCTCGTAGGAGCCCGCCCAGGCGGGCGACAGCAACGTCGATTAACGGTCGCCCGTCAGGACGGGCTCCTACGATGGCAGCAGCGGCGCCTCGGAACGAGGGTCGCCCGCCGGGGCGGACTGCTACGAGCCCGCCTTCAATCCGTGGTTGCGGGCTGCGCGCCTTCGGGCAGCGCCGCGCCTTCCTCGACTTCCATCTTGACGAATCGGCCGGTCAGCACGCCCGCGGTCATCGCGCCGTTGACGTTCAAGGCCGTGCGCGCCATGTCGATCAGCGGTTCGATCGAGATGAGCAGAGCGACCAGAGCGATCGGCATGCCCATGGCCGGCAGCACGACGAGCGCGGCAAAGGTCGCGCCGCCGCCGACGCCGGCGATGCCGAAGGAGCTGATCGCGACGATGCCGATTAGCGGCAGGAAGAAGCTCGGGCTCAAGGGGTCGATGCCCATCGTCGGCGCGATCATCGTCGCCAGCATTGCGGGATAGATGCCGGCGCAGCCGTTTTGTCCGATCGTCGCGCCGAAGCTCGCCGATAGATTCGCGATCGGCCGAGGCACCTTTAGCTCGTCGACCTGGGTCTCGACGTTCAGCGGGATCGTCGCGGCGGAGCTCCGCGACGAGAACGCGAACGTCAAAACCGGCCAGACTTTCTTGAAGTAGTCACTCAGGTCGACGCCGTTCAAGCGTAGGAGCAACGCGTGCACGCCGAACATGATCGCGATGGCGAGATAGGACGCGAGGATGAACGTGAACAGATTGCGTACGTCCTCCCAGCTCGAGCCGGCCACGACCTTCGTCAGCAGCGCGAGGATACCGTACGGCGTCAGCGCCATGATCATCCGCACGAGCTTCATCACGATGGCCTGAGTCGTGTCCATGAACGACGAGATCGCAGCGCCTTTCTCGGGCTCGTCGCGTGAGACGAGCAGTGCCGCTATGCCGAACAGGATACCGAAGACGACGACCGCGATGATCGACGTCGGCCTGGCGCCCGTCAGGTCGTAGAAGACGTTCGACGGGATGAATCTCACGAGCATATCGGCAATGCCGAGATTCGCGATCGATTCGCGCCGGCTCTCCAGCGTCTCGGCTCGAGCGAGCTCGCGGGCGCCCTCCGTCAGCCCGTCCATCGACAGATCGAAGACGTTCGCCATGAGCACGCCGACGAATGCCGCGATCATCGTTGTGCCGACCAGGATGCCGATGATGCTGCCGCCGATCTTGCCGAGTGCACCCATCTCGCGCATGCGCACCACCGCCGAGATCATCATCACGAGCACGAGCGGCATGATCACCATTTTGAGCAGGTTGATGTAGCTCGTCCCGACGACGTTGGTCCAGGTCAGCGTGCCGGCGATCGCGTCCGGATTGGCCGAGTAGACGAGCTGCAGGACCAGTCCGTAGACCGCACCCAGCGCCAGGCCGATCAGGATCTGCGTCGACAGCGAAAGCTCCTTTAGGCGGGCGATGAATACGATCAGGCCGGCGAAAACGGCGAGGTTGAGTACGACGAGAAAGGACATAGGGCCACCGCTGGTTCGTTCGGGACGTCGCGCGATTCCAGAGAAACGCGCTCGATCGGCACCTGGAATTTGCCCGCGGTCGTGCGGGAATCTGTGCGTCTTAAGGGATCTTCGCCGCTGCAGGCCCGCTTGGCAATGGTCACAAGGGCAGTCAAGCGGGCTCGACAGTGCACCGATACGCGCGCAACACCTCATATCGACCTGCGCGCAGCCTCGATTATTACGCGAGCCCGGCCACGCGCCGGCCGGAAAAAGAACGCGGCTTGTGGCAGGATACGCCGACAGCAAGAAGAAGCTCCCGCGACGACGGGATGCGACCTCAGGGGCGAGATAATATGAATCGATTCATACGCTTGTGCGTGCTGGCGGCGTTGGCCCCGGCGCTGGCCATGGCCGCCGACGACGAGGCGGAGCCGGGTTTCAACGAAGACACTTTCCGCGGACTCGAGCTCCGAGGCATCGGGCCTGCGCTCATGGCGGGGCGCATCGCGGACATCGCCATCGATCCGAACGATCAGAGCACCTGGTATGTCGGCGTCGGCTCGGGCGGCATCTGGAAGACGGTCACCGCGGGGACGACCTGGCAGCCGATCTTCGACGACGAGGACGCCTATTCGATCGCCTGCATCACGATCGATCCGAACGATTCGGACACGATTTGGGTGGGCACGGGTGAGAACGTCAGCGGCCGGCACGTCGGCTACGGTGCCGGCGTCTACCGCAGCCGCGACGGCGGCAAGAATTGGGAGAACATGGGGCTCGGGGATTCCGAGCACATCGGAATGATCCGTATCGATCCGCGCGACTCGAACACGATCTTCGTCGCCGCGCAAGGCCCCTTGTGGTCGGCCGGCGGCGAGCGCGGCCTCTACAAATCGACTGACGGGGGCGAGGGCTGGCGCAAAGTCCTCGGCGAGGGACTCGGCAATGCCGAGCCCGACGACCAATACACCGGCGTGTCCGAAGTGCATCTCGATCCGCGCAATCCCGACGTCATGTACGCGGTCTCGTGGCAGCGATTCCGCAACGTCGCCGTGCTCTTGGACGGCGGCCCGGGTTCCGGCATCCACAAATCCGAGGACGGCGGCGAGACCTGGCGCGAGCTCTCAGAGGGCCTGCCGGAAGAAAACATGGGCAAGATCGGCTTCGCGATCTCGCCGCAGAATCCGGACGTCGTCTATGCGACGATCGAGCTCGCCAATCGGACCGGCGGCTTCTGGCGCTCGGAGGACGGCGGCGAGAGCTGGGAAAAAAAGAACGAGTATCTCTCCGGCGGCACCGGGCCGCATTACTATCAGGAGATCTTCGCGAGTCCGCACGAGTTCGACCGCGTCTACCAGATGGACGTCCGGCTGCACGTGACCGAAGACGGCGGCGAGAACTTCATTACGATGGAGTCCGAGAGCAAGCACGTCGATCACCACGCGATGGCGTTCGACCCGGACGATCCCGACTATCTGCTCGTGGGCAACGACGGCGGCATGTATGAGAGCTTCGACCTCGGCGAGACGTGGCGCTTCATGGCCAACATGCCGATCACGCAGTTCTACAAGGTGGCCGTCGACTACGACGAGCCGTTCTACAACATCTATGGCGGCACGCAGGACAACTCGAGCATCGGCGGCCCGTCGCGGACCGACAATAACGTCGGCATTCGCAATCAGGACTGGTATCTGACGCTGTGGGCAGACGGACACCAATCCGCCGCGGATCCGACCAATCCGAACATCATCTATGCGAACTGGCAGGAGGGCAACCTCACACGCTTCGATCGCGCTACCGGTGAGAGCGTCTACATTCGCCCGCAGCCGGCCGCCGACGAGAACGAAGAGCGCTTCAATTGGGACGCACCGATCCTGATCAGCCCACACGACCCCGAGACGCTGTATTTCGCGAGCTACCGGGTGTGGCGGAGCGACGACCGCGGCGATTCCTGGCGGGCGATATCCGCCGACCTGACCCGAAATCAGGATCGCACCAAAGAGCCGCTGATGGGCCGCACCTGGAGCTTCGACGCGCCGTGGGACCTGTCGGCGATGTCGCAGTACAACACCATCACGTCCTTATCGGAGTCGGCGCTCGTCGAAGGTCTGATCTACGCGGGCACGGACGACGGGTTGATCCAGGTCAGTGAAGACGGCGGCGGCAGCTGGCGCGAGATCGACGAGCTGCCGGGCGTGCCGGACTTCTTCTTCGTCAACGACATAAAAGCCGATCTGCACGATGCGGACACGGTCTACGTCGTCGTCGACGACCACAAGAGCGGCAACTTTGCGCCGTATGTCTTGAAGAGTGAGAACCGCGGGCGCAGCTGGCGCAGCATTGTCGGCAACTTGCCCGAGCGCCATCTCGTCTGGCGCATCGTCCAGGACCACGAGAAACCCGGACTGATGTTCGCCGGCACCGAGTTCGGCGTGTTCTTCACGGTCAACGGCGGCGCCGAGTGGACCAAGCTGAAGGGCAACACGCCGAATATCCCGTTCCGGGATCTCGCCATCCAGACGCGCGAGAACGATCTGGTCGGCGCGACGTTCGGCCGCAGTTTCTACGTCCTCGACGACTACACGCCGCTGCGGGCAGTCACGGCGGACATGCTGGCGAACGACACCGTGTTGTTCCCGGTGCGGCGCGCGCACTGGTACGTGCCACGGCGGCCGCATGCTTGTAGCACGCCCGGCTGTGTCGACAGCCAGGGCGACGCGTACTTCGTGGCGCCGAATCCCGACTTCGGCGCGACGTTCACCTATTACCTGCCCGAAGCGATACAGACGAAAAAGGACCGGCGCCGCGATACCGAGAAGGAGCTCGAGAAAGAGAATGAAGACGTCGAGTTCATCGACTGGGAGCGAATCGAGGAAGAGCAGCTCGAGGACGCACCGGCAATCGTGCTGACGGTGACCGATCTCGCCGGCGAGGTCATCCGGCACCTCGAGGGGCCAGTCGACGCCGGATTTCATCGCGTCAGCTGGGATCTTCGCTACCCCGCGGTCCATCCGTTCGTTCCCGAGGAGGAACGAAGCGAGGACGATGCGCGGGCCGGAGTTTTGGTCGCACCCGGAACGTATCGCGTGTCCATGTATCGCCGCGTTGACGGCGAGCTGACGGATCTCGATCAGTCGCAGACGTTCGAGGCGGTGTCCATCCGCGAACCAACACTGCCCGGGTCCTCGCAGGAGGAGCGCCTGGCATTCCAGCGTCAAGTCGACGAGCTCAGGCGCGCGGCCGACGGCAGCGTCAATTCGATCGATCGCATCATCGAGGAGTTGACCGCCGTCAAAGACGTGCTCCAGCGTTCGACCGCGGACATGTCGCTGTACGATCGGGCGAACGAGATCGAGCAGAGCGTGAAGCGCGAGCGGGATCGTCTGGCCGGGAACGAAACCCGCTCGAGCTTCGGCGCGCCCGGCCCCATGTCGATCGCCGCGCGATTGTTTCATGCCGCCTACAATCCGCACGCGAACGCCTACGGCCCGACAGAGACGCAGCGCCAATCGCTCGCGATCGCGCGCGATGTCTACACCGACGTCAGCGCAAACCTGACGCAGCTGATCGACGTCGAGTACCAACGCCTCAAGGAGGCGATGGACGCAGCAAGCGTGCCATGGTCGCCGGGCCGCGGCGTGCAGTAGGAGCCGCCCCGACCGGCGAGAAGGCGTGATGGCGGGTGTCTCTTTGGTGGAAATAAAGCGGACCGAAGGGAGCCATTCCACCAAAGAGACCCAGCCATCAGGCCATTTGTGATTGGGGCAGGTCGCCCGTCGGGACGGGCTCCTACGACTTGCCCGCGAGCTTCTCGGTCAATGCTGCGACAGATGCTCCTCGAAGTGATTCGTCATCAGCGTGTACAAATGCAGCTCGGTGCCCTCGCCTTCGTCGAGAGAGTGCGAACGATTCGGATACGCCATGAAGTCGAACTGCTTGTTGTGCTTGACGAGCTCGTTGATCAGGCGTTCGCTCGACTGGTAGTGCACATTGTCGTCGCCGGTGCCGTGAATCAGCAGCAGCTTGCCCTCGAGATTCGCGGCATGAGTGATGGGTGACGCCTCGGCGTAGGACTCCTCGTACTCGGCGAGAAGCCCCGAGTAACGTTCCTGATAGATCGCATCGTACAAGCGCTGATCGGCGACGGGCGCCCGCGACACACCGACGTGATACTGCCGTGGATAGCGAAACAGCATGTTGAGGGTCATCGAGCCGCCGCCCGAGTGGCCCCAGATTCCGACGCGACCGGCATCGATGTACGGCCAACGCTCGATCATGGCGCTGAGCGCGTCGGATTGATCGTGCGAGGCGAGCACGCCGATCGCGCCATAGACCGACTTGCGCCAATCCCGTCCGCGCGGCGCCCGAGTGCCGCGGTTGTCGACGGAGGCGACGATGAATCCCCGCTGCGTCATGTACAGGTGCCAGAGGTGGCGCGGCCCGTACCAGCGGTCGCGCACGGTCTGGCCCGCCACCTCGCCGTAGACGTAGTTGATGATGGGATAGCTGCGAGTCGGATCGAAATCCGGCGGGCGCATGATGAAGCCGTCGAGCACGAGCCCGTCCCGCGCCTCGACCCGGAAGAACTCGTGGTCGCCGAGGTTCAGCATCCCGAGCCTATCCATCAACGCCTGATTGTCCTCCAGCACGTGGCGCACCTCATGATCCGGCAGCGATACGAGCCGGTGCTGTGGCGGCTGCGTGAACGACGAATGCGTGTGAATCGCCCAGCGCGCATCGTCCGATATCTGGTAGCTGTTCGTGCCGGAGTACGCAGCAGGAGTGATGCGGACCATATCGCCGCCGTCAGCTAGCCGCGTACGATAGAGATACCGCGCCTCCATGCGCTCCGGCGATGCGATGAAATACAGCCAGCCGTTCGCCTCATCGACCGTGCCGAGCTCGATGATGTCGAATTCGCCGGGCGTCAGATCGACGAACGCGCCTCCGTCACGCGACACGCGATAAATGTGCCGCCAGCCGCTGCGCTCGCTGATCCACAGGAAGTCATCGGCTTCGTCGAGCCAAGTGACGTCGATGACATCATCGATGTAGTGCAGATCCCGCTCGATGAAGACGTTAGTCAGCTCGCCGGTCGCGGCGTCGGCGTAGTAGACCGCGTTCGTGTCCTGCTTGCGATTCAGGTGCTGCACGATGATCTGGTCGCTGCCATTCGCCCAGTCCATGCGCGGTACGTACATCTGTCGCGGTTCACCCGGCAGCCGTGCCCATACGATCTCATTCGAGTCGAGCG
>JBFGFX010000205.1:0-6902 GCA_041579335.1 Woeseiaceae bacterium | reverse complement strand
CGAGGCCGAACGCGAACACGATCAGCGGCCGCCAGTTCGTCATCTCTTTGAAGAGAAGGTTCTCGATGGCCACGAACGCGATCGTGAACGCGATGAACGGCTCGACGATTGCGGCGGACGGCGTGATGAAGCCGGTGGCCGCAAGCCCCAACGTCACCGTGTGCGCAATCGTGAACGTCGTGATCTGGATGAGCAGCGCCCGCGCGCGGGTCGAGGCCAGAAACAGCGCCAGCACGAACAGGATGTGATCGAGGCCGTCCGGCAGGATGTGGCGCACGCCGATCGTGACATACAGGCCGAGCGTCGAGCCGAAGCCGCGCACGTTGCCGAGCTCGTCGAGCAGCGGCTCGAGCTCGTCGTCGTCGGCGACGCTGTCGCCGCTGTCCAGCGCCGCGAGCGCGCGGCACAGGGCCGGGTCGAGCCCCGGCTCCCCCGGCACGCAGAACTCGTCCTCGGGATGCGCGAGCGCGCTCGGCGACGAGGCGACGCACAGCAGTGCCGCCGCCAGCAGCGTGACGAGCCCGGCGGCCGTGCGTCGCGTGACGATCGAAACGGGGAAAACGGGTGCCGCGCGCTCTGGCATCGCGGCAATGTACGACAGATTTCGAGCGCTCGCCAACGTGGCTACTGGTAGCCTCGCGCCTGCAAATTGAACAGATGCGCGTACTGCCCGTTCTGCGCCATCAGGCTGTCGTGGTCGCCCTCCTCCACGATCGTACCGTCTTGAATCACGATGATCTGATTGGCCGCGCGCACGGTGGAGAAACGATGCGAGATCAATATCGTGATCTTGTCGCGGCTCGCGCTCTGGAAATGGTCGAAGATCGCCGCCTCCGACGCCGCGTCCATCGCCGCCGTCGGCTCGTCCAGGATCAGGATGTCGGCCTCCGAGCGCATGAAAGCCCGCGACAGCGCGATCTTCTGCCACTGGCCGCCGGACAGCTCCCTGCCGCCCTGGAACCAGCGACCGAGCTGGGTATGATAGCCGTCGGGCATCGACTCGATGAACGGCGCGGCCATACCGGTGTCGGCTGCCTCACGCCAACGCCCTTCGTCTTCGATGTAGCGGACGTCGCCCGCGCCGATGTTCTCGCCGACCGAGAACTGGTAGCGGCCGAAGTCCTGGAAGATGACGCCGACGCGACGATGCAATGCCGCCAGATCCCAGTCCTCGAGATCGAGACCGTCGAGCAGGATTCTGCCCTCGGTCGGCGAATAGAGCCGCGTCAACAGCTTGATCAGGGTCGTCTTGCCGGAGCCGTTCTCGCCGACGAGCGCCAGGCTCTGTCCCGGCCGAATCGTCAAGCTGACGTTCTTCAGTGCCAGCTCATCGCTGCCGGGATAGCGAAACGAGACGTTGTCGAACTCGAGGCCGCGCGCCGGCTCGGGCCCGTAGCTCGCCTCGCCCGATTCGGCCGGTACCGGATAGGAGAGGTACTCGTACAGGTTCGAGAGGTACAAATTGTCCTCGTACATGCCGCTGATCGCCGACAGGCTCGCGGCGACGGCCGTCTGTCCCTGGCGAAACAGCATCAGATACATCGTCATCGCGCCGAGCGAGATCTCACCGCCGATCGTCGCCAGCACGATCCAGACGTAGGCGCCGTAGAACGCGGCCGTCGACACGAGCCCGAGCACGAATCCCCAGCCGTCGCGGCGCAGAGTCAGGCGCCGGTCTTCGCGGAACAGCCGCCTGAAGATGTCGCGATAGCGATCGAGGAAGCGCGGACCGAGCTGGAACAGCTTGACCTCTTTGACGCTGTCCTCGCGCGCGATCAAAGTTTCGAGATACATCTGCATGCGGCTGTCCGGCGAGCGCCAGCGAAACAGGCGAAACGCATCGCCCGAGAACTTGGCTTCCGCAAAAAACGACGGCAGACCCGCAAGGATGAGAATCACGACGGCCCACGGCGAAAAGCCGAGCAGGAGCACCGCGTAGCTGATCAGGGAAATCCCGTTCTGGGCGAGGCCGAACGTGCGCTTGACCAGGCTTAAGGGCCGGCTCGACGCCTCGCGCCGCGCACGCGTCAGCTTGTCGTAGAACTCCGAGTCTTCGAAGCTCTTGAGCGGCAGCGTCAACGCTTTCTCGAGGATCATGACGTTGACGCGATGGCCGAGCTGCGCGCGCAGCAGGGATTCGCTGGCGGAGATGCCGCGCTGGCTCGCAGCGAGCAGCGCGACGATGGCGGCCTCTAAGACGACGTAGCCGATCACCTGTCTCGTGTCGGGGGTCGCCGCTGCAATCGCGGCGACGACGCCGTCCACGATGAGCTGGCCGACGTAGGCGATCGCCGCCGGCAGCACGCCGGCGACGACCGTCAGGCCGGCCAGCACGATCATCAGCAGGCGGCTCGTCGTCCATACGAGCTCCGCGGCGCGCCGGCTGTAGCGGAATACGCCGAAGAAGCGCGGCATGAAGCCCGGCATGTCGTTCGCTAGCTGTTGCGCCGCTTGGGCCATAGGAGGTGTATTCGCGAGAGTGGTGTGCCCGGCCGCACAGTGTCGCAGACCCTGAAAGTGGAGACCAAATCCTCGAAATCAAGCGAGACGCATGCAGGGCGCCGGTCGTGCGGCTCGAGCGAAGGACGTCTAACCGATGAGCTTTGCAACCTCGGCCAGATCTGCTTCCGTGTCGACGCCGGGTCCCGGGCGGCTCTCGGGCACGCCGACTTTGATGGTCATGCCGAGGGACAGCGCCCTAAGCTGCTCGAGCCGTTCGCACCGCTCTAAGTCGGTGGGGGATTCGGCGACGAGGCGCCGCAGGACCGCACAGCGATAGCCGTAGATGCCGTGATGATGGAGCGCGGTCGTCCAAGCCAGCTCGTCGGTGTCCACAGAGCGTGAGAACGGGATCGCCGCGCGGCTGAAGTAGATCGCATCTCGATTCGCGTCGACGATGACCTTGACCACGTGCGGGTTTTTCCAGTCGTCGGCGGAGGCGAGCGGGGACGCGAGCGTCGACAGGTCGGCGGACGCATCGTTCAGCAGCAACGCGCATTGGTTGATCAGCACGGCCGGCATCAACGGCTCGTCCCCCTGCAGGTTAACCACGATTCGAGCATCCGGCCACTCGAGCAGATCGGCCGCTTCCGCGATGCGGTCGGTGCCCGACTGATGTTCGGCCGAGGTCATACAGACGGTCGCGCCGAACGCGTCCGCGGCATCGGCGACGCGGCGATCGTCGGTGGCAATGACCACCTCCGCAGCATCGCTCTCCTTCGCCCGCTGCCACACGTGTTGCACGAGCGGCCGGCCGCCGATCGCGCGCAGGGGTTTCCCGGGCAGACGTTCTGACGCGAACCGCGCCGGAATGACAACTGCGAATTCAGCCATGGTCGATGTCGCCGCGTTTTCCGATCAAGCCCTCGATCTCCGTCAGCCAAGCGGCGTCGTGCATCGAGACGTCCACCGGGACATACCAAAGATCATCGGGCGGCAGGTGCCGACATTTTACGGCATCCTTTTCGGTCATGAGGACCGGATCGTCGTCGGCGAACGTGACATCCCGCGCGTCGATCGCCGCGTGATCCGGCAGCGGGTGTGCGACGACCTCGATACCCGCACGCGCCAGCGTGTCGAAGAAGCGGCGCGGATGACCGATCGCCGCCACCGCATGGACCCGCGATCCCGCCAGTTCGCCGAGCGGCCGGGTCTCGCTATCGTCGAGACGCGACAGCGTCCGGGCCTCGAGCTCGAAACGGCCGACGGCCGTGACATCCAAACCGTCGAGGGGACGGTCATCGCCGCTCGAATTGACCAATACCCGCTGCACCTCCGCGAGTCGCGACACGGGCTCCCGCAGCGGCCCCGCCGGCAGTGGCCGCCCGCTGCCCCAGCCCCGCTCGCCGTCGACGATGGCGATCTCGTAATCTCGGGCGAGCGCGTAGTGCTGCAAGCCGTCGTCGGCTAAGACGATGTCGACACCGTCCTCGACGAGCAAGCGGGCGGCCGCGACGCGATCCGGATGGACGGCGACCGGGCAGCGTGTGCGCCGGGCGATCAGGACGGGCTCGTCGCCCACGACTCGAGGATCACTCGCTGGCGTGACCACGCGCGGCGAGCGGCCGATTGCGCCGCGGTAACCGCGACTCACCACGCCCGGCCTGTGCCCGCGTTTGCGCAGGGCATTCGCCAGCCAGATCGTCGCGGGCGTCTTGCCCGTGCCGCCCGCCGTGATGTTGCCGATGACGACGACCGGTACGCCGATCCGGGTCGCGCGCAAGACGCCGAGCCGGTACAGCCGGCGCCGGACAGCGACGGCCGCGGCATACAGCCACGACAGCGGCACGAGCGGCAGGAAAGCCCAGGAATCGCCGTACCAGACACGCTCGACCCATTGCTGACCGCTGGCGGCCATCTTTATCAATCGTCTCCGGTAGCCTCGTCGCTGAACTGCATTCGGTAGAGCTCGGCGTAGCGGCCGCCTTTCGCCAGCAGCTCGCGATGGTTGCCGGATTCGACGATGCGGCCCTCGTGCAGCACGATGATCTCGTCCGCGGCCTCGACCGTCGACAGGCGGTGGGCAATGACCAGCGTCGTGCGGTTTGTCATCAGCGCATTCAAGGCCTCCTGAATGCGACGTTCCGAGCGCGTGTCCAACGACGACGTGGCCTCGTCCAGTATCAAGACCGGCGCGTTCTTCAACAGCGCCCGGCCGATCGCGATGCGCTGCCGTTGGCCGCCGGACAACAATACGCCGCGATCACCGACGATAGTCTCCAGGCCGTCCGGCATCTCCTTGACGAAATCCAGCACGTGCGCCGCCTCCGCAGCCTGCAGCAGCTCAGCGCGCGAGCGGCGCTTCAACTGACCGTACGCGAGGTTGTTGGCGATCGTGTCGTTGAACAGCACGACGTCCTGGCTGACGAGGCTGATGTGCTCGCGCAGGTTTGCGAGCGCGTAGTCCCGGATCGGCACCCCGTCCAGTAAGATCTCCCCGGCGTCGATGTCGTGGAAACGCGGCAGCAGGCTGACCAGGGTCGACTTGCCGCTACCGGAGTGGCCGACGATCGCCAGCGTCTTGCCCGCGTCCACCTTGAGCGAGACGTCTTTGATGATCGGTGTCCGCTCGCCGTCGTAGCTGAAGCTCACGTTCTTGAACTCGACCGTGCCGGTCACCCGATCCGCCCGATACTCGCCCGAGTCCGCCTCGTCCGGCTCGTCGATGATATGGAACAGACTATCGCCGGCAGCGACGCCGCGCTGCAGCGTGGCGTTGACGTTGCTCACGCGCCTGAGCGGCTGCAGCATGAGCATCATCGCGCCGAAAAACGCCATGAAGCTGCCCGGGGTCAGGTCGCCGTTGACCGACTCGATGCCGGCAAAGTAGACGACGGCAGCGACGCCGACGCCAAAAATGACCTGAGTGACGGCGGTGCCGAGCGAGCGCGAGCGAATCAGCTTCAAGTTCTGCTGTCGATTGCGTTCGTCGACATCGACCATGCGATCCATTTCGTAGTCGTGGCCGGCGAAGATCTTGACGACACGATTCCCCGAGAGCACCTCTTCGGACACCTGCGTGACCTCGCCCACGGAATCCTGGATGCGGCCGCTGTAGCGGCGGAACGCCCTCCCCAAGAACCGGATCAACAGCGCGATGATCGGGAACACGACGGCGACCGAGACGAACAGCCGCGGGCTCTGATAGATCATGAGACCGATCGCGGCCAGCACGGTCAGGAAATCGCGTACGAGAATCACGACGACGTTCGTCACGGACTCGGCGACCATCTCCACGTTGTACGACATGCGCGACAGCATCGGGCCCATTGCCCGGCTTTCGAAGAACTTCGCCGGGAGGGTCAGAAATTTTCGAAACACGTCGCGGCGCAGCGAACTGATGACGCTGCGGCCTATCCAGCCGAGCGATGACTCCGTCGCGAAGCCGGCAATGCCGCGGAAGATGAACACGACGACGAACGCGACCGGCAGCCAGCGCGTCGCCTCGAGGTTTTGCGCCACGAGCGCCTCGTCCATCAGCGGCTTGACCATCGCCACGAGCGTCATCTCGATCAGCGCCGTCGCCGCCATCGCGATCAGCGCTATCACTCCGATCAGCCGATGGGGTATGACGTACAGCCAGAGTCGCCGATAGACTTGGACGACGCGAGAGTTCAGCGCGCTGCTCACTGCCCCGTTGGGTCGTCGATGGTCGCGATGTTGATCTGCACGAAACCCAGGCGGCCCGCGACATCCATCGCGGTCACGACGTATTGATGACGTGCGTTGGCGTCCGCGCTGATCGTCAGCGGCAACGTGAAGTCGCCGCCGGATACGCGCCGCAAGGCATTGCGAATCGTCTCGGGCCGATTATTCACGAGCTCGCGACCGTTCACCAGATAGGTCCCCTGCTCGGTAATCATGATGTCGATCTGCTCCGGCACCTCGTCGACCGGCGGCGCGGTCTCCGCCTCGGGCAGGCGGATCGAGATCTGCGACTGCTTGACGAAACTCGTCGACACCATGAAGAAGATCAGCAGCAGCAGCACGACGTCGATCAACGACGTAAGGTTGACTTCCGGCTCCGCTTTGGGACGAACGTTGAGCCTCATGCGGCTGCGCTCTCCTTCGCCTGGCGGCGGTGCAAGGCCTCGACGAGCTTGATTGCCTCTTTTTCCATGTCGACAACGAGCGTATCGACGCGATTTCGATAATAGCGGTAGCCGATCAGGGCGGGGATCGCGACGGTCAAGCCGGCCGCCGTCGTAATCAGCGCTTCGGCGATGCCGCCGGCGAGCACGGTCGGGTTACCGACGCCGTGGGTCGTGATCGCCGTGAAGACCTTTACCATGCCGATGACCGTGCCGAGCAAGCCCAGGAGCGGGGAGATGGCCGCGACCGTGCCGAGCGTATCGAGGTAGCGCTCGAGCTCGTGGACAACGTGTCGACCCGTGTCCTCGATG
>JBFGFX010000204.1:0-6904 GCA_041579335.1 Woeseiaceae bacterium | reverse complement strand
GCACGTTCTTCCAGATCCTCGACTACAGCGGCATTGGCGACGAGGACGACGTTAGCTACGCTAGGCGACTGACTGAGGAAATCGGCGTCGCCTCGATTCCGGTATCGGTCTTCTGCGAGCGGCCGTCGGCCGACCGGCTGCTGCGGTTCTGCTTCGCCAAGGACGACGCGACGCTCGAGACGGCTGCGGAGAGGCTATGTCGACTTTGACCTTGACCATCGTGCAGGCCGAGCTGCACTGGCACGACGCGGAAGCGAATCGCCACAAGTTCGCCGAGATCATCGACGGCCTGGAAACAGCAACCGATCTCATCGTGCTACCGGAAATGTTCACCACCGGCTTCACGATGGACGCCGAGTCGCAGGCCGAGCGCATGGACGGCGCATCGATGCGCTGGCTGGGAGAGGCGGCGCGACGGGCCGATGCGGCCGTTTGCGGCAGTCTCATCATCGAAGACGGCGGCCGCTACTTCAACCGCTTCATCCTGATGCGTCCCGACGGCAGCTTCGAGCAGTACGACAAGCGGCATCTGTTTCGCCTTGCCGACGAGCACCGGCATTACTCGCCGGGTGACCGCCAGATCACGTTCGAACTGGGCGGCTTCCGCGTCTGCCCGATGGTCTGCTACGACCTGCGCTTTCCGGTCTGGAGCCGCAACCGTGGCCACTACGACCTCTTGCTGTACGTCGCGAACTGGCCGAGCCGCCGGCACCTGGCCTGGCAGACCCTGATCCGCGCCCGCGCGATCGAGAATCAGGCCTATGTCGCCGCCGTCAATCGCACCGGCACGGACGGCAACGCGCTGCCGTACGTCGGCGGCAGCGCGATCATCGACTATCTGGGGCAGGACATAGTCGACCTCGGCGAGCCGGAAGGCATAGGCTCGGCCACGCTCGACATCGAGGCGCTCTACGCGTTTCGCGAACGCTTCCCGTTCCACGAGGATGCCGACCGGTTCACCGTGTTGGTCTAGTCCGGTCCCGGCGCTCAGCGGGCGCGAACCATCACCAACAGCACCGGCAGCAGCGTCATGTTCGCGAGCAGCGCGACGAGCATGGCGAAACCCGTCAGCAGACCGAAGTAGACGGTCGGCACGAACTGCGATAAGGCGAGAATCGAGAAACCGAGCATGATCGTGACGCTCGTGTAGTACATCGCGCGCCCGATCGTCCGGTGGCAGCGCTTGACGGTAGCCCAGGGATCGCCGTCGCGGGCGAGCTCTCCGCGGTAGCGATGCACGTAATGGATCGTATCGTCGACGGCGATGCCAACCGTGATCGCCGCGATCGTGATCGTCATCAGGTCGAGCGGGATGTTGAGCCAGCCCATGATCCCCAGCACCAGCGCAGCCGACGCGACGTTCGGCACGATCGCGGTCAACGCAACGCGCAGCGAGCGGAACAGTACGACGAACATCACGAGGATCGCGACGAAAACGGCGCCAAGCGTGAGTATCTGCGAGCGGAACAGGCTCTCGAGCATGTTGTTGTACAGCACCAGCATCCCGCTCAGGCGCAGCCGCTCGCCGCCGATGCCGTAGCGCTCGCCGAGGTCTTTGGAAATCCGCTCGAGCAGCTCGGCGCGGCGCAAGGTGGGGTCGGACTCGAACACGCGGATCGCGAAGCGGAGCTGATTCTTGTCCGGCGATAGATACGGATCGACGAGCGCGTCGCGCACGTCCTGCGGCAGTTTACGGTAGACGATGGATAGCTCGAGGTTGTCTCCGAGCACTGCCGGATCGAGGCCGCGCAGTACCTTAGCAAGCGTCGCGATCGAGATGACCTTGCCCGTCTGCGGCAGCGCGTCCAGATAGTCGTGGATGGACTCCACCTGCGGCAGCCTCCGGCCGTTGAACCAATGGCTCGTCGCCGTAATGCCGGCCTCGTATTCGGGATCGTCGCCGAAGATGTCATCGAACTCGTCGTCGTACTCGCCGTCGGAGCCACCGCTGCCCTTCGGCGTTGCGTCCGCGGGCGCATCGATAATGACGTCGAGCGGCGTCGTGCCGCCGAGCTCGCGGTCGATCAGCTCCATGCCCTGATAGATCTCCGTGGACTGCCTGTAGTAGTCGATGAAGCGGTTCTCGACCGTGAGCTGTGCGATACCGGCGATGCTGAAGATCACGAGTATCGCCGCAACGACGACGGTGGCTCGAGAGTGACGCTCGATGACTCGCGCAAAATATGCGGTGATCGCCGCCGTGACGTCGAAACGCCGCCGCGGCTCCCCGGGCGAGAGCAACATCAGCCCGGCCGGGAAAAACGTGAACGAGAACACGAACGCGATCGCGATGCCGATGACCATCATCCAGCCGAAATCGATCACCGGGCGGATGCCGCTCACGAGCAGCGAGCCGAACGCGACGACCGTCGTCAGCGCCGTGTAGAAGCACGGGACGACGATACGCTGCACCGCGCCTCTGACGAGGTGCATCTGCTCCGCATCCGGCTCCTCGGTGTGGGCCTCGCGGTAGCGGACGATGATGTGCAGCGTGAGCGCCAGACAGAGGATCAGGAGCAGCGACAGGAAGTTCGACGACACCACGGTCACGGGCCAGTCGGTCAGACCGAGGAGCCCCACCATGACGATGCAGGTCCCGAGGCAGGTCAGGAGCGGCAGCAGAATCCAACGAATCTTGTGGAACGCGATACCGAGAATCAGGATCAGGAAAACGAGCACCGCGATACCGAACGTGTAGAGGTCGTGCCGAATGAAGTCGATCGAGTCTGCGACGATCATCGGCACGCCGCCCAAGTAGATCGTGGCCGAATCCCGGTAGCGATCGACGACGGCGCGTACCTCCGCGATGTTCTCTCGCTCGCGATCAATGTACTCGCGCGTGTAGCGGTTGAACTCGGTCTCGGCTGCCTCAAGCTCGAGCCGCTCGGCGTCGCTGAGATCATCGGCAAAACGGCGCTCGCGGAGCGCATCGCGGCGTTCTCGCAGGTTCAAGAAGCGCTCGTCTTGGCGAAAGTCGACGCGCAGCGCGGTGGTCCGGCCGTCCGGGCTGACGATGTAGTTGCGGTAAAGCGGGCTCGTCAGGAGCTCGTCACGCGCGAGGGCGAGGTCGGTCTGCTCGTCTTCGAGGCGGCGGATGCCGTCCGGCAGCTCGCGTAGGCTCACGGCCGGGCTGTCGACGAGCGGCACGTCCAGAATCGAGACCACGGACTCGACCGCGGGCAGCGCGGCCAATCCGTCGCGCAAGGCTGCGAGTCGGTCGAGGACCTGCCTCGAGAACAGCGCGTCGTGCGGCGAGTAGGCGACGATCAGGTAGTCGTCCGAGCCGTAACGGGCCCTGACCGATCGGTAGTAGGCGAGCGCCTCGTCGTGCTCGAGCGTCAGCGAGTCTGCGGATGCATCCAGCCCGAAATCCTGCGCGAACCAGCCGCCGGCGAGCACCACGGCGGCGAATGCGGCGATGACGGCGACCGGGTGGCGGAGGATCGACTTCTCGTAGAGTCGCGACCAGTCGATCGTCTTGCCCGCTTCCCGTACCAACAGCTATCGCTCCCTGCCCCGTTCGCTCGTCGTAGAGTGCTCGCACAGTCTAGGTGTCGCTCACAACAGGCACAAGCCGCGAGCAGCATTCTCGCTGATTGGACGGCGCCTCGGATCGCGATGATAATGGCACGCTTTCGCCGAGGCGGAAGCGATGGCCCGCAGCAAGTTTCGATTCACGACGGTCACCGCCGTCGTCATCGCAAACATGATCGGCACCGGCGTCTTCACGAGCTTGGGTTTCCAGCTCCTGGAGCTGCGCTCGGGCTTCGTGCTGCTCATGCTGTGGGCCGTCGGCGGCATCGCGGCCGTGTGCGGCGCGATGACGTACGCCGAGCTCGGCGCGGCGCTGCCACGCTCCGGCGGCGAGTACAACTTCCTCGCGCGCATCTATCACCCGGCGGCCGGCTTCGTCTCGGGCTGGGTTTCCGCCACGATCGGCTTTGCCGCACCGACGGCGCTCGCCGCGATCACGTTCGCAGCCTATGCGACGTCGATCCTGCCGGACGCGTCGGATCCGTGGCTGCGCAAAGCGTTGGCCGCCGGTTTGGTCATCGTCTTGACCCTGGTCCACGGCGGCAGCCGCCGCAATTCAGGCGGCATCCAGGTCGTGTTCACGATCCTGAAGATCGGCGTCATCGTCGCGTTCTGCGCCGCCGCCTTGCTGGCCGTGGAGACGCCACAGGCGCTGCGGTTTCTGCCGAGCGGCGGCGACGGCGCGCTCATGACGAGCGGTGCGTTCGCGGTGTCCCTGATCTACGTGAGCTACGCGTATACGGGCTGGAACGCCGCCACGTACCTCTCCAGCGAGCTCGAGGACCCGCAGCGGACGCTGCCCTGGATCCTGCTCTCGGGCACGTTCATCGTCATGTTGCTGTACCTGTCGCTCAACTACGTGTTCCTGAAAGTCGCACCCATGGACGCTATGACGGGTCAGGTGGAAGTCGGCTACATCGCCGCTCGCGTGGCGTTCGGCGAGGCCGGCGGCCGTTTCGCCGGCCTGGTGCTCGCGTTGCTCCTGGTGTCGACCGTGAGCGCCATGACGCTCGCGGGTCCGCGGGTGCTGCAGGTCATCGGCGAGGACTTCCCCGCGCTCAGGCTCCTCGCCCGCACCAACGCCGACGGTATCCCGTCGGTCGCGATCTACACCCAGTCGGCGCTAACGCTCGCGTTCATCCTGACCTCGACGTTCGAGTCGATCTTGGTGTTTGCCGGCTTCACGCTGGCGTTGAACAGCTTCGCGACCGTGCTCGGCGTGTTCGTGCTGCGCGCCCGCCAGCCGGACCTGCCGCGTCCTTATCGCACGTTCGCTTATCCCGTGCCGCCGCTGCTCTACCTGGCGCTGACCGGCTGGACCTTGTACTTCGTGCTGGTGAACAAGCCGACCGAGGGGCTGTTCGGGCTCGGCCTGATTGCGAGCGGCCTCGCGTTCTACTTCCTCTCGGCGCGGAGCCGCGCGCCTCAGTCGTCGTCGTTGACCTCGAACTGACCGGTCACGCGCCGCCACACGTGCGACCACGACAGGCCGATCGCCAAGAGCATCGCAAGGCAGATCTCGACGATCCAGGTGACGGATTCGGCGGATTCGGCCGACAGGATGCCGAAGTCGATCAGCAGCCAGACCAAGGTCGCGAAGAACCCCGCTCCGAGGATCAATCCGAGCGTGCCGAGCGAGCGGAACGTGGCGACGACCAGGATCGTCCACCCGATCAGGATCACCATGCCCACGAAGAAATGCTCGGGGCCGAGCGTGCCCTCCGTCACCGCCGTTCGGACCCAGCCGACGAACGACCGGTCGGTCGGGTTGTAGGTCGCGAGCACCAAGAGTAGCGCGCCGACGATGCGCGCGATGAAGCCGCCGGTCGAGAGCTCGGTCGCCCGCACGGATTTCTTTTTCGGGTCATTCATGAATCGTCGCCTGGAGTCGCCGGCCGGACTGGCTGCGGAGTATATACCGAGCCGCGATGCCGGGTCGCCTGGCAACGTACGGCAGGAAGCGGCTCGTCGTGCGGCGTCTGCAAGCACAGAAACTCGACGCATCCGCACGAAACTCGGCAGCGAGTGCCGACCCTCTATGCTATACATGGGCCTACATCAACACATGCAGAGTGGCGCTCGCGCCGCGACCCTGCGGCTCAGTCAAAGGAAGACCGATGCAACGACGAAATGGAATTCGAGTGGCGGGCCTGCTCCTGGCAGCGCTCGTCAACGGCCTGGCGCACGCGCACGGCTCGAACGAGGGCAGCTTCAAGGGCGAGGTCTGGCTGATGCGATCCGGCACCTCCGACGGCGTCTACCAGTACATGATGTTCTGGGAGGCTTCGGGTGGCGGCCATAACGCCTACGACCGGACCGTGCTGCAGACCGCGCCCACCAATCTCGGCCCGTGGACGCAGTGGCAAAACGTCTTCGGACACTACGGGGAGGTCTTCCCCGCGCCGCTCGGCGTTTTCAACCGGGCGAAGTTCTGCCACTGGACCGGCTGCTTCATCATCACCAAAAAGTCCAACGCCGTTTGGACGCCGCGGCGGGCGTGCCAGGGCGGCGGGGGGCCGGAGCTACCTTGACCGGCCAACGGCTGGCCCGCCGGATCGACCACTATGAACGCCGAAAGGCTAAGGAGCATTGCGCTATGAGAACCGAATCCTGTTGGCTCGGCGCCGCCATGCTGGCATGCGTCGCCGGCCTCGACTGTCTGGCAGCGAACATCGAGCCCGGCACCGCCGTGTGCCGGCCCACCGGGGGCGACTCCTCCACCTGCGCGCTGGCGTGGGATCTGTCTGCCGAGCCGCGCACGTATTATCGCGTCGAACGCCTCGATGCGAATCGGCAAGCCTGGGTACCGATCGACACGCCGTTTTCGCATGATCCCTATGGCGCAGGCGTCGCCGTTGCGGTCGACGAGCTCTACCGCGTGCGGGCCTGCGACGACCGTAAGTTTCGACGCAACTGCATCTCGAGCACGGCCGTCTGGGCGGTGACCCTCATGCCGGTCGACGACATCCCGACGGAGGTTACGATAGCCGATCCGCCCGACCCGTCCGCGAAGCGCGGCAGCAGCGATTCCGTGGCGAGCGTTTCGAAGTCGCTCGATGCGTACGGCCAGAACAGCCAGTACAACGTGTACCGCATGACCGATCGCGTCAATCGGGCCGGCAGCGCGGAGCTGCCGCCGATGAAGCCACCGGCCGAGCCGGCTGCGGCGGACGACCTGGAGCATCAGATCCAGCACAACGTCCAACAGGCCTACGAGGCGCTCAGAGTCTTCCGCCAGCGCCAACGGAAGGTGCCGGAACGGATCGCCAACGACTGACCGGGCGGTCCTCGCACGCGGCCGCCGGGGCGCGACCGCCGCGGCGTGTCCGCGCGATACCGATCCCTGACGGACGGGAACAGGGCCTATACT
>JBFGFX010000203.1:0-6961 GCA_041579335.1 Woeseiaceae bacterium | reverse complement strand
GTCGGTAGCGCGTCGTCCGGAATCGATCCCAACAGCGACTCGTAGACCGCACGGACCTCGGTCGGTGCATGACGCAGCGACGGGTCGGCCGCGGCGAGCACGCCGCCGGTGCGCTCCAACGGCCGGGCAGGGGCGAGCGATGCCAGCACCGTGGCGCTCGGTGCGTAGCTGAGCTCAAGCATCTCGCCCAAGAAGCCTTCATCCCCGTCCGAGCGCAGCGCCTGGAACGGCACGTAGTGCAGGTCTTCGTGCGGGATGATCACGACGTGATCGGATCGCATCCCGCGCTCGACGGGAGAGACCAGATACAGAAAAAGCTCGCGCGCGGTCTGCTCGTCGAAGCTGCGCTCCGGATCGACCAGGCTCGCGCGGAGCCGCTCGACTTTCTCCTTTAATACCGAGCGCGGCAGGAAAACCGAGCGCACGCGCACCGAATCCGGGCCGATGTGCCAGACGATCGTCTGACTTTCGAGGGATAGATAAGTGATGATCTCACTGCCATCGCGCGCCAACATGCTCTGCAGTGATTCGAGGTCAACCGGCTCTGCCGACACCAGACGTGCCATCCTCGGTGAGGCGTCGATCAACCGTTCGCGGGCAACCCTGTATCGAGACTGAAGCCGTTCCAGCGCGGTCTGCAGCGCAGGGATATCGAGCGTCGCGTCCGGCTCCGGCGCTGCGACCGACGTAACGCCGCGTTTTTCGTCCGACGCGGGCTGCGCGCTCAAAGTCCGGCAAGAAGCATCCGGCGTCTCGTTGCCGCGCGCCGCGAACAGGCAGGTCTGGAGCTTGGCGATTTCTCCTTGCAGCTCGATCATTTCGGCATACAGCGGTCCCTCGTTGCCTGACGCGAACGCCATTTCCTTCGATGCAATCAGGTCGGACATGACCCGCGATCTCGAGCGCTCCATCAACTCGAACGCGTCGGCGTACCGACGGCGATCGAGCAGGTGCAAAATGGCGGTGTAATAGAACTCGACCCGGTCCTCGATGAACGCACCGCGGGCGCGCTCGTCATAGAGGAATCGCTGATCGTCTTCGAGGAGCTCGGCCGCGCGAAGGTAGGACGCCAATGCGGCATCCGCATCGCCTTCGGCCTCGTGCAGCAGGCCTTTGATGTAAGCACCTCGAGCGTCGGTCGCGGACGGAATACCGCCCTCGCTTTCCAGCCAGGCGAAGAGACTCTCGAGCTGAGGATTCTCACCGGCTGCGAACCGCTCGGTGATGACCACGTCGGCCGCCTCCCGCGGCGCAAACAGCTCGCTTCCGGTGATCATCTCGTGCATCCGCTGCTGCTCTTCGATCATGCCTTTGCGGATGTCCAGCCGCTGGATGAACCCCACCGTCTGCTCAGCGAGACCGTCCCAGCGCAGTCCGCGCGCCACGGCGAGCGCCTGCTCGTAATCCTTGCGTGCGCGCTCTGCAGCATCGAGACAGGCTTTGAAGGTTTTCTGGAAGTCGCACTTCTCGGCGAATTTCTGATAAATATCGGCTCGATCGAGATAGGCGTAGTAGAGCAGCGTTTCGTCCTCGATCGCATCCTCGACCGCGAACGCGCGCGTCATCGAATCCGCAGCGCCGACAAGGTCGCCCTGACTGACCTGGACCTGCGCCAACAGATCCCACGAATCGAACAGATAGGTGCGATCGTCGACGCCGCTCGCCAGACGCAGAGCGCGTTCGACCAGTTCGAGCGCAGGACCCGGCGTCTGCTTGCCGTACATCAGGGCCCGGGCGTGGCCGAGTAGCGCCTTGCACTCGGCGGCGGTCGCACCCGCCTCGCGCGCGAGCAGCGCGGCGTCCTGATAGGTGCCGATGGAAGCGTCCCACTCGTCGACGTAGCGCAAGAGGTCACCGAGCTTGACCAACGAAAAGGCGGCGTCCCCGTCGGCACCCGCGTTACGGAACAGGCGCACGCTCTCCTCGAGCTCGTCCGCCGCCTGCGCCATCTCGAAACGCAGCGAGCTGCGATCGAAGGTCCGCCTGAAGTGATCGACGTAGCGATCGATGCGCTGGATGGCCTGCTCCTGCAGCAGGCGGGCTTCGGCTACGGTGGCTTGCGCCGCCTGAGTCGTGACGAGTCCTAGCAGCGATACACCGAGAATCCAGAGCCGCATTGCGCGGCTGCCGCGAGCTCGTTGAAACAGAGATAACGTCTTCATCAGTCCGCACGGGTCCGGTGATCTGCGTACAACCATTGTAGTTCAGCGCGTTGCGATTACCATGCGTCACCGTCGGTTGACCGCTGATCTTCCAGGCCTGCACAGCGCCTTCGACCAGAGCGACTATACTTTGCTGTAGGCGCCGCACGTCGTGGGTGCATCGCAAACTCGGCAACGGCGCCGTGTGCGCGGCCGCATCGGCCTTGGGGGGACAAATGAGCAACAAGGCGGGTTGTCTGATGAGCGCGGCCGCCGTCGTCTTGACTGGTCTACTCGGCACTGCAATCGGTGCGGAGCCGATCCTGCGGATCGACGCCGGCATGCATACGGCACCGATTCGCAGCATCGCCGTCGATGTCGAGGAACGATATCTCGTCACGGCGAGCGACGACAAGACGGCGCGCGTCTGGGAGCTGTCAACGGGCAGATTGTTGCGGACGCTGCGACCGCCCATCGCCAATGATCGGCGCACGGGTAGACTGTTTGCAGTGGCGATGACGCCCGACGGTAATCGGATCGCATGCGGCGGTTACACGCGCTTCGAAGGCGAGGAGACTCACGCCATCTACGTCTTCGATCGCCAGACCGGGAGGCTTTTGCAGCGCGTGGCAGGCGGATTGCCGGGGCCGGTTGCCGACCTTGCCTACTCCCCGGACGGCAAGCTGTTGGCTGCAGCTCTGAGCGGGGGCGGCATACGATTCTTCGCCGCTGGCGAAGACAAGCCGTTCGCCGAAGACGGTGATTATCAGGGCAGGGCATTCTCCGTCTCTTTCGCGGCGGACGGCCGACTGGTGAGCGCTGCGCAGGACGGCGTACGACTCTACGATGCGGAGCATCGATTGATCGCCGCCGAGACGTTTGACGGGCGGACGCCGGGAATCGCGAGGTTTTCTCCGGATGGCGCAATGATTGCCGTCGGCTTCGCCGATGGAACCGACGTCGCGGTTTACTCCGGCAGCGACCTCTCGCACCTCTACTCACCCAGCATGGACGGAGTCGAGGGTGTCCAGTCGGCGGTCGTCGCCTGGTCCGGCGACTATCTTTACACCGGCGGGCGTTGGGAAGACGGTGACGGTCGCAATCTGATACGTCGCTGGGACGACAAAGGGCGAGGAGCGTCTCGCGACCTCGTTGCCGCCGAGGATACGATCATGGACCTTCACGGCGTTGCTGGAGGCGGCGTCGTGTTCGGCGCTGCGGATCCGGCGTTCGGCGTGTTCGGGCTAAACGGTGAACGCCTTGTTTTTGAGCGACCGCCGACGGCGATCCTCCGCGCCAACTGGATGGGCTTCCGGGTGTCCGCCGACGCTCGGCAAGTCGATTTCGGTTTTGAAATCGGTGGCGCCGCGCCGGCGCGCTTCTCGATCGATGACCGCCGGCTTGAGCTCGACCCGCAAGATTCCGGCGCCATGCTGCCGCCTCGGTTCGCATCGCCGAGCATCAGGATCGTCGGTTGGCGCGATTCCAATGTGTTTACGATAAATGGCTTGCCGTACCAATTGGAGAATGGCGACACGTCTCGCAGCCTGGCAGTCGCTCACAACGGCGAGACCTTCATCCTGGGAACAGAGTTCTGGCTTCTCAAGGCGCGCGCGCAGCCGAACGGCGAGCAGAGCGTGGAGGCGCCCGCGCCCGTGCGCGCGCTGAACATCGCCGCCAACGACGACGTCGCGGTCGCCGCTTTCGGCGACGGCAGCATCCGCTGGTATCGAATGTCCGATTTTTCGCCGCTTCTGTCGTTCTTCCCGCACCGTGACCGCAAGCGCTGGGTCCTGTGGACGCCCTCGGGTTATTACGATGCCTACGGTGGGGAGGACCTGATCGGCTGGCACATCAATCGCGGCGTCGAAGAAGCGCCAGAGTTCCACGGCGCGGCGCAATTCCGCGATGCGTACTATCGCCCGGACGTGGTTGCGCTCGTGCTCGAGACCAAAGACGAATCGGAGGCACTTGCGCTGGCAAACGATGCATCGCAGCGGGAGAGGGGAGCGCCACCGGTCGACGAGACGCGGCCGCCCGTAGTGGAAATCGTGTCTCCCGCCAATCCGGCTGTCGCCACCGAGACGCAGATCGAGGTCGCTTTCGTCGTCAGATCGTCGGAGCCTGTGACGACTTATGCGGCGCGTGTCGATCAGCGGCCGGCGATTCCGACGAGAGGGGTGCAATCGGTCGACGATCCAACCGACGGCGTCCGTTCACTGGTCGTACCAATCCCGCCGCGAGACAGCGTCGTGACGATCGTCGCCGAAAACCGTCACGGAGCGGGTGAGGCGACGCTGCTGGTGAACTGGTCGGGTTCCGAGCCCGACACGCCCGACGCCAAAAGGCTCTTCGTCTTGGGCATCGGCGTCGGCAACTACTCGGATAAGAGCCTGCCGCCATTGAAGTTCCCAGCCAAGGATGCGTCCGACTTCGTCGACGCGCTAATGCCGCAGCAGGGCCGGCTCTACAGGAGAGTCGTGCCGCAGACGGTTACCGAGGCTAAAGCGACGAAAGAAGGAATCGTAACAGCCCTCGTCTGGCTGGAGCAGAACGTCACCCGCGACGATACGGCGATGGTGCTGATCGCGGGTCACGGGGTCAGGAATTCCGTGGAGGAGTACAACTATTTGCCGTACGACGCCGATATTAGCGGCGAGGTTCAGCGACGGTTGACCGCGCTGACGTCCTCCGATCTGGCGACCACGGCGAAAAAAATCGAAGGCAGGCTCCTGTTCTTCGTCGATACGTGTCGTGCCGGGCATCGGGAGCTGGGTGACATCAACAAAGTCGTCAACGAACTGATGGCCGCCGGTGCGGTCATATTCCCGGCATCGACGGGCACCCAGGTGGCGCACGAGTCGTCGGCCTGGCAGAACGGCGCCTTCACGAAGGCCGTCGTCGAGGGATTGAGCGGCCAAGCCGACAAGAACGGGAATCGGTCAATAACCTTCAGGGAGTTGGATATCTTCGTCAGCGATCGCGTCGCTGAGTTGACCAACAATGCTCAGAAAGCCGAAGCGGTCAAGCCGTACGGGATGTCGGATTTCGTCATTGCGGCGGTCGATAGTCAAACGCCGTAGTCACGACGTGGCGGTCGTCGAGCCGACGAAGAGAATCGCGCTCAGCGCAATTACTCTGCCAGACCGATCAACGAGAACGCTGCCCAGTGTTCGGGATCGGGAAAATCGCCGCGGGTTCTCTCGATCGCGGTCTGCAGCGCGCGGGACTTGTCGCCGTGGTCGAGATACTCGCGATAGAAATGCAGCATCAGCGTCTTCGTGGCCGCGTCGTCGACCTTCCAGAGGCTGACGAGCAGCGAGCGGGCGCCGGCCGCCAGAAACGCGCGCGTAAAGCCGATCATCCCCTCGCCGGAGAGCTGGCCGAGACCGGTCTGGCAGGCGCTCAAGGTCACGAGGTCGGCGTTCAGGCGAAAGTCGCTTATCACGGTGCGCGCCTCGAGCAGTCCGCCGTACGAGGGCGCTTCATACGCCCGAAGCTCCTCGATATCGGCGAACCGCTCCCAACCCGCCAACGTCACCGGTAGGCGCGGATCTCCGGACAAAGTAACACGTCCTGCAGCGCGGTCGAGCACGACGTCAGCAGGGCCGACGTCCGACAGGACGAGAAACGAGCTGAGCGGATCCCCCGGGCAGGCGAGCCCGTGTGTCGCGAGATGCAGCACGTCGAACTCGGCGTGCCAGGCCGACAGCCGCAGGTTATCGGCCTGGCGCCCCAAGAACAGCTCCGCCGCCTGTCCCTCGAAGAGCTCTTGGATCGCGCGGGCTTCCTCCTCGGCGCCGGGAAGCGTCTGCAGAGTCACCGTCGTGCCGCAGCGCTCGATCGTCCCGGGCATGACCGGGTTGCCGCCTATCCACGCCTTGAGTCTCCGAAGGTCCACATTCCTCGGCCCGTCCGCGATGAGCCGCCAAGTCGAGCCGGAGCTGATGTAGCTCAGTCTGTGTCGTTCATTGAAATAAGCACCAGCGTCATCCTTCAGTGCCGCGAACGGCAACCGCCACAGCGCGAGATGAGGGACGATCACGACGTCGACGCCCGGGTCGCGCGGAAGGTACGGACTCACTGGTGCGATCAGCAGCTCGTGCAACTGCCGCGAGATCTCGTCCGGGGAGGCCGAAGCCGTGGCAGCCTCGAGCGCCGCCGCGGTCACGACGCCGCGTGGCCTGTCGACTCGCAGTGATTGCAGAAAGCGACCGATCAGCTCCTCGAGCTCGTCTGCGCCGACGTCGGCAACGGCACCGTCCACGGTGCCGTCGGTCGCTCGCACGGTGATGACGGTCTTGTCCGGCGCCGAGAAGTATTCGAGCAGGATCGGCATCGGCGGAGCGTCGGCGTTCGCGGCACCGTCGCGCGATGGCAGCTCCCAGTCGTCGGCCGGAGCGTCGAGGTCGCCGACGCTGATCGCCATCTGCACGGGCGTATTCGTCGCCTGATTCGGCGGCATTGCATGGGTCGGCGGGAAAGAGATGCGGAGGTCGCGTTGTGCGTCGTACCAGTCGTCGCCGTAGAGAAACGTCCGCGCCTCGATACGGCCCGGCTCCGCTTGCGGGTAACCTGCCCTGGACCGGATCAGCGAGGGCAGGACCGGGGCGCGGCTGCGCTCGGTCGCCCGACGCGCGATGCTGAAATCGCCGCTCTCGACGGCCGCCTGCGCCGCGGCGTTCACGTAGTCGGCGAGCATTGCGTATTGATTCTCGAATATGCCGACGCGGCCCTGGTCGGTCTGCCAGGAGTTCGTGAAGTGTCCGAGCTCGGTGAGGTAACGATCGAAATGGGCTTCCGCTTCCTGGGCGTTCCCC
>JBFGFX010000202.1:0-6978 GCA_041579335.1 Woeseiaceae bacterium | reverse complement strand
CGTCCGCGAGCGATCCGCCGCTGTCGTTGAGCGTCAGTGTCGCACGCGCGACGGCGGCGCCGCGCGTATCGCGATCGCCTGCCTCGGCGTAGCTCAGGTAGATGATGCCATTGTCGGCGAAATCGGGATGCAGGATCACGTCGCCGAGTCCGCCCTGGCCGCCGTAGGCCACGTCGGGGACGCCCGAAATCGGCCCGGACTTCGAGCCGTCTGCTGCAACGACGAGCAGACGGCCTTGCTTTTCGGTAACCAGCAGTCGGCCGTCCGGCAGGAATTCGATCGCCCACGGCCTGTCGAGCGTCGCGACGTGTTCGACCGCAAACGGTTTTTCGTCGGCGCCGTTGGCGCAGGCGGACACGGTAAGCAGCAAGACCAGCGAAAGGCTGCGGCGCATGACACCTCCAAAGCGAAAGCGGAAACTGATTCTAGCGCATCGACGGGATCAGATAAGCGCTGGGCAGGAGTTTTCTTGTAACGGGTCGTCTCAGGGAACGACATCGAATAAACGCGCTGCTACTGCCCCTGCTCACGGATCGAGCGCTCGATCGACATGATCGCTTCGAGCTTATTCTCGGCGTCGGCCAGTTCCTGTCGCAGACGGCGGTTCTCCGACTCGACCGCGGCGAGGCGCTGATTGACCGCCTGCTCCTGGGTGCGCGCCTGTCGCGAGGATGATTCGCGCAGGCGTCGCGCCTCCGATTCGAGCACGATGCGCTGCTCGACGGTATTCAGGTAGATACGCGCCAGCGCGGTTTCGGCGGGCGTCATCAGCGGCGTCTGCGTCAGCAGCTCGCGCAGCAGGCTCTGCGCGCGCTGCGAGTCCGTCTCCGTGTGCCCGGGCGTTGCCAGCACGAGCGCGTAGCGCAGCGTCGTCGACGGGTCGGGGGTCAGCGTCGCGCGCGATTCCGCATCGGCAAAGATCTCGACCTGCGTCGCCGGGTCGCCGGTTGCGAGGCGTTCGAGCTCGGCGAGATAGTCATCGGCCTCCGGCGCGCCGAGGATGACCGGGTCACCGGAGCGCGCGCTTCCGCCGCCCGGCGTGACGCGATCGAGCCAGCTCTTGGTCTGCGCGCAGCCTGAAAGTACGACGGCGGTGATAAGCAGGAAAAAGGTGCGGCTTACAGTCTGGCGCGCTGTCCGGCTTGCGCGAGGCAGTCCGGCAAAACGACAGCGATCGCCGACTGCGCCGATGGCGCAATCGTTCGACGGCTGCGGGCCGAGGCCCGCTCCTACGACGCTCTTGAAGACATCAAGCATTCGCTGCAAGTTTCTGTGTCTGCGTTACCCGCTTCTGCGGAATCTCTATTCGGAAATGCGCGCCCGAAAACTCGCCGGTGTCGACCAGCGCGACGACACCGTCGTGCGCCTGGACGCATTCCAGTACCACGGACAGGCCGATGCCGGTACCCGCCACCTGGCCGCCCTGTTCGCGCCTTCCTTGAAAAAAGGCTTCGAAGATGCGCGGCCGTTCATCCGCCGGAATTCCCGGGCCCGTGTCGGCAAACTCGAGCACGAAGCTCTCGAGCTTGCGTTCGGCACGGATCGTCACGACCCCGCCTTTCGGCGTGAATTTGACGGCGTTCGACAGGAAATTATCGAGCACGGTCCGCAGCTTGTCGCGGTCCGCGTTCACAACAATGTCCTCGACTTCGAGCCTGAGCTGGATATCGGCGGCCTTCAGCGCGAGCGCCTGCTGCTTCGCGACGGAGATCACGAGCGCGCGCAGCGGGAAGTCGGTCAGCGTCAGCACCTCGTTCTTGGTCTGCCACGCGCTGAAGCTCAGGAGATTCTCGATCAGCTGCAGCAGCTTCAGGCCGTTCAGCCGCAGGATGTCGGCGACTTCGCGCTGCGCCGGATCGAGGTCGCCGAGCGTGCCATCGAGCAGCAGCTCCGTGCCTTCGCGGATATTCGCGAGCGGCGTCTTCAGCTCGTGCGACATGTGGCGAAGGAAACGGTTCTTCTCCTGAGCGAGTTCGAGCAGGCGCAGGCGCAGCCAGTCGAGCTGGCGGCCGAGTCGCTCGAGGTCCGACGGTCCCTTGATCGTGATCGGCTTGGAAAAACCGCTCTCCCCGAGCTGGCGTATCGCCGAGTCGATCTGCCGGATCGGCTTCGCGACCAGCAGCGTGAAGAACAGCACCAGCACCAGCGTGCCGGGCACCAGCGCCGCAACCTGCCAGGCCGAGATCTGCTGCGCGGAGCGCGTGCGCTCCTGCAGGGTTTGAAGCTCGAGCTCGACGTAGGCGCTAAGAACGCGAGTCAGCCGAGAGACGTCTTCCTTGAGTGGACCCAGCTGCCTGATCGCCGCGTCCGCGGCGTCACCGGCCGTCAGCGTCTCCACGATCTCGCGTGCCTGCGTGCCGATGCCGACGAGCATGCCGGTCGCGTTTGCCAGCTCGGTTAGCGGGCGGATGCGATCGAGCCGACGGTTGATTGTATCGAGATCCTGCTCGAGCAGCGCGAGCGTCGCCTCGTCGACGAGGATCGTGTACTGGCGCGCGACGCGCTCGAACGAGCCGACGTGTTCGGTGAGCAGACGATTGTTATCCGCAGCCTGCACGCCGATCGTGACCAGGCGCTCGCTCTGCTCGGCGAGCCGGTCGAGATTGAAGAGCGCCCACAGCACCGCGAGCAGCAGCGGCAGCGCGACGAGTCCGAAACCGACCAGGATCAGTCCGTTCAGTGATCGTGGTCGCGGGAATCTCATCGTTTCAGTGTAGCATCGGGACGTGGCGATCCGATTCAGGCGGCCCAGTAAGCGCTTGCATCGCCGGCAGCAATTCTGCGCTCCCACTCTAGGCTCGTCCTGACGATCGTGTCGAGGTCGTCGAGGCGCGGCTGCCAGCCGAGCACGGTCCGGATACGGTCGGCGACGGCAACGAGTTTCGGTGCGTCGCCGGGACGGCGGGCTTCCTCGATGATATTGAGCGGCTTGCCGCTCGCCCGCTCGACGGCGTCGAGCACCTCCCGCACGCTGTAGCCGTGGCCGTAGCCGCAGTTCAGCGTCGTCGACTCGCCGCCCGCGCGCAGGTAGTCAAGCGCGTCCAGATGGGCCGTCGCTAGATCCTCGACGTGGATGAAGTCGCGCAGGCCGGTGCCGTCCGGTGTCGAGTAATCGGTGCCGAAGATCGACACGTGCGGCCGGCGCCCGACGGCCGCCTCGCACGCGACCTTGACGAGCAGCGTCGCTTTCGGCGTCGATTGCCCGATCGTGCCGCCCGGCTCGCAGCCGGCTACGTTGAAGTAGCGCAGCGCGACGTAGCTCGGCCCGCCTGCCGCAGCGAGATCCCTGAGCATCCACTCGGTCATCAGCTTGGACGTGCCGTACGGGTTGATCGGTTCGGTTGGCGAGTCTTCCGACGCTTTGCCGCCCGACGGGATACCGTACACGGCGGCCGTTGACGAGAACACGATATTTCTGACGCCGTGCCGAGTCGCGACCTCGAGCAGCGTTCGGCTCGACGCCGTGTTGTTGCCGTAATATTTGAGCGGATCGGCGACCGACTCCGGCACGATCGTGTGCGCCGCAAAGTGCATCACCGTGTCGATGTCGTGCTCCGCGAAAAGCCGCTCAAGTAGCAACGCATCGCCGGTGTCGCCAACAACGAGCTCGCCCGCGGTCACGGCCTCGGCAAAGCCCGTCGACAGGTTGTCGAGCGAGACTACCTCTTCACCGCGACTTCCCAGCTGACGGACGACGTGGCTGCCGATGTAGCCGGCTCCGCCGGTGACCAGTATCTTCCTGTTTTCCATAAGGTTTTGAGTGCCAGCCTCGCGCGTTCAAGCGCACGCAAAACTGTGAACCGCTCGCGCGTCCGGAGGCCGAAGTTTATCAATACTGGTCCGCGGAGTACGGACCTGCATCGCACTATATTATGTCGGGCCGGCCGGGCTCAGGCGGCATGCGGCGGGCGCCGGATAATGCGAATTGTTGCAAATCTGCGCCCCCGATGTTGTGTGCAGGTTCAGTTTCGGGCGTTATTATCCACAGGTGAGCGAAACAGCGATCGGGCTTGGGCCAGAGTGCGGCGCGTGACGCAGAGAGGGCCGTGGCGATAATTCGCATTGCCAAAATCAGTGAGTTGCCGGAGCGCGCAGCCCGAATCGCGCCGCTGCTGCTGCTCGCGGCCTGCGGCGGCGGTGGGGGCGGCAATGGGGCCGGCGGCACCGGCAACAACGCGCCGAGTGCGAACGCGGGCCCCGATTTCACCGTATTCGAAAGCACAAGTGTCAACCTCAATGGCAGCGGCAGCGATCCCGACGGGGACACGCTGTCGTTCACGTGGTCGCAGAGCTCGGGCCAGGCCGTCACGATCAACAACCCGAATCAGGCCGCTGCTACCTTTACGTCCCCGGACGTTGCCGCCGGCGCGCCCGAGACGCTGCAGTTCCGCCTCGACGTCAATGACGGTGCAATTACGCGAGGCGATATCGTCAATGTCCGCGTCGAGGAGAATGAGCCGCCGGTCGCGAACGCCGGCCCGGATTCTTCGGCATGCGAGGCCTCGATCGTAACGCTGGACGGCACCGGCTCGTCGGACCCGAACACGATCGGTACGCTGAGCTATTCGTGGACCCAGATCGGCGGACAGGCCGTGACGCTGTCCGGCAGCGACACCGCAGAGCCGACGTTCACCGCGCCAGATGTCCCGACCGGGCAGTCCGAGGTGCTGACGTTCGAGCTCACTGTCTCCGATGGCGTCTCGAACGACGTCGATACGGTCGCGATCACGGTCGAGGAGGGGCAGCCGTTCGTGACGATCTCCGGCACGGTGAGCTACGAGTTCGTGCCGCCGTTCCCGAACTGCAACGGGCTGAACTTTGCGCTGACGACCGTCAAGCCGATCCGCCAGGCGACCGTGCAGCTGATCGATGCAACGACCGGCAACGTCATCGATTCGACCGTCTCGGACGATCTGGGCGGCTACCAGTTCACAAACATTGCCGCGCTGACCGATGTGCGCCTGAGAGTTCGTGCCGAACTGAAGCGCGGCGGCACGCCGAGCTGGGACGTCGAGGTGCGCGACAACGTCAACGGGAGCCCATCGCCGCCGCCGCTGACGGCGCGGCCGCTGTACGTCCTCGACGGCAGCGACTTCAACACCGGAGGTGCCGATCAGACCCGCAACCTGACCGCGACGACCGGCTGGGACGGCCTCGGCTATTCCGGACCTCGGGCGGCCGCGCCGTTCGCGATCCTGGACGCGATCTACTCCGGGATGCGGTTGGTGCTGTCGGCCGATCCGAGCGCGAATTTCGCGGCGCTCGATGCCTTCTGGAGCGTCAACAACACGCTGGTGCAGGGCGGACGCGACATCGACAATGGCGAGCTCGGCGCATCGTTCTATTCGGGCAATCCCGACGGGGGACTGCCGAATCCGTCGCTGTTCCTGCTGGGTGACGCGAACGTCGACACGGAGGAGTTCGACGACCACGTCGTCGTGCACGAATGGGGTCACTACTTCGAAGACAACTTCTCGCGCTCGGATTCGATCGGCGGGCCGCACGCGCTGGGGCAGTCGCTCGATGCGCGGCTGGCGTTTGGCGAGGGCTGGGCGACGGCGCTCGCCGCGATGGCGCTCGACAACCCGCTGTATTGCGATACGGGCCGCGCAGGCCAGCCGGAAGGTTTCGGCATCAACACCGAGAGCGGCGGCTTCGGTGTGCAGGGCTGGTTTAACGAAGTTTCTGTCGCAACACTGCTCTACGACCTTTACGACACAAACGACGACGGCACAGACGACAGCTCCATCGGCTTCCAGCCGATTTTCGAGACGATGGTCGGGCCGCAGCTGAACAGCGAGGCGTTTACGAGCATCTTTTCGTTCGCCGCGGAGCTGAAGCCCATGCTGGCGCCGCCCGACCAGGCCTTCGTCGACTCGCAGCTGACGCGCGAGAACATCAACCCGGTCGGCATCGATATCTGGGGCTCCACCGAGACCAACGACGCCGGCGGCCGCGACGTGCTGCCCGTCTATATCAACATGGTCGCAGACGGCAGTGTGCTACCGATCTGTACGAACAGCGATTTCGAGTTCCAGAACGGGGATCCGCCGGCGCCCGAGCGGACCGGCAACAAGCTGGCTGAGGACCGCTACATCCGGCTGACGGTACCGGCGACGGACACCTACGACGTTCGGATGGCGACGACGACGCCTCTGCCCCCGGACGATATAAACGACAGCCGCGATCAAAGCGACCCTGATATCTACATCTATCTCAACGGACAGCTCGTCGAATCCGGGACATCGCCGACGCCGAATTTCGAAATCTTTACGACGCAGAGCGCGCTTTCGGCGGGTGAGGTCTACTCCGTGTACGTCGAAGAGTGGCGCTTTGACGACCCGGCGACACCGCGTGAGTATCCGGACCAAATCTGTTTTGATGTGTCATTCACCGCAACGCCGTAAGGCGGGCAGGAGCACCATGCGACGCAACCTATTTTTACCGTTGACTATCTTCGCGACGATGATTGCCGGCTGCGGCAGCAACGACGCGCCGGTTGCACACGAGAACGGCTCGCTGCCAAAGGGGGACGCACCGCTGGTCTCGTTCACGCCGGAGGGCGATGCTGCTCCGGCCGGCAAACCGAGCGCGCCGATCACGGTGTCCTACCGCATTATCGGCAAGCCGGTAGTCGGACAGCCCGTTGCCGTCGACCTCAGCGTGTCGTCGACGCTAGGGCCGCAGCCCATAACGCTGCACTACCGCATCAACGACGCGTCGGCGATGCAGCTGGCGCAGTCGCAGCCCGACCGCCTCACGATCGCGCCGGACGAGATCAACGATCGGGGCGTGCAGCAGGTGACCGTGATCCCAATGCGGGAGGGGCGCCTGTACCTGAACGTATCGGCGAGCGTCGAGACCGAGGACGGCTCGATGTCGACCGTGACCGCGATCCCGATACAGGTCGGCGACGCGCCGCGGGAGCTTCTCGAACATGGCGAGGTGCAGACCGACGAGGAGGGCAACGCAATCCGG
>JBFGFX010000201.1:0-7001 GCA_041579335.1 Woeseiaceae bacterium | reverse complement strand
CGCAAAGCGCGTCGACGACACCGACGGCTACAGCTTCGAGTTCGACGACTGGCGCTTCAACATCCGCATGTCGAACACCGAGCCGGTCGTGCGCCTGAACGTCGAGAGCCGCGGCGATGCGGCGTTGATGAAGGCGAAGACCGCCGAAATCCTGGCGATCCTCGAGGCGGCGTAGACCGGGCCGTACGAGCCGATCTCGTAGCCGACGGTACCGGCTGTCAACTTCCTCGACATAGACATAATGGGCCGGCGGCTATAGCAAGACGAGCGCTAGCGCGAGGCCCAAAAGCGCGCCGCCGCCGTTTAGCAGAACGTCGCCGAGCGTGCCGAAGCGGCCGGGGATGCGCGTCTGCAGCCCCTCGAGTACGGCACCCAGTGACACCGACAGCGCCAAGGCGAGCGCATAGCGCGTCCAGCGTGACTCCACGTTTTCCAATGCCCAGGCCAGAAGGAACGCGAGCAGGCCGTACAAGAGCACGTGCATGACTTTCTGCAGCGGCATCGGTGCGACCCAGACCAGCCATTCGAACACCGTGTCGCCTGGTTGACTGCGCGCCGGTACTACGGACACCGCGACCAACGCCGCCACCAACAGCGCGGTCGCGAGCCAGCGATAGTGCAGCGGGACGGCCACGGCGGCGGCGAGCGGGCCTCAAGTCCTAGTCGGGCGACGCCGCCGATCGGCGCTCGAGACACGCGACCGCGCGCTCCGCGGTATTGCCGTCCCAAAGCGGCGGACACTGGCCCTCGGGCCACGCGCCGCTCAACACCGCGTCGAGCTCTGCAGACAAGCTTTGCGCGTCGACCAGGCGGTTCGTGCCCAGAGTGATCGTGATCGGACGCTCGGTGTTCTCGCGCAGCGTGAGGCAGGGAATGCCCAAGTAGGTCGTCTCCTCCTGGAGCCCCCCCGAGTCGGTGATGATTGCGCGGGCACCGGTGACGAGGTTCATGAACTTGACATAAGGCAGCGGCTCGATGAGCTTAAACTGGGCCGCGCCTCTGAGTCGGGTCTCGAGATCGAAGCGTTCCAGCCCCTTCATCGTCCGCGGGTGGGCGGCGAAGACCACCGGCAGCTCGGCCGCGGCGTCGATGAGCGCGTCGACGATCGGCTCGAGCGTCTCGGGTGCGTCGACGTTCGACGGCCGATGCAGCGTGACCAGTGCGTACTCGCCCTCCGTGAGCCCGAGGTCGGCTCGCGCCGGCGACGCTTCGATCTTGTCGCGCAGCATCTCGAAGGAGTCGATCATGATGTTGCCGATGCGGTCGATCTTCGCCGGATCGATGCCCTCGGCGAGCAGGTTGTCGTCGGCGTCCGCCGAAGGCGTCCACAGCACGTCGGCGATCGCGTCGGTCACGAGCCGATTGATCTCCTCGGGCATGCGCCGGTCTCCGCTTCGTAGGCCCGCTTCGAGATGCACGACCGGAATCATGAGCTTCGCGCCCACGAGGGCGCAGGCGGCGGTCGAATTCACGTCGCCGACCACGACGATCCAGTCGGGCCGATGCGCCTCGCAGACCTTCTCGTACGCGATCATGACGCCGCCCGTCTGTTCCGCGTGCGAGCCGCTGCCTATGCCCAAGTGGAAGTCGGGCGCCGGCACAGCGAGATCCTCGAGGATCGCGTCGGACATGTTGCGGTCGTAGTGCTGGCCCGTGTGCACGAGCACCGGCGTTGCCCAGGCGGTGTTGCGTAGCGCGTGATAAAGTGGCGCTACCTTCATGAAGTTGGGTCGAGCCGCTGCGATCAAATGGACGATTTTCAATGACGGTCCTTAGGGAAGCTCGTTGGCTGTCGCGACTTGAAGGCGCGCTATCTTAACCCGCCGCCGAGCGCATGCCTTAGCGTGTGAAAAAAATCGCCGCGCGGGCGTCGTTTTAAGTAACCGCTGCAACTGTCCGGTTTCATTGCACGATGTGCTATATTCTTCGCTAAGTGCAGCCAGTAACCTACTGAATTCGAAGCGTAACAGCCCCGCAAATAGCTGCCCAATCGTGCAATATCGCAATCGATCGAGCGTGTTCGTGGCGCGCCGGTGTGACGCACACCTCACGCGCCGATGAGACGACGATCACGCAGGGTTTGCGAGCGGGTATTTACAATAACTCGGCTTTAGAAGGCCGGAAGAACTACGCCGTCTAGAGCCGGCGCGATGCGGTCGCGTCGCCGTGGAAGCGGCGTAGCCTCCGTTCTTTAGCCTACCTTGAGACTCACAACATGCCTGCGTGGACGATCAACAACCGGATTCGGACGCCTCTGTTGTTGATGGCGGGCGTCGAGGCAGCGATCCTGTTCTCGTCCGTCTACGTCGCCGGCATCTTCGCTTTCGGCAGCCTGGCGGCCACTCAGCAGAACCTGGGTCCGTTGGCGCCGAAGGCCGCGATCGTGGCCGTCATAGTCCTGATCAGCCTGGTCGCGATGGGCCTTTATCAGTTCCACCAGCGCCTCTACTACCGCGAAGCGGTGGCGCGGCTCGTGGCAGGATTGCTGGCCGGATGCCTGGCGCTGGCCATCGTGTTCTACGCGTTTCCGACCGTGACGATCTCGCCGGACATCGCCGCCCTCGCGGTGGGCTACGCGCTGATTCTGCTCTTGCTCGTGCGTTACCTGTTCGTGCACACCGTGGACGAGAACGTCTTCCGCCGCCGCACCCTGATCTACGGGGCCGGCGAGCGCGCCGCGAGCCTGACCGACATGCGCCGGCGCGCGGACCGTCGCGGCTTCAAGATCGTGGGCCGCATGGCGGCACCGGGCGACACGATCATCGGCGAGCGGGACAAAGTGCTGACGACCGACGCCAAGTCGATCACGGAACTGGCCCTGGAAAGAAAGGCCGACGAGATCGTGATCGCGATGGACGAGCGGCGCGGCAATCTGCCGGTCCGCGAGCTCCTCGACGCGCGGCTCAAGGGTATCGACGTCATCGACCTGCTCGAGTTCTTTGAGCGTGAGACCGGCAAGATCCGCATCGATCTCGTCAATCCCGGCTGGCTGATCTTTTCTCCCGGCTTCCGCATCTCGCGATTCCGCCAGTTCGTCAAGCGCATCGTCGACGTCGTGGCGAGCGTCGTGCTCATCCTCGTGTCCTGGCCGATCATGCTGCTCGTCGCGCTCGCGATCAAAATCGAGGATGGGCTGTCGGCCCCGGTGTTCTACCGCCAGTGTCGAACCGGCCAGGGCGGCGAGCCGTTCGAGGTGCTCAAGTTCCGCAGCATGACCGTCGATGCGGAGGCCGACGGCAAGGCGGTCTGGGCATCGAAGAACGACAGTCGCATCACCCGGGTCGGCAATTTTTTGAGGAACAGCCGCTTGGACGAGCTGCCGCAGGTGTTCAACGTGCTGCGCGGTCAGATGAGTCTGGTAGGACCGCGGCCGGAGCGTCCGGAATTCGTGCGCGAGCTGCAGGAAAAGATTCCTTACTACGCGGAGCGGCACGCGATCAAGCCGGGAGTCACCGGCTGGGCGCAGCTGCGCTATTCGTACGGCGCTACCGAAGATGATGCCGCCGAGAAGCTCAAATACGACCTCTACTACGTCAAGAATCAGACCCTGATGCTTGATATCATGATCATCCTGCAAACCGTCGAGGTCGTATTGTGGGGTAAGGGCGCCCGCTAACGCCGACCGACATCGATGACACTGAATCTGCAAACCCTGGGATACGGCCTTGCAGGGCTAGTGTTCGTCGTGCTGGTTGTGCTGTTGACGACGAGCTATCGCGGTCGCGCCCAGGGCGGCATCTTGATCGCGGCTGCGGCGCTTTCGGGCGTTTGGGGCATCGGCTTAGGCCTAGATGCCATGTGGGCTGGACCCTCGGCGCTGCGCGTGTTCGTGCTCGAGTTCCTCTTCGACGGCGCTTGGCTGTTGTTCCTCGCGATGCTGATGCGCGGGGCGATCGGGAGCGCGCAGTTCTGGCTGGCCCGCTTCGGCGGCGCGCTCTTGGCGTTCACGATCCTCGCCACCGGCATAGGCCTCGAAGCCTACGCGCGCGTTCAGGGTGCTGACGTCGGCGCCGGCAGCATCCTCGTGACCGGCTCGCTCCTGACCTCGCTGTACGGCCTCGTCTTGATCGAGCAGATCTACCGCAACGCGCGCGAGTCCCACCGCGGCGGATTGAAGTACCTATGTTTGGGTGTCGGCGGCATCTTTGCATACGACCTTTTCCTGTACTCGAATGCGATCTTAGTCGGCGCCGTCAGCGAGGTCGTGTGGGGAGCGCGTGGCTTCGTCGCGGCCATTTGCGTGCCGCTGATTGCTTTGGCGGCTCGGCGAGCGCCGTCCTGGTCGGTCGGCATTTTCGTATCGCGGCAGATCGTGTTCTACAGCGCCACCCTGCTCGGAGCGGGCATCTACCTGACCGTCGTCGGCTTCTTAGGCTACTACATCCGGCTCGTGGGCGGCGAGTGGGGTCCGGCGGCGCAGCTGATCCTGTTTGCGGCTGCCTTTCTGGCACTCGGCGTGTTCCTGTTCTCCGACACGAGCAGGTCCAAGCTGCGCGTTTTCATCAACAAGCACTTCTTCGAGAACAAATACGACTACCGCGAGGAGTGGCTCAGGCTGATCGAGACCTTGACCTCGCCGGAGGAGGGCTTGCCGCTCAAGAAACGCAGCATCAAGGCGTTGGCGCAAATCCTGGAGTCGCCGTCCGGCCTCCTGTATCTCAAGACCAAGGAGGGGGGCGAGTTCAGGGGCGAGGCGAACTGGAACACGCCGCAGAGCGACGCGGCGGTCGACGTCGACGCGTCCCTGCCGAGGTTTCTCGAGCAGACCGGCTGGGTCATCGAGCGGCGTGAGTACACTCGGGACTCCTCTCATTACGCATCGCTCGACCTCGATCAGTGCGACGTCGACGCTCGACAATCGGCGTTCATCGTGCCGCTCCAGCACGATGGCGAGCTACTGGGTTTCGTGAGCCTGGCGGAGCCTGCCAGCCCGCGGACACTGAACTACGAGGATCGAGACCTGCTGAAAACGGCCGGGCAGCAGATTGCGAGCTATCTCGCCCAGGAAATCGCGACCGAACAGCTCGCCGAAAGCCGCCAGTTCGAGGCGTACAATCGCCTGACCGCCTATATCATGCACGACTTAAAGAACCTCATCGCGCAGCAGTCGCTGGTCGTCGAGAATGCGCAGCGACACAAGAAGAATCCCGAATTCATCGACGACGCGATCGCCACGATCAAGGGCAGCGTGGCACGCATGCGCCGCGTGATCGAGCATATCCAGCAGCGGTCACGCGAGCAGCCGGCGCAAAAAGTCGAGGTCGGTAAGCTCGTCATGCAGGCCGTGTCGCAGTGTGCGGACCGCCAGCCGGCACCGCGGGCGCTCATCGGTGACGAACAGGTCTGGGTGAGGGCCGATCGCGAACGGCTGCTCATGGCGATCTATCACGGCATTCGAAATGCCCAAGACGCGACACCGGCGGACGGCCGGGTGAGCGTCGAGGTCATGCCGAACGGCAAGGAATGCGCCGTTAGCATCGTCGACACCGGCCGCGGCATGGAGCAGGCCTTCATCCGGGAACGTCTGTTCAGACCGTTCGACAGCACCAAAGGCACCTCGGGGATGGGCATCGGCGCGTACCAGATTCGCGAGACCGTGCGTATGGCGGGAGGGCGTGTCAACGTCGACAGTGCGCCCGGGAGGGGAACGCGGCTGACGATGGTCCTGAGCGTCGACTCGTGACGCTCAGCGGCGGACGCGTAAGGGGAGGTGTTTGGTGGGATGGCTCCCTTCGGTCCGGTTTATTCCCACCAAACACCTCCCCTTACGCGTCCGCGCGTGAGACGGATGCCCGCTTCGCGATGAGACGACGATCGTCGCGTCCTCACGGAGAGGCTTTATACTGATTCGAAACAACGAGGCGAGATCAACGTGACATCCATCCACTATTGCTACCGGTTGCCGCTGCTGGCGCTGGCCGCGCTGTGCTCGGGCGCCTGTCAGCCGAGCGTCGAAGAGCGCTTCGCAAGCGCACAAGCCTATTACGCCGAGGCCGAGTACCGTTCCGCGGTCATCGAGCTCAAGAACGTGCTGCAGCAGGATCCCGAATCGCTGCCCGCGCGGCGGATGCTGGCGGACGCTTCGTTCGCCTTGGCGGATTTCGCGACGGCCGAGAGCCAGTATCGCCGCCTGCTCGAGTCCGGCGAGCCGAGCGCCGAGCTGTGGCTCGGTTACGGCCGCACGCTGCTCGCGATGGGCAGGGCCCGGGAAGCGCTCGAAACGGTCGTGCCGAATCTCGAGGAGTTCGAGGACAGCGAAGCGTCGCTGGTGCTCAAGGGAAACATCTATGCGGCGCTCGGCAACCGCATCGACGCCGAGCAGCACTACGAGCGCGCATTGGCATTGAATCCGGACAGCGTCACCGCGCTGGTCGGAATGGCGGGCGTCGCGGCGTCCAAACAGGTGCCGACCGCGGCGGCAGATTTCTTAGAGCGGGCAATTGCGGCGAATCCGGAGTCACCGTTTGCCTATCGCGCCAGAGCCGACTTTCTCCGCACCCAGCTCGACTATCCGGCAGCGATCGGCGCCTACGATCGGGCCATCGCCGCCGAGACGCGCGCGACGCCCACCGCCGAGCGCTACGCGGCGCGCCAGGGCCTGATCGTATCGCTGATCGAGGCAGGCGAGTTCGAGCGGGCGACGGCGGCGCTCGAGGAACTGCGCCGCATCGTACCGGGCAATCCGATGATCTCGTTCTTTCGTGGCCACATCGCGTTCGGCCAAAGCGATTACGAGTCCGCGGAATCCGAGATGCTCAAGTATCTCACGATCGTGCCGGACGATCCGCGTGCTCAGGCAATCCTGGGCGCCATCAAGTTCTCCCAGAACAACCTCATGCAGGCCGAGCAGTACCTGTCATCGGCCGTGCGCGCGAACGTCGGCGGCGATCGTGCCCGTATGCTGCTGGCGGAGACGCAGCTCCGGCTCGAAAAGCCGAGCGAGGCGATTGAGAGTCTCGAGCAGGCGGAAGCCGGCGGACAGCCCGACGCCGTGCTGTTGG
>JBFGFX010000200.1:0-7059 GCA_041579335.1 Woeseiaceae bacterium | reverse complement strand
TCGATCGTGCCGGACAGCGTGCTCGTGACCGGCCCAACCCGGATCATCGCCGGCTTCGATCGGGAGCCGGACGCCTCGACCGTCAATGTGAATACGTTCATCCTCGAGGCGAGCGGCGGCGATGCGAGCTTCGCCGACGGCAATGAGACGCCGATCGCAGCGACGTCGATCGTCGTGCCCGGCGCCAACCCGCGGACCGCCATCTTCGATCTGAGCGGCATCGCGCTCGCTGACGACACCTATCGGGTCCGGCTCATCGGGGCCGGCGCGTCGCTGATTCTCGATCTCGACGCCAACGCGCTCGACGGCGAGTTCAGCGGCGCATTTCCGTCGGGAGACGGCAACGCGGGCGGCGACTTCGAGCTGCGCTTCGCCGTCATGGCGGCGACCGCGGGTCCGAGCGGGCCGCTGTCCCCGGCGCTCATTGCCGACGTCCGGCAGTGGATCATGTTGGGTGCAGAGCGATGAGGCCCCGAGGCGCCGCCCTCGTCGCCGTCACGCTCGTGGTGCTGGCCCTCGGCGAGGCTCGGTCGGAGCCCTACCTCGCCGTGTTCAAGGGTATGCACTGCAGCGCCTGCCACAGCCACCCGGCGGGCGGCGGCAAGCGCAACGTGTACGGCAACGTGTTCGCGCAGAACGAGCTGCCGGCGAAGCGGCTCGGAGACCCGCAGGGGGAGCTCTGGACCGGCCGCGCGCTCGAATGGCTCGGCGTGGGCGCCAATCTGCGCACCGGCTATCGGTACGTGGATACTCCGAACCGCGAGTCGATTTCCGAATTCGACGTCCATCGCGCCGCGGTCTATCTGGAAGCGGCGGTCATACCGGATCGACTGTCGCTGTACGTCGATCAGCAGCTGGCACCGGGCTCGAGCCTCAATCGCGAAGCGTACGTGCTGTTCCGTAGCGCGAGCCAGCGGTTGCAACTCGCTGCCGGCCAATTCTACCTACCGTACGGCTGGCGCCTGCAGGACGACACGGCGTTCGTTCGTCGATTCACAGGCGCAAACTTCACGAATCCCGACCGCGGCGTGCAGGTGGGCTACGAGAGCGGCCCTTGGAGCACGCAGCTCTCGCTCACGAACGGTAGCGGCGGCGGCGCCGAGACCGATACGGGCAAACAGATGAGCTGGCTCGGCGCCTACGTCAAGCCGACCTGGCGCGTCGGCGCTAGCTTCAACCTAAACGACGCTGATGCCGGCAATCGCCGCATGCAGAATCTGTTCGCGGGCCTGCTGACCGGCCCTTTGGCCTGGCTGTTCGAGGCCGACCTGATCATCGACGATCTGCCAAACGGCTCGGAGCGCAACTCGATCGCCGCGCTCGCCGAAGCCAACTGGCGTCTCTGGCGGGGACACAATCTGAAATTCAGCTACGACTATTTCGATCCGAACGACGATGTGGACGAGGATCATCAGGTGCGCTTTAGCCTGCTGTACGAGTACACGCCGGTGCAATTCGTGCAGGGTCGCTTCGGCGTTCGCATCTATGACGGGGTGCCGCAGGAAGATCTGCAGAATCGCGAGGAGTTCTTCGCCGAGCTACACGGCTTCTTCTAGCGGCACGGTGCAGCCGTCTAGCCGCGCTTCCGCTTCGGCCGGCCGCCAGCGAGTATCTGGATGACGTTGGTCGTCGCGCTATCGTACTGTTCGGGATCGTAGGTGACGTACTCGTCGTCTTTGCGGAAGACGACGCAGTTCCTGCCGGCGGCCTTGGCGTAATAAAGCGCCTCGTCGGCCGCCTTGATCAACTGCTCTGCAACGTCGCTTTGCCTCGGCTGTGCCGACGCCGCGCCGACGCTGACGGTAACGACGCTGTATGACGACCCGGGGTGCGGCAGTCCGAGCGCGGACACCGCCTGCCGCATCGCCGGCGTCGATCGAGTTGCGCAGCCGGACGTAAGCACGTTTCAGGTGCTCGCTGCGGCGGCGCATGTGCGCGAAGATGTCGAGGAATTCCTTCGGCGTGTTGCCCGGGGTCTTGATCCGGTCACCGCTGCCGTCCACGGTGAAGCTCGCAACGGCTCGATTGAGATCCTCGACCGACCGCGTGACGCGCCGTGCGACGCTGCCGGCGAGAAGCATCGAGATGATGCACGCGCCGAACAGCAGCAGCCCGCCCAGGCGGTAGTCGGCGATCATCTGCTGTGTGATGCCGCGAAGCGGCACACGCAAGAACACGCGCCAGCCGATGTTGGTTGGTGCGGCTACGCCGAGGTACGGCTCCGCGATCCCGTTAGCCGCGACGAGATAGTCGAACCGCTTGCCGGCAGGCACGGCGTCCGCCGTCTCGATGAGCATGTCGGACGCGATCGACTGCAATTCGATGAGACCCGCGACGGCGCTCGCATAGATGACGCGGCTGTCCTGATCGACGAGGATCATCGCGGCGCCGTCGAGGCTCGGACGCTGCTCGTCGATCTCCTCGAACGCGCGTAGGTTCAGCGAGCCCTCGATGATGCCGACGAAGCCGCCTTCGAAATCGCGCAGTGCCGCGCTGACCGCGACGATCGGGTCCCTGCCGAGATCGCGGCCTTGGAACACCCTGGAGACAAACGGCCTGCCGTCGCTCATGGGCTTCTGGAAGTACGGTCGATCGGCGACGTTGTGCCCCCGAAGATCGTCGACGGCAGCCAAGAAACCGGTCATGTTCGAGGTCGCGGTGACGATGTCGCCGTCCCGACCGGCATAGAGCATCGTCAGGAAGTCGTCGTAGATGCTATGGTAGGTCAGCAGGTGCTGCGTCAGCGCCGTGCGGTCGAAGCGCCCGGCGGCGCTCGCCGCCCTGGCCGCACTCTCGATGCCGGCCCGGTGTTTGTCGATGAATTGATCGACCGACCGTGCGATCGCGTTCGCCGATTCCTCGAGCCGGCTCGCGATGCGCTCCTGGCGCAGGTGTGCGGATCGTTCCGCAAGCAGCAGACCGAGCGCGGCGGCGGGCACGATGCTCGCGAGGATCAGACCGGCCAGCAGGCCGACCCGCAGGCTGCCTCCGTTCAGGAACCGTGCAGCGCGACCGCTCGAGCCGGCCACGGCGAACTGAAACACTGCGAAAATGAAAGTCAACGCGAGCAGCAGCATCGCCAGGGCGGGCGCAAAGGCATGCCACAACATGATCGAGTCGGCGGAGAGGTAATCAGACATCGGGCGGTTCTCCAACCGCTGTTATCGGCGCCGGCGCCCGATTCTTGATGCGCCCTCAGACGACTCGTGATGGCAATGAGTCAATCGATCCGGTACTCCTGGTAAATCGCGGACTCGAATGCCGCCAACAGGTCGATCACGTCGTGATCGAAAAACGGCAGTATCTGAGTCATCAGCACGCCGCAGAGGTCGCTTTCGATATCGATCCAAAAGTACGTGTTGTAGAGGCCGCCCCAGGTCAGGCTATTGCGCTTGCGGCGGCCAGGAATGTCCGCCTCGTTGATCGCAAAGCCAATACCGAAACGCGCGCTCGTGTTCGGGTAGATGTCGAAGTCGTTGGAGAAATCCGGCATCGTGGTCTTCATTTCGCCAACCTCGAGCTCGCCGATCTGGTTCACGCCCATCGCCTCGACGGACGCGGCCGAGAGCACGCGTTCCGCGCCGCCACCGCGCCTCAAGATCATCTGCATGAAGCTCACGTAGTCGGCTGCAGTCGAATAGAGCCCGGCGCCGCCGCCGAAGAACGTGACGGGTGGGAAGCCCTCGTTCGGGAGTTCGGTGAGCGTTCCGTCGGCCTCTCGCTGGTGCCGGGTGACGATTCGGCCGTGCCGCTCCTGTGGCAAGTTGTAAGCGGTGTCGACCATTTCGAGCGGGCCGGTGATGCGCCGCTGGAAATAGCGCTCCAGAGACTCGCCCGACACGCGTTCGACGATCACGCCGGCCCAGTCGGTACCGGTGCCGTAGTGCCAGCGGCTGCCGGGCTCGAACGCGAGCGGGTCGTCGAGAAAATACGTCGGCGTTAGGGCTGCGAAGTCCGTAATGGCGAACAGCCCCTCGTGCCAGAAGCCGTAGACGAAGCCAGAGCTGTGAGACAGGAGCTGCCGCAACGTCGGCGTGTAGCTCGCCCGTGAATACCGCGGCTCGCCGTTCTCGACCGCCAGTAGCACGCGCCGCGGCTCGAACCCCTCGATATAGGCCGAGATCGGCGCATCGAGTCGGACTTCGCCTACCTCGACGAGCTGCATGACGGCCACCGACGTGATCGGCTTGGTCATCGACGCGATGCGGAAGATGGCGTCGAGCGCCATCGGCACCCCGTTCGCTCGATCGGCATAGCCACGCGCCTCGGCGTACAGCACGCGCGACGACGTCGCCGCCATGGCCACGACGCCGGCAACCCGACCGGACTCCACCGCCGCCTCGAGGACCGCATCGGCATCGGCCGCGCAAGCGATCCTAGCGGTTAGCATCAGCGCGGCAACAGATCGAGCGTAACGCATACGCCGGCTCCGATTGATTGTGGGCGACAATCGTCGGTATGCTCATCGGAGACACCATACCACCGGGAGTCCGGCGATGAACGAAGGTAGCTGCCTCTGTGGCGACATCACATGGGAGATCGACGGACCGATCACGGCGCTCGTCAACTGCCACTGCTCGATGTGTCGCAAGGTGCACGGTACCGCGTTCGGGACCTATGCCGTCGCCGCTGCCGGCGACCTCCGCTGGACGTCCGGCGAGGAACGGGTCGCACGCTATCGATCATCGCCGCAGGGCAACCGCGCGTTCTGCCCGCGCTGCGGCTCGGTGGTCGCCGATCTCATCGGCGACATGGCCGTCGTGCCGGCCGGCAATCTCAGTGGCGAGATCGATCGAACTCTCGACGGCCACATGTTCGCCGGCAGCAAGGCGCCCTGGCACGAGATCACCGACTCGGCGCCGCAGTTCGAGGGCTATCCGCCCGAATACGGCATGCAGCCGGTCGCCGTCGAGACGCGCAGCGCGAAAACGCCGGGCGCCGTTGGGGGCAGCTGCCTGTGCGGCGCCGTCGCGTACGAGTTCGATCCGCCCGCCGAGCGCATGGTGCTTTGCCACTGCTCGCGTTGCCGGCGTTCGCGGAGCGCGGCGCACTCCGCGCAGATCTTCGTAGCCGCCGAGCGCTTCCGCTGGCTGCAGGGAGAGGACCGGATCAAACGCTTCAAGGTCCCCGATGCCAAATACTATTCGCCGTCGTTCTGCGCCGAATGCGGCTCCATCATGCCCCGTGTCTGGGAGTCCGGCACCGCGATCATTCCGGCCGGCAGCTTGGATCAGGACCCCGGCGTCCGTCCGGGGTTGCACATCTTCACAGGCTCGAAGGCGCCATGGCATACGATCACCGACACGCTGCCGCAGTACGAAGCGCTCCCGCCCAGGGTCGAATAGGCTTGCCGGTCCGTAAAAAATCAATGGCTTAGCGACGGTTTTTTCGACACCGGTTCGACTACAATACGAGCCAAACCAAGCCGGATCACCGGTGCTTCAAAAAGGGGGGATTCATCATGCAGGTCGCACTCTCTGCTCTGTGGCTGCCGATTCTGCTCTCCGCGATCGCGGTATTCATCGCCAGCAGCCTCATCTGGACCGTGGTCCAATACCACAACGCCGACTGGCACAAGCTGCCCGACGAGGAGGCGGCGCGAGCCGCGCTCAAAGGGGCCGAACCCGGCCAATACTCGCTGCCGCACGCGATGGACGGCAAAGCGCGCCAAAGCGAGGAGTGGCAGAAGAAGTTCAAGGAAGGGCCGGCAGCGATGCTGGTCGTGCTGCCGCACGGCTCGTTGGCGATGGGCAAGCAGCTCGGACAGTGGCTCGTCTACACGATCGTCATCTCGCTCTTGGTCGCCTACGTCGCCGCATCCACGCTGCCGACCGGAACGGCCTATCTCAAGGTCTTCCAGGTGACCGCCACGGTCGCGACCCTCGCCTATGCCGGAGCCGCCGCAACCGGCGCGATCTGGTTCGGCCACACCTGGAGTCGGACGATCAAGGACATCATCGACGGCCTAGTCTACGGGCTCCTTACGGCCGGCGTGTTCGGCTGGCTCTGGCCGTAGGGCTCCTGCCACCAGGGCCGGGACCTCGATCGAGGCCCAGGCCCTCGACGTTTCCATCGGCGCCGCGCTAGTAGGCCGGGCCGTCCGCGTAGTCGAGTCCGGCCTCGCCCGCCTGACGGGCGATCGTGTCGTAGAGCTTCTGATCCAGCGAATCTTCGCGGCCGCCCTCTTCTTCGAGCTTGCGCTCGATGAACTCCTCGCGCGCGCCCGCGAGCTCGCGCATGCGGTCCTCGATATCGCCGCGTTCCTCGGCGAGCTCCTTCAGGTAGGCGCGTTGGGCCGCGGGCGCCATCGGCTTGATTTCCTCCGGCAGCGCCGCGGGCTCGAGCTCGTCGAGATCGACCTCGCCATTGGCGACCGCGTCGACGAGCTCGTTCTTGCCGAGCCGATTCAGCCGCCCGGCGACGCTCATGTTGAACACGCCGCGACGTGCTTTTGCCTCCTCCGAGGCGAGCTCACTGAGCTTGTCGGTCGCGGAGCGTTTCTTGGCCATGGCCTCTTTCTCCTCGGCAGTGCCGTAATAGAGTCGGGTCGCGTCGAGACGGGCGGAGAGTGCTGCCAGCTCGGCGTCGAATGGCGTCGCATATACCACCGCGCTGCCGGCCTGCTCGACCTGGAAGAAACTGCCGTCGCCGAGGCGCGCGATCTGGGTCCACGGCGCGACCGTCGTCGGCACGTCGCCGCACTGGATCGCATTGACCACGATGCCCTTTTGCCGCGCGACCTTGAGGATCGCCGGGTACTGCGTCTCGTCCTGATAATCCATGTGCGGCGGCGCGTCGCCGACTAAGAAGATCACCTGATACGCTTGGCTCTGCGGGCTCCAGGACATCCGGTGGACGGCATCGTTGAGCGCCTGATTGACGCTCTCCGGCGTGTCGCCGCCGCCGTCGGCCTGGAAATCCATCAGCGCCGCGTATACCGAGTCGAGATCGTCGGAGAGATCGACGACCTTGGTCACGTAGGCGTCACCGCGATCGCGGTAGCCGACAAGCCCGATGCGTATCCTGGGCGCAGGCTGCGCGGATGCCATCGTCGTCGCG
>JBFGFX010000199.1:0-7112 GCA_041579335.1 Woeseiaceae bacterium | reverse complement strand
TGCCAATCCGGGAACAGCTCGTGCAACGCGGTCGGCTCGAAGCAGTTCCCCGACAGGATGTGAGCGCCGATCTCCGAGCCTTTCTCGACGACGACCACGGACAGCGCGCTGTCGAGCTGCATCAGCCGGCATGCCGCGGCGAGCCCGGCCGGACCGCCGCCGACGATGACGACATCGAATTCCATGCACTCGCGTTCAACGGCAGCGTCGGTCATTTGCCCCTCTCGTTTTCGTAGCGCGGTGATCTCGCGTTGGCCCAAGAAATGGTACGCGAGTTTTTCGCCCGGCTCATTACCGATCGTCGACTAGCGGGTCGTGGCGAGTGCGCGGATGCCGTCGATCTTCGGCTCCAGCCGCTCGCGAGCCCTGCCCAAGCAGTGCCGGTCTCGCGGGCAGTTCGAGCTGCGCTGACAGATGATCGTCGCGCCGCTGGCCGCTCCGTCAGCGATCCAACCGATGTTCAGGATCTTGCTCACGCTCTCGAGGTGCCGGCGCGCTTCTGCCGGAATCGGCGCCGAACCGCCCGCCGCGTTACAGGCCGCCTCGATCATGTCGATCGTGTGCTCCGCATCGATTCCCTGCACGGCGAGTGCGGGGGATAGATCGACGCCGGCGCAGGACACGTGAGCATTGCCCGCCGCATCTTTGCCGCGGATCGACTGACAGGAATACAGCCGCCGATCGTCGCCGCTGCGGAGCACGGAGATCTGCGACGCCGGTCGCCGCGACCGGGAGTTCAGCATCTTGAACACGGCCCAGTGCCGGCACGGATCCGACACCAGGGTCATGTTGCCCCAGGGGAGCGGGATACCGTTGCCCCGGTAAACAGCACGTAGATTGCCGGGAGGATAGGCGTCGAAGTAGTGCCAAAAAGGATACGCCGACACGCTCGGCATGCGGCGCATGACCAGCGTCGTCGTCAAGTCGACCTTGTCGCCGAGGTCGATTGCGTAGGCATGCCGCGCGAGGAACTGACGAAAGGCGGTCTTCGGCGCCAAAAGCGCAGCAGCGAAGTAGCTGCACTCGAAATCGCGCCAGGCAAACAGGACGTCTTTCGCGTCGACGATCGAGGACTCCGCGTCGTGACGTCGTCCGGAGACGCGCCCGCCCGAGACCTGAGGTGCTCGCTGACCGTCGCCGTCATGCAGCACCTTGTGGGCGATGTGATTCACCAGATCGTACTTCAGCCGCGCCGGATTCCTCTCGAGCTCCCGATTCAGGTAGACCTGATCCGGCGCGTCGAAAAACGACCTCACGAGAGTATTCAGGGGCCGATCGGTATCGCCTTTGTCCTTGAACGCGGCGTTGTCGAACCAGTTGATCTCGAGCCCCAGCTGCCGGGCGATGTCGAAGACATCGTCGACGTGCAGCGGGAACTGTTTTTTTCCGACGCCCTCTGCCGCCCGCTCGAGGTCCGGGAAGCGGTTGTAGTTCGATTCCTGGTGGGCGCGGATCAGCAGATGTGCGAACTGGCGCCCGGTCGTGCCGGTCTGCGCCAACAGCTCGGGTATCGCGAGCTGCAGAAGCGGTTCCGAGAACAGGAATCCCGGCTCCAACGGCATGCCGCTCACCGCCGCGGCCGGCGCCGTGTCGATGGCTTCGTCGTCCAAAGACTCGTCGAAGAACCAGTCGATGTCCTTCTGAAAGATGTCGGCGATGATCTCGAGCAGCCGCTCCGACGGCACCCGCTTGCCGTTCTCGATCATCGACAGGTACGACACGGACGGCGCCGCGTCCGCGTCGATCTGCACGCAACGCACCGACAGATCTTCGAGCGTCAGACGATTCCGCTTGCGCAGGCTCTTGATCTTCGTGCCCAGGAAGTGCGCCCTGCGCTTCAAGCCCTGCCTGCGGGTCATGGCCCGGCTACTTGTGAAATTAACATTGTGAAATTTTCACTGTGAAATTCAATCAACACTGAAGCTAGTATACGCCGTAAGCACGCGAAATCACACGATTTAACAAAACACGTCGGGGAGGTTGCATGACACCACAGGAGCAAATCGACAGACTCACAGGGGAGTGGGCCGACAGTCCGCGTTGGCACGGCGCGACGCGCAACTACACCGCCGCGGATGTCGTCAAGCTGCGCGGCACCGTGCGCATCGAGCATACGCTGGCACGCCTCGGCGCCGAGAAGTTCTGGCGCCTGGTCAACCAGGCAGACCCGGTCTGCGCCCTCGGCGCGCTGACCGGCAATCAGGCGATCCAGGAGGTCCAGGCCGGTCTCAAAGCGATCTACTGCTCCGGCTGGCAGGTGGCCGGCGACGGCAACAGCGCCGGCGAGATGTATCCCGACCAGAGTCTCTACCCGGTGGACTCGGTGCCGAAGATGGTGGAGCGGATCAACAACGCGTTCATTCGCACCGACGAGATCCACGCGCTGAACGGCGACGCGAGCATCGACTGGTTCCCGCCGATCATCGCCGATGCCGAGGCCGGCTTCGGCGGGAATCTCAACGCGTTCGAGCTGATGAAGAACATGATCCGCGCCGGCGCCTCGGGTGTGCATTTCGAAGATCAGCTGTCGTCGGCGAAGAAATGCGGCCACATGGGTGGAAAAGTGCTCGTACCGACCCACGAGGCGATCGCCAAGCTGACCGCCGCACGGCTCGCCGCCGACGTCTGCGGCGTACCGACCGTCCTGATCGCACGCACCGATGCGGACGCGGCGAACCTGATCACCTCGGATTCCGACGAACGTGACCGACCGTTCATCACGGGTGAGCGCACTCCGGAAGGGTTCTTTATGACGAAGGCGGGGCTCGATCAGGCGATCGCGCGCGGTCTCGCATACGCGCCCTACGCCGATCTGATCTGGTGCGAGACCTCGAAGCCCGATCTCGGGCAAGCGCGCCGCTTCGCCGACGCGATCCACGCGGAGTATCCCGATCAGCTGCTCGCCTACAACTGCTCGCCGTCGTTCAATTGGAAAGCGAACCTCGACGACGAGACGATGAAGTCGTTTCGCGAGGAGCTCGGCGCCATGGGCTACAAATTCCAGTTCATCACGCTGGCCGGATGGCACGCGCTGAACTCGAGCATGTTCAATTTGAGCCGAGCTTACAAAAAAGACGGCATGTATGCGTATTCGAAGCTGCAGGAGCAGGAATTCGCGGACGAGCAGTTCGGCTTTCGCGCGGCGAAGCACCAATCGTTCGTCGGCGCCGGCTACTTCGACGCCGTGCAGAACACGATCATGGCAGGCATGTCATCGACGACCGCGCTCGCCGGGAGCACGGAAGAGGAACAGTTTGTCGCGTAAGCGCCCAGATAGCCAGGAGATCACATGTCAACGACGAATCTCAACGAATTGCTCGACGGCTTCATCCCGCTGCGAAACGCCAGCCACGCGGACGTCTCACGCTACTCGATCGAAATCCCCATGCGCTATTGCGAATGTGTCGCATCGCTCGAGGACGGGCGCAAAGCGCGCTTAGTCGACGCTCGCGCGTTCGTCGGATGGTCCTGCAACGGCGCCGAGCGCTCGTATCTTTTTCGCAGCGGCGACCTGCTGATCGAGATCCGCGCACGCACGGGTCAGCCCGCGAGCCCGGCCGGCCGGGATCTGCCGGTGGATTGCGGCAAAGTCACCGTCAAGCTGCTGACACAAGATGACACGCAGATGATTCCGACGATGAAGGCGTCTCAGTCGCGCCAACGATATACCGGCATCGACGGTGATCTCTTCATTCTCAACTGAGATGTGTGCCGCCGGCCGTTGCGCCGCGGCTGACTAGAACCCGCAACTTCGAGCCCGTTCTGCCGTTCCTCGCAGCGTCGGTTCGATCCCGCTCTTACGCAGATTGCCAGCAGAGCGCGAGTAGAGTGCATCGACAGATTTCTGCACCGCGCTATCGTGCTGCGCTATGGCCATGCTGTGGCAAAACGCGCAGGACGACTCCTGGCTTCAGATAGCGCTCGACCGTGAGCCGGTGACGCTCGGGCCGTCGATTGACGCCGTCGATCTCGATGCGCTCCGCGCGCTAAACGACAGCGTGGCGCTCTACCCCCACGTTGCAGGCGCCGGCGCCGTGCAGTGGCTCCTGCTGGCGCCGCTGGATGCCGGCGTCGTGGTGAACGACCGGGCGCTCGCGACCGGCGTTCGGCTGATCGCCGACCGCGACGCGATCCGTCTGCCCGGGCAGTCCGAGCTCTACTTCTCGGCGGAGCGCCTGGCGCGTATCGAGACCTACTCAGGCAACGATCCCGTCTACTGCCCGCGCTGCAAAATCGCCATTGCGGAGGGCGACGCGGCCGTGTGCTGCCCGCAATGCGCCGTCTGGCATCACGAAGACGTCGGTAACGACAGGACCTGCTGGACCTACGCGAACACCTGTGCGCTTTGCGATCAGCCGAGCGCTCTCGATCGACCAGAGTACCAATGGACGCCCGGGAGCCTATAGCCGTGACGCACGCGACCATCGTCGGCCTCGGCAACATCGGCTCCGCGCTCGTGCCGCTGGTCGCGCGCATGGCCGATATCGAGCGGGTGACGCTCGTCGATCCCGACGACTACGCCGAATCCAACCTCGCGTCGCAGTCGATCGACCGCGCGGCGCTGTCTAAGCGCAAGGTCGACGTGCAGGCCGCGTGCATCCGTGCGATCAACCCGCGGCTGACCGTCAGCTCCTACGCGGAGAGCATCGAGAATGTTCCGCTCGCGAGCCTGCGCGATTCGATACTCCTTTCCTGCGTCGATCAGCGCCAAGCCCGGCAGACGATCAATCGGATCGCCTGGCGCTCTGGAACCCCGTGGATCGATGCGGCCGTGGGCGCGGATTCGCTCGTCCGCCTCAGCACATTCACCCCTGCGACCGGTGCGCCCTGTCTGGAGTGCAGCTGGGATTCGACCACCTACGAGCTATTGGAGCAGCGCTACGCGTGCAAGGGACAGGCGTCGGTGCCCGCGACGGACGCGCCGGCCGAGCTCGGCGGTCTCGCCGCCTCGCTGCAGGCGGCCGAGCTTCGCAAATTCGTGACCGGCGCCGGCGATACCCTGTCGGGCGCCCAGCTGATGTTCGATACGGCGTCCTATTCGAAGCATCTGAACCGATTCAAGCGCAGTGACGCGTGCCGTTTCGATCACGCGGTGTGGGCAGCACGCGACATCACCGTCGACCTCGACGAGATCCGGCTCGGCGGACTGCTCGACCTCGTGGATGCCGGCAGGGACGTGGCAATCAGCCTCGAGGGTCATACCTTCGTGACGGGGCTCGACTGCATCGCGTGCGGCGCGCACGCCGCAATCGAGCTGTCGCTGCTCCTGCGGCTGCCATCTGCCCGCCGCTCCTGCAAGTGCGGCGGGTCGATGTTTCCGCCGGGATTTTTCGCCGCCGAATCGATCCGGGGCGCCGATCTTGCGGCAACCGAGGCTGATCGCAGCCTCGCGTCGATCGGGTTTCGTAGCGGTGACGTGCTCACTGTCTCCGACGCCGCGGCGGGCGTTCGCCACGTCGAGTTGAAAGGGTGCGCGGCCCGATGACCGACACGATCTTCGACACCTGGCTGCATACGCAGTACCTGGAGGCGATGAGCTTCGCGCAGAAGAGCGACATGCTCAAGCTGGCGCCGGTCGCGGGTGCGCCGCCTTACAAGTACCTCGCCGAGTTTCGGTGCGATGGTCTCGTCGAATCCCGTGGCGAGATCTCGGTCAGCGACCGCCACCTTATCGGCGTATCTTTCCCATCCGACTATCTCCGTTCGAGCAGCCATCCGGGGCAGGTGTTGACCTGGCTCGAACCGGCTGCGGAATTTCATCCGAACATCCGTTCACCGTTCTGCTGCGTCGGACACATCGCGCCGGGCATGAGCCTCTTGAATCTGCTCCACCAGGTCTTCCAGATGATCACCTGGCAGCGTTACACGCCGCGCGAAGACGATGCGTTGAATGCCGACGCGTGCCGCTGGGCGCGACGCAACGCGGAGCGTCTGCCGATCGATTCGCGACGCTCGATGCTCGACACGACCGGCGCTCAGGAGACCGGTGACAGCGAGGGAGGCGCCGATGATCGATAACGCGGTCCATCCGGGATCCGACTACCGAGACGTCGACGACGCACAGACGGCCGGCAGCAGCCGCATGCGCCACTTGGACCGCGCGCTTCGCGCCGCTGTGACCGTGCTCGAGCGAGCCGATATCGGTCGATGGCGCGTTCGGCTGCCGCGTACGCGTTGTATCGCGCAGGTCGATCTCGACGACGATTGGCTGACGATCGCCATTCCGCTGCGCAGGCTTCGTGCCAACATGAGCTATCAGCGTCTGAGCGCCACGCTGTTGCAGAACGCCCGCATGACCGGCTGCCCGCGCATCGTCGGCGACGGGCTCGGCCCGAAGCGCAAGCTGATCGCGGAGGTGCACCAGGACCTGTTGCCGTGGGACTGTGACGACGAGCTGGCGGCAATCGTCACCGCGACGTTCGGCTGCCTACGCTACGGCCTCGGTGAACGGCGCTGCAAGGCGCATCCGCAGACGGCAGCACTATCGGCGGCCGATCTCGCCGCAGCGCTCGAAGAAGCCGGCTGGCCGTCTCAGCCCGCGGACGGTGACGGCATCGAGGTGCCGATGGAGCTCGCGGGCGACTACGTCGCGGCGAGCATCGGCCATGCGGGCTGCTCTTCGCGACTGCGCGTGCCGCTGCTCGAGCAGGAGCTGGCCTCGGCCGAGTACGACTGTCGGCGCGCGATCGCCGTTTTGATGTGGCTCGTCGCAGAACGGGTCCGGACGGTCAAGCCGGTTCGCGCCCGGCGAGCGCTGGCCCTCGAGGCATGGCTGCCGCCTCTGCCCGCGTCCCCCGCCGCGTTGGGCCATGCCTGCGCGGCGCTGTCGGTCGCGCTGCAACGGTTCATCGCCGAGGCGAAGCTTCTGGCCGCCGACGAACGGTTGGCGCGGCTCTACCTGGCGAAACTCGGTTTCGAAACGGCGGGATGAGGCGTCGACCCCTGCCATGGCAACACCCGAACTCGGTCGACCCACAACCAAAAGTAGGAGACATCCGATGACTGACACCGCAAGCGCAGGCCTCGCACTCTACGCAAGCGACGCCTCGGGGCAACGAAAATTCTCGATCAAGAACTTCCCGCGCACGGCGAAGATTCGCGACCTGATCAAG
>JBFGFX010000198.1:0-7115 GCA_041579335.1 Woeseiaceae bacterium | reverse complement strand
GCGCGTCCGACGACGCCGTACGCGGCAACCGTCTCGACCATCTCCGGAAACAGGCTGACAACCTGCATGCGCATCGCGTCATTCCCATTCCCAGTCGACGTCGATTCGGCCCTCGGCCAGATCGACGTCCAAAATCACGGACCCCAACACGAACGGGATCAAAATTTCACGTTCACCCTGCACCACCAGCACGTCGTTGGCACCGGTTTCGAGCAGATACGCGACGCGACCCAACTCGGTGCCGTCGCGATGCACGACCGTGAGCCCCTCGAGGTCGGTCCAGTAGAAATGACCTTCCCCGGCGTCCGGCAGCGCCTCTCGCGGCACCGCGATCTCCGCGCCGACCAAGCGCGAGGCTTCGTCGCGATCGGCAGTGCCGTCGAAGCGCGCGACGACGCCCTTGCCGTGCGCCCTACCCTCGGCGATCCTCGCCGGTTGCCGAGTGCCCGAGCGCATGAGCAGGCAATCGCGGTAGTCGAGGACCGCCTGCCGCGGATTCGTGTACGAATGCACTTTGACCCAGCCCTTCACGCCGTACAGGCCGACGATGCGGCCCAGAATCACCGGCCGCGTCTTGTCCTTCGAACGCGCCACCTGCTCGCAATCCCCGAGCGCTGCGCCGCCCGGCCGGCCGCCGAAACCTAGTTGGCGGCGGCCTTGCGTTCAGCCTTCAGCAGCGAGGCAACGCGCTGGGACGGCTGCGCACCGCGACTGATCCAGTAGTCCACGCGCTCCAGGTCGACCCGCAGTTGCTCCTCATGTCCGGTGGCAACGGGGTTGAAGAAGCCCAGACGCTCGATGTACCGGCCGTCCCGACGATTCCGGCTGTCGGTGACCACCAGGTGATAAAAAGGGCGTTTTTTCGCGCCCGCGCGCGAAAGACGAATACTGACCATTGCTCTTCCGATTCGCTAAACCCTGAGCGCTGCGAGAATCCTCGAGCCCGGGTTCGAGTAAACCGGCCATTGTACTTATTTCGACGTGAATGTGAAGCGCTTTGAGCGCCGATTTTTCCCGCTATTTCCGGACCTTAGCGCGGTCCCGGCGGCATCCCCCCTGAGCCCAGGGCGCGCATCATCTTTCTCATGCCGCCTTTCGACATCTTGCGCATCATTTTTTCCATCTGCAGATGCTGCTTCAAGAGCCGGTTGACGTCCTGAATCGTCAACCCGGCCCCTGCCGCTATGCGGCGCTTGCGTGAGCCGTTGATCGTTTTCGGGAATCGCCGCTCGGCGGGCGTCATGGAATCGATGATCGCTATCTGTCGTTTCAGTTTTCGCTCGTTGCCCTGGTCTTTCAGGGCGGCCGCGTCGACGTTGCCGGGCAGCGGCAGCTTCTCGAGCATTGCCGCCATGCCGCCCATGTTGATCATCTGCTCGAGCTGATCGCGCAGGTCGGCGAGGTCGAAGCGGCTGCCTTTCTTGAGCTTCTTGGCCAGCTTGTCGGCTTTGTCGCGGCTGACCTTGTCCTCGATCTCCTCGACCAGCGACAGGACATCACCCATGCCCAGAATCCGCGAGGCCATGCGGTCCGGATGAAATACCTCCAGCGCGTCGGTCTTTTCACCGACTCCGAGGAAACGAATGGCGCATCCGGTTACCTCGGCGACGGACAGCGCCACACCGCCTTTGGCATCGCCGTCCGCTTTCGTCAGTATGATCCCCGTCAGCGGCAGACGGTCGCCAAAAACGCGAGCGGCATTGACCGCGTCTTGACCGGCCATGCTGTCTACGACAAACAGCGTCTCCTGCGGTGCCGCCTTGGCATGTATGTCCGCAACCTCGTCCATCATCGCGGCGTCCACGTGCAGTCGACCCGCGGTATCCACGATCAGCACGTCAGCGAACGAACGCCGGCTTTCGTCGAGCGCCCGATCGACGATCGCCAGCGGCGACTCCGATGCCTCGCTCCTGCAGAATTCTGCCCCGATCTCGTTCGCTAACGTTTCGAGCTGAAGGATGGCGGCCGGCCGATGCACGTCGACACTGACGAGCATGACCTTCTTGCCGTCCTTCTCGATCAGGCGTCGTCCGAGCTTGGCCGCGGTCGTCGTCTTACCGGAGCCCTGCAACCCCGCCAGCAGGATGACGACCGGCGGCTGCGCCTTCAGGTCGAGTGGCGCTGCGTCGCTGCCCAAGAGCTGCACCAGCTCGGCATGGATGATCTTGATCAGCGCCTGGCCCGGCGTGAGGCTCTTGCCGACCTCTTCGCCGACGGCGCGTTCGCGGATGCGCTCTATGAAGGACTTGACCACCGGCAGGGCGACATCGGCTTCGAGCAGCGCCAGCCGGACCTGACGCAACGTGTCCTTGATGTTGGCTTCGGTCAGCCGACCTTTGCCGCTAAGATTCTTCGCCGCCTGAGACAGACGATCGGTGAGTGTGTCGAACATGGATGCCGCCGGTCGCGTATTGTGGGCGTGCGTATTCTAGTGCATCGCACGAGCCCGGACTACGGCGGGGTCGGTGGGGTCTAGACGACGATCTCCGTGCCGCGAGACAGCATCCGGATCTGCTTGTTCGGGACCGCCTCCGTTACCTGCTCGAGAATGCGCCCTTCTTGCCCGGGTTTCATCCCCGTAATCCAGATCACCGGGTCCTGATCGAGGCGCTTGAGATCCCGGCTCAGTGTCGTTGGGCAATAATGGCCCGCAGCCGTGGCGAGCGACTCCTGCTCATTCGGAAATGACACCTCGATGACGAGAGCGCGCAGATCGTCGCAGGCGTTCAAGACCGGCCACAATGTCTCGTTCGTCTTGGTATCGCCGCTCACGGCGAAAACGCCGCCCGAATTCTGCACGGTGTAGCCGATGGCCGGCACGGTATGGGCCACGTCGACGGCGTGGAAATCGCGATGATCGATGGTGATGGTGTCGCCCGGATTACAGACGACGTAGCGCAGCATCGGCTTGTCGGCGGAGGGCAGTTTGGCGAAGTCGGGCCATATCACCCAGTTGAAGAGATGTGTTTTTATGGCCTCGAGCGTCTCCTCGCGACCGTACACGGTCACGGGCGTATCGACTTCGTCCGTGAAAATCGAATCGATCAGCATCGGCAGTCCCGCGATGTGATCCAGGTGTGCATGCGTGAGAAAGACGTGCCGAATCGAGTGCAGATCGTCGAGCGCCAGATCGCCGATGCCGGTGCCGGCATCGAGCAAGACGTCGTCATCGATGAGCATCGCCGAGGTTCGTGAGCCCGCTCCAATGCCGCCACTACAGCCCAATATTCTTATACGCATACTGCCGTCGCCTCTGCATCCTCTTCCTTAGTGCTCTTCTCGGACGACTCATTCGTCCGGCTTGCGGCTGTTAGTCGCGTGGATGAAGCAGGGTTCTAAAGAACTGCACCATGTGGGATGATTGTTTCGGACGAAAATTAGGTCATCGATTGTCGGTATTCTGTGTCTCAAATCACAGTTCTTTTTTTGTACATAATTGCCGGAGTGACGGTCGCGACAAGCCGCTGGCCGCGCTTCGCAGATCGACGACAACTCCTTCTGGCTACTGCGGTTTTTTGCGGCGTGGCCGGCATCCTTTGGCACGGTTACCTGCTCTGGTCGGACCTCAAGCTCGCAACCGGTCTGTCGCTGTCACTCGCCAACACGGCGTCCTCGATCGGCCTGCAGCTGGCGCTCATCGCTTTGCTCGGCGCTTTCGAGCCCACCCTGCGGGGACTTTCCGGCGGCCTGCTGGTGCTTGCCGGCCTGTGCGCCGGGCTGACGGGGATCGGCGGCGAACCGCAGAGCGTGCAACCCATGGCCTGGCAGATCCAGGCGCACGTCCTCATCTCGCTGTTCGCGTACGGGCTGCTGACCGTCGGCGCCATCGTCGCGATCTACGCCCTGGTGCAGGACCGGCGGTTGCGAGCAGGCAGGCTCTCACCCGTGAACCGATTGTTCGCGCCGCTCGAGACCACCGAGCAGCTGCTCTTCGGCGTCACCGCGGCGGGCTTCAGCATTCTGCTCTTAGCGGTTTTCTCGGGGCTTGCGTTCGTCGAGGATCTTTTCGCACAGCATCTAGTGCACAAGACCGTTTTGTCACTCCTCGCTCTCGGCCTGTTCGGCGCGCTGATTGCCGGCCGGCAATTCGCCGGCTGGCGGGGTCGGCGCGCGGTCTACCTCTATCTCTGGGGATTCTCGATCCTGTGCCTTGCGTACTACGGTAGCCGCTACATCCTCGAGAACGTACTCGGACGCAGTTGGAGCTAGCCCTTCTTCCGACCGGTTTCCTTGACAGGCCCGGGTGGGCCTGCTGAACTGCTCTCGTTCGGATGCTTCAGGAGGTGCTCATTCATTGAGCGGTGACGTTCCGCTAGCGGCCTTAATCGGTGCGCTCATTGTCCTTTTACTGCTTTCCGCGTTTTTCTCCGGCTCGGAAACGGCGCTCATGCGCTTGAACCGATACCGGTTGCGACATCAGGCTCGCGACGGCCGCCGCGCGGCGCAGCTCGCGGAGAAACTCCTCGAACGGCCGGATCGCCTGATTGGCCTGATCCTCTTAGGCAACAATCTCGTCAATTTCACCGCGGTCGCTCTGGTTACGCTCATCGCGCTGCGCATCGGCGGCGAGCCTGCGGTGGCGATCGCAACCCTGCTTTTGACCGTGGTCGTCCTGATATTCTCGGAAGCGGCACCGAAGACGTTGGCGGCGCTGCATCCGGAGCGCATCGCCATGCCGGCGGTTTTCATCTATTACCCCTTATTGGCGGTGACGTATCCCGTGGTGTGGCTGGTCAGCGTCATCGCGAATGGCGTGCTCTGGCTACTCGGTGTACGCAGCGGCGATTCGCAGCTGCGGTCGCTCAGCAACGAAGAGCTCAGGACAATCGTCTACGAAGCAGGCTCGCTGATCTCGCGAAAGTACCGCAGCATGCTCATCAACATTCTCGACCTCGAGAAGGTGACGGTCGACGATGTGATGGTGCCGCACAACGAGATCATCGGAATCGATCTAGACGACGATCTCCACAAGATTTCGGCGGTCATCCGCACGAGCGAGCACACGCGGCTGCCGATCTATCGAGATGACATTGACCGGGTCGTCGGCGTGATGCACCTGCGACGTTTGGCGAATCTGACGAGCCATGCCCAGTTCGATAAGGGCGACATCGAAGCGCTCGCGGACGAGCCCTACTTCGTACCGGAAGGCACGCCGCTCAGCACTCAGCTCGTTCAATTCCAGCGATCCAAGCAACGCTTCGCGCTGGTCGTGGACGAATACGGCGACATCCAGGGCATCGTGACGCTCGAAGACATACTCGAAGAAATCGTGGGCGAATTCACTACGGTACCGGCTGGCGACGACAACGGCATCACGCGGGAGGCCGACGGCCGTTACCTCGTGAACGGCACAACCAACATCCGCGAGATGAATCGAGTCATGAACTGGACGCTGCCGACCGATGGTCCGAAGACGCTCAACGGTCTGATCCTGGAGTACCTCGAAACGATCCCGTCACCGGGCACCTGTCTCAAGATCGACGATTATCCGATCGAAATCGTGCAAAGCGACGACAATCGCGTGCAGACCGCGAGAGTGTTCGCCCCCCGCACGATCCAGCCTGACAGCACCGCCGCTTGATCAACGCTCGAAGGCGGCGTCGAGCGCTTCCGACAATTCCGAGACCGCGATAATGTCGATGCCCCGTGGCGCGCGTTTGGCGACGTTCGCCTTCGGCACGATTGCGGCTTCGAAACCCTGTTTGGCCGCTTCGGCCAGCCGCTCGGTGCCGAAGCGCACCGGACGCACCTCGCCGGCGAGTCCGATCTCGCCGAAGCTGACCAGCCGCTCGGGGCAGGGGCGATCGCGGAAGCTCGACACTATCGACAACAGCACCGGCAGATCCGCAGCGGTCTCGCCGATGCGCAGACCGCCGGCGACGTTGACGAACACATCGTCATTGGTTAGCGCGACGCCGCCATGTCGCTGCAGCACGGCGACCAGCAACGCCAGGCGGCTCTGGTCGACGCCCTGGGCGAGCCGCTTGGGGTAATTGCCGACGCCGTCGGCGACCAGCGCCTGCACTTCGACCAGCAGCGGCCGGCTGCCTTCCCAGGTGACGGACACGAGGCTGCCGGGCCTCGTCGGATACCCGCCCGACAGGAATATTGCGGATGGGTTCTTCACCTCTTTGAAGCCCGTCTCCGTCATCGCGAAGACGCCCATTTCGTTGCTCGCGCCGAAACGGTTCTTTACGGCGCGCACGATCGTATAGCGGCTCGCGGGATCGTTCTCGAAATACAGCACCGTGTCGACCATGTGCTCGACGACCCGCGGCCCGGCAATCGCGCCTTCCTTGGTCACGTGACCGATCAGGAACACGGCGACCTCGTTCTGCTTCGCGTACTGAACGATGCGGGCGACGCACTCTCTGAGCTGTGCGACGGATCCGGGTGCCGAAGCCAGATCATCGCTGACCACGGTCTGAATCGAATCGATCACGAGCACGCGAGCACCGACGCCGGACGCCTGCGACAGGATGTTGCGGAGCGAGGTGTCGGCCAAGAGCTTGAGATCCGCGTTCGCCATGCCGATGCGACGTGACCGCTCGGCGACCTGCCTGAGCGACTCTTCACCGGTTGCGTAGCACGTCTTCAGATCGATCGGCAGCCGCGCCGCCACCTGCTGCAGCAGCGTCGACTTGCCGACGCCCGGGTCCCCGCCCAGGAGGACGACGGAGCCCGGCACGAGGCCGCCGCCGAGCACACGATCGAACTCGCCGAAGCCGGTCCGATGCCGCACCACCGGCTCGTCGGCCAGCGCGCCGATCCGTTCCGCCTGCGGAGCAGCCGCGCCGCTTTGCGGCGCCAAGGTCAGACTCGTCTCGGCGAGGGTATTCCAGGCGCCGCAGTCCGGGCATTGGCCCTGCCACTTCACGCTGTGGGCGCCACAGTCGCTGCAAACGTAGGCGATCTTCGCTCTTGCCATGGGGCTTGCCTCGTAGGCGGTTTTGATCAATATGGAAATTTTGGCGCATTTACGGCCGCGCACAAGCGACCGGAGTGCAATGATAGCAGTGCTTCCGGGCCGCTCACGGCCGCAAAAATGCCAACCCTATCTCATTAGGATTTAGTGCTTTTTTCTATACTGCGCGACGTTATGTAGAGACGTCGGC
>JBFGFX010000197.1:0-7200 GCA_041579335.1 Woeseiaceae bacterium | reverse complement strand
AGGTTTTCGCTGGGGACCAAGAAACCTCGGTTCGACCCCTAATTAACGAACGCCTGCGCGAATACCTGCCGGGCATCGAACACCGGGCCGTCGACGCAGACGCGCTTCATCGCCGGCCCCGCACGGGTCTCGACGAGCACCGTGCAGCCGGCGCAGCCGCCGACCGCGCAGGCCATGTACTCCTCGAGCGATACCTGGCACGGCACACCGTAACGGCCCGCGAGGCGAGCCACTGCTTCGAGCATGGCCGTCGGGCCGCACGCGAGTACCTGCGTCAGCTCGAGATCTGCGGGCGGCAGCGCTCGCAGATACCGGTCGGCGAGCGCCGTGACGTAGCCGCGGTAGGTGCCCGCGAAGTCCGACAGGCTCGCTAGCCGTGTCGGCACATGCCAGCCCTCGAGCAGGGCGATGGTCCTGTTCACGTCGCCGTCGACCCAGTCGCAGGCAATGCTCGACTCGGCGAGCTCGAACGGAAACGGCAGCTCCGAGCCCATCAAGACGGTGGGCTGCCAGTCAACGGCGTCGTTTCGGAACGTCTCGGCCAGGAACACCATCGGCGGAATCCCGACGCCGCCGCCGATCAACAGCGCGCGAGGGCGATCGGGCGGCGGTGTGAAGCCGCGGCCAATAGGGCCGATCGAGCTCAACACGTCGCCGGCGGTTTTGCGGCTGAGCGCGTGTAGCCCTTCGCCGACGATCTTGAACATCACCTCGATCCAGCCGCCACCGGCGTCTGCACGCATGATCGACAGCGGGCGCCGCATCGGAATCGCCGCGTCGCAACGCAGGTGAATGAAGCTGCCGGCCGTGGCGTGCGACGCGCATTTCGGGGCGAGCAGCCGGAACACGAACTGCTGCTCCGGGTACGTCCGCACCGACAGGACCTCCACGTCTTCGACGAAGATCGTGCCTCGATGCGGCCGCACCGGATCGGTCATCGTGGATCCAGCGTCTTCACCACCGCGTCGAGCACGGCCATGCGTACGGCCACGCCGTTGGTTACCTGCCTCGTGATGACCGATCGCGGACTGTCGGCCAGGCTGGACTCGATCTCGATGCCGCGGTTCATCGGTCCGGGATGCATGACGATCGCGTCCGGCGCCGCCAGCGCCATGCGCTCCTCGCTGATACCGTACTTCGCAAAATACTCGTCGACGCCCGGAATGCCCTCCAGAGAGCCGATGCGTTCTCGCTGGATCCGAAGCGCCATGACGACGTCGGCGCCGCGTATGCCCGCCTCGACGTCATGCATGATCTTCGCGTCGGGCATGGTGTCGGGTGCCGGCGCGAGCGAGACCGGCGATATCAGGCGCAGCTCGCCCACGCCCATCGTCGTCAGCCCCTCGGCAGCGGAGCGCGCAACCCTCGAGTGTGCGATGTCGCCCACGATCGCCACGATCAGGTCTTCGAAGTTCGGTTTGCACTGGCGGATCGTCAGGAGATCCAAGAGCCCCTGGGTCGGGTGCGCCACCTCGGCCTCGCCGGCGTTCAGGATGCTGACGTGCTCGTCCACATTACGGGCGATGTAGGCCGGCACGCCCGCGCTGGCGTCCCGCACGACGAATACGTCGACCTGCATTGCCTGTAGCGTATAGATCGTGTCCAGGATGCTCTCGCCCTTCTTCCGTGAGGACATGTTGACGTCGAGATTCAACACGTCGGCGCCGAGGCGCTTGGCGGCCAATTCGAACGAGGCGCGCGTTCGGGTGCTGGGCTCGAAAAACAGATTGGCGATGGTGCGGCCTTTCAGGTCGTCGCTGCGGACGGCCGGCCGGCCGATCGGGCTGAGGTACGACTGCGAACGGTCGAGCAGCTGGGTGATCAGGGATCGGCTCAGGCCGCGCATCGTCAACAAGTGTCTCAGGCGGCCGTCCGGCGACATCTGCAAATCGCCGGCACGCCGCGAGTCGATACTCTTGATGGGTTCGATCACTGACATCGGAGCGGCATTCTACTCGGATCCGATCAGGATTCTATCGCTAATTGTTGCCGCACCGGTCACTGGCCGTGGTCGTTTAGCCAGCGCTCGGCAATCAGCACGGCGGCTGCCGCGTCGACGGTCTCCTTGCGGATGCGGCCGCGCCGGCCTGCGGCCCGCGCGTCGCGCAGCACGGCCCGCCCTTCGAGCGACGTATAGCGCTCGTCGACGGTCGCCACCGGAAGTCCGAATCGTCCCAGCGCGGCGACGAAGGCGTCGACGTCGGCACTCATGTCCGAGCGCGAGCCGTCGGCGTGGTAGGGCATACCGACCAGCAGCAGGTCCGGCTGCCATTCCTCGATCCAGCGCTCGATGCGCCGCCAGTCCGGGCCGTCGTCGGTGTTGGCGGCGGCGCCGAGGGGGCTGGCCGACGCGGTGACGCGCTGGCCGACGGCCACGCCGATACGGCGATGTCCGAAGTCAAACGCCAGCAAAGTAAGGTCGGGTTTGTGCTCAGGCGTGCCCGGCATCGGGAGCCAGCCGGGTCAGGTCGATGCCCAACAGCTCGGCGGCGGTCTTCCAACGGTCCTCGAACGGCACGTCGAAGATCAGCTCCGGGCTCGCCGGCACGGAGAGCCAGGTATTCTCGAGCATCTCGGCCTCGAGCTGGCCGGCCTCCCAGCCGGCGTAGCCCAGCGCGACGATGGATTTGTCCGGTCCGTTACCCGCGGCCATCGCGTCGAGCACGTCCCGCGACAGAGTCAGCTGGATCTCCGGCGAGACAGCGACCGAGCTTTCGAATTCCGCGCCGGGCTGGTGCAACACGAAGCCGCGTTCCTTCGCAACCGGACCGCCATCGAGGACCGGCCGCGTCAGTATCGCCGAATCCGCGTTGGTTAGGTCGAGCTGCTCGAACAGGCCGCCCAGGTTGAGGTTCAGCGGGCGGTTGATGACGATGCCAAGCGCCCCGTCGGCGTTGTGCTCGCACACTAAGGTGACGGTGCTGTTGAAATTTGGGTCGGCCATGCCGGGCATGGCAATCAGCAGCTGACTGTTCAGAGAACCCGAGTATTCCATACCGGAAGTATCGGCTTTGCGTCGAGAATTGACAACCGCGGGACCTTGCCGCTCAGTTCACGCTCGCCGTCGATGCAATACCGATATTCGTGAAGCGCCACTTATAGACGAAGTTGAGCTCCGGGTAGTCGACCCGGATTGCCTCCGGAAACGGCTCGAACGGCGAGGCGCGCTCGAGAATGCTGAGTGCCGCCTGATCCAGCGCGGAGGAGCCGGAGGATTTGCGGATGATCACCTCGGACAGCTCGCCCGCGGAATCGATCGTGACCTCGAGCGTCGGGCTACCGCTCAGGCCCTGCAGCGCGATCTGCGCCGGCAGATAGCGCTGCCCCACGGTCTCGATCTTGCGTTTCCAACGATCGACGTAGCCTGCGATGCTCGATTTCTTGGTGTCGGCGCTGACCACGATCTGTTGTCGGTTTTGATCGCGCACCAGGAAGTTCGCTTTGACGTCCTGCGGCAGCGGGAGCGTCGTATCGGCACCCGATTCCATGGCCAATGCGGTCGTCAGTTTCTCGGTTTGCTCCATCCGCGGATCGTTGCTGACCTGTCGCTCCTGCGGGCTGCGCGAAGCGAGCACGTCATCGCTCTGGTATTCCTGCGGAAACGCGTTGTTAAACGCGTTGCCGTCGGCCTCACCGGCGTTGTCGATCGGCACGCCGCTCTCGAGCGGCGCGCTAGGGCGAGTCTGATGCTCGGTATTGCCGCTGCCCTCCTGGCTGGCCTGCGCCAGGTACATGGCGTCTTGTCGATCGAAACGGTTGTCGGGATCGGCAACGATCGTCACCTCGAGAGACACGGCCTCGGAGAAATAATCGCCGATGACGGCGTTGAACGTAACGCCGATGATCAGGATGCCGTGCACCAGCGCCGCGAGGAACAGCATCGGCGGCAGCCGGTCCGGCACCGGAGTCGATTCGAGGCGGAACCGGTCGAAGTGTTCCGAAGTTCCGGCACGGTCAATCTGTGTGTTCAGACCAGACATAGAAGAGGAGCCTGCCTCCCATTATGTCGCACAGGCGCGAGCTACTACGCCCAAGTCTACCCGTATCTCCACGCTCGCAATGAGACACAGTTCACCTGGTGCAGTCGGCCGTTTACGCGCGTCGAATGCCCAACGCGGCGCCAGTCTGGTCAAAAATGGCCAATCCTGCAAGCCACGCGGGCATCGTTCTCGCCGCGGACGCCGATCCCGGCGCGCCGCTTTGACCTATGCTACGCGATTTCCCCGCCTCCGGGGGGCGGATTTGACCTCGGCGGCCAGGCGTCGCTCAGCCGAGCCTGCGGTCGATCGCATCGAAAAGCGTGCCGGCGATGTTCAGGTCGTAGATTCGATCCAACTCGCGGATGCCCGTGGGACTGGTCGAGTTGATCTCGGTCAGGTAGTCGCCGATGACGTCGATGCCGCAAAAAATGACGCCGTTTTCGCGCAGGACGGGCCCGACCCGTTCGCAGATAGCCCGGTCGGCGTCGCTGAGCTCGCGTCCCACGCCCTGGGCACCCATCACCAGATTGCCGCGATTGTCGTCGCCCGACGGGATCCGGGCGAGCGCATGCGGCACCGGCTCGCCGTCGATCAAGAGGATGCGCTTGTCACCGTCGCGTATCTCGGGAATGAACACCTGAGCCATCGCGAATCGCCTGCCGTGATCGGTCAGCGTCTCGATGATGACGTTGGCATTGTTGTCGCCGTACTTGATGACAAAAATCGATCGGCCGCCCATGCCGTCCAACGGTTTGACCACTACCTCACGGTGCTTTGCGACGAACTGCTTCATTTCCGCCATCGATCGCGTCACCAGCGTGACGGGCGAACAGTCCGCGAACCAGGCGGTGAAGACTTTCTCGTTCATGTCGCGCAGCGCCTGCGGACGATTGACGACCAACGCACCCTCGAGCTCGGCCCGCTCGAGTATGTAGGTCGTGTAGATGTACTCCATGTCGAATGGCGGATCTTTGCGCATCAGGATGACGTCGAGATCGCCGAGCCGAATGTCCTGCTCCGCGCCGATCTCGAACCAGTGCTCGGGATCGTCGCGTACCGAGAGTGTTCGCGAATGCCCGAGCGCCTCGCCGTCGAGCAGCGTGAGGTCCGGCTGCAGCATGTAATGAATCTCGTAGCCGCGGCGCTGCGCCTCGAGCAGCATGGCGAGGGAGCTGTCTTTCTTGGGCGTGATCGTTTGGATCGGGTCCATTACGACCCCGAGGCGGCGGGCATTATCGGGCATGGTGGGTCGGGTCCGGCTGTTCGTTGAGATGATCGTGACCGCGCGGCGTGGCTGCCCATGCCTCGCGATCGCCGACGTAACTATACCGCGGCGCCGCGCCCGGAGCCCGTACGGACGCAAGGCCGACTCTTTGCCTGGCCCGGCCGCGGAAGCGCGCTCGCCGGACAGTCGGTCGCGGCCGCTTCGGCCGGCGCTCGGTCGCCGTCTGCCGACGCCGTGGCCCGCGTCGTAGCAGCAGATTACCCAATATGGTACAAGTCCTTATGTTTGGGCTGTTTAGTATGCAAACATAGCCCGACGAGCGCGAATTCGGGGCAGCGATCCCGCCTGGGATCGCGATTTGGGCGAGGAATTCCGGTGTCAAACAACGCATCTCGAAGTCTGAATGGACTGAAGATTCTTGTCGTGGACGACAGTAAGACCATCCGCCGGACTGCGGAGACCTTGCTGTCGAAAGAAGGGTGCCAGGTGTTCACTGCGATCGACGGTTTCGACGCGCTGTCGAAGATCGCAGATCATCAGCCGGATCTCATCTTCGTCGACATCATGATGCCGCGCCTCGACGGATATCAGACCTGCTCGCTCATCAAGCACAACAAAGTGTTCCGGGACACGCCGGTCATCATGCTCTCGAGCAAGGACGGACTGTTCGACCGGGCGCGCGGCCGCATCGTCGGCTCTGAGCAGTATCTGACCAAACCGTTCACCAAAGACGAGTTGCTGGGCGCGATTTCCAATCAGATCAACTGAGGAATTGAGGCATGGCCGTGGTTCTTATCATCGACGATTCTCCGACGGAACTGCACATGTTCCAAAACATGCTCGAGAAGAGCGGTTTCCGGACACTCGTGGCGGACAGCGGTGAAGAGGGCATCCGTATCGCGCAGTCGGCGTCGCCGGACTGCATATTGATGGACGTCGTCATGCCGGGCATGAACGGTTTTCAGGCGACGCGCAAGCTGACTCAGGACCCCGGCACGGCGCGAATACCGGTCATCATGGTGACCACCAAGGACCAGGAGACCGACAAGATCTGGGGAATGCGCCAGGGCGCCGTCGACTACCTGGTCAAGCCGGTGCCGGTCAAAGAGTTGATCGCCAAGATCAAGTCGGTGATGGCCGGTTGAATGAACGATGCGGTTCAACTGGAGGCGCTGATTGAGCAGCCCTTCGAGCTTCTTCGAGAGATGGAGCACCGCAGCCGCGCGGCGATCGCGGGTCATAGCGGCGGCGAGCTACCGAGCGAGTGGGTCGGCGTCGGATTTCGCATCGGGCAGGATCAGTTCGTGGCGGATCGCGATCAGGTTCGCGAGGTGCTGATGTTGCCGGGATCGATGACGCGCGTACCCGGCGCCAAACGGTGGGTGCTGGGTATCGCCAACCTGCGCGGCCACCTGCTGCCGCTGATCGACGTGAAGATGCTGCTCGGGAGCGGGCGCACCTCGCTGCGTCGAATGACGCGAGTGATATCGGTGAACCATCGCGACGTGCCGGCGGGTCTGGTGGTCGACGAGGTGCTTGGATTCCGGCGTTTCAACGACCGCGAGTTCGTTGACAAGTGGCCGCAGACGGCGCTCCGCTGTGATCGATTCGTCAGAGGCGCCTACCAGCGAGCTGCGGACACCTGGCCGATCTTCGGTCTCTACGATCTGGTCGAAAGCAACACGTTTTTGCAGGCTGCTGCTGATTGATAGCGCGGCGATCCATAATTGACTGACACGTTGCTAACATCATGGCTTCTAAAACTGATATCTCATCCGTTTTCCGCATAGTTGCGGGAGTGCTGGCGCTGCTGATGATCGCGGCGGCCGGGCTTCTGTATCTGCAGTCGGGAAGCGGCGCCGACAGCGGCGCCGCATCGCGTGAGGCGTTGGCGGCGGCATCTCAGGGCGTCGCCCGCATCGCCGCCGGCGCGGCGGCGGGGGACGACGGTGGTTTCGACCGCCTTGCCCAGGCTCTCGCCGAGCTCGAGGCGCT
>JBFGFX010000196.1:0-7227 GCA_041579335.1 Woeseiaceae bacterium | reverse complement strand
GGTTCGAACTCGCGACCTCAACCTTGGCAAGGTTGCGCTCCACCAGCTGAGCTATTCCCGCAGAGGGCCGAAATTGTAGCCTCGGCAGCCGCCGAGTCAAGGATTTGGGGCCGTGTCGGCCGAGATCAATCGCCCTCCTCGGCCTCGGTTCGCATCGACGGCCAGGCGGCGCGCAGGTAGTCGACCATCGACCACAGGGTCATGCCGGCCGCCACGAGCAGCAGGTAGAAGCCCGGCTTGTAGAGCTCGATACCGAACAGCTCGTCGCGATAGACCATGAACGCGATACCGAACATCTGCAGCGTCGTCTTCACCTTGCCGAGCCACGACACGGCGACCTTGGCCCGCGCGCCAACCGTCGCCATCCACTCGCGGAGCGCCGAGATCGTGATTTCCCGGCCGATGATGATCATCGCGACGACGTCGACGAACGACTTCGGGTCCGCCTGGACCAGCAGCACGAGGACGATGACGACCATGAGCTTGTCCGCCACCGGGTCTAAGAAAGCCCCGAAACGCGACATCTGGCCGAAGTTCCGGGCGATGTAGCCGTCGATGAAATCGGTGACCGCGGCGATGCCGAACACGACCCCTGCCACCGGCCGTGCCCAGGGTTCCGGGTAGTAGAACAAGAGGACCACGACCGGAATCGCCGCGATGCGGAACAACGTCAAGATAGTGGCGAGATTGAGCTTCAATGTGCTACTCGAAATGCAGGTCGTTGTAGATCCGTTCGGCCAACGAGCGGCTGATACCGTCGACCTTCACGAGGTCGTCCACCCCTGCTCCGCGGACGCCCTGCAGCCCACCGAATTGTCTGAGCAGCTCGCGGCGCCGCTTCGGCCCGAGCCCCGGGATCTGCTCGAGGCGCGACGCCGTTCGTGCTTTGCCACGGCGCTGCCGGTGACCGGTGATCGCAAAACGGTGCGCCTCGTCCCTGAGCTGCTGAATCAGATGCAGCGCCGGCGAATCCGCGGGCAGTATAGTGGGGGTCGATTTGCCTGCCAAGAACAGCTGCTCCATGCCGGGCCTGCGCGTTCGGCCTTTCGCCACGGCGACTGCCTGAAGCCAGTCGAGCTCCAGCTCGTCCAAGACCGTCATCGCGGCGGCGAGCTGCCCTTTGCCGCCGTCGACGAACAGGACGTCGGGCATCGGCACCTCGCCTTTCTTGACGCGCGCATAGCGGCGCCTGAGCGCCTCCGTCATTGCGCCGTAGTCGTCGCCCAAGGCCTCGGGTTTCAAATTGAATCGGCGGTAGTCGCTCTTCAGCGGCCCGGCCTGGTTGAACACGACGCAGGACGCGACCGTCGCCTCGCCGGACGTGTGCGACACGTCGAAGCACTCGAGCCGCTCGGGCGGCGCTTCGAGATCGAGCAGCTCGCCCAAGGCGGCGAACTGCCGCCTGAGCGTCGCGTTGCTGGCCGCCTGGATCTTGAGACCCTGCTCGGCGTTGGTGCGCGCGAGCTCGAGCCAGCGCGCCCGGTCGCCGCGCACGCGATGCCGGATCTGTACGCGGTGCTCGGAGCGATCGGACAGCCCGGCTTCCAAAAGCTCGCGATCGTCGAAGTCCGTCTCGACGATGATCTCGCCCGGCGCGGCGCGGCCGAGATAGTACTGGGACAGGAAGCCGCTCAACAGGATCTCGGCGCTCGCCTGTCCGGCGATCTTCGGGAAGTGGTGCTGGCTCCCCTGCACCGCACCGTGGCGGACGAACAGCACCGTGACGCAGTGCGTGCGGCCGTCGGACGCGATGCCGACGACGTCTAAGTCCTTTGCCGTGTGTCTGGAGATGACCTGCTCGGCCTCGACCTTCTTCAGGCGCGCGATCTGATCGCGAAAGCGCGCGGCCCGCTCGTACTCCTGGCCGGCGGCGGCGCGCTCCATGCGCTCGACCATCGCGTTGATCACGTCGCGATTCTTGCCCTCCAGGAACAGGATCGCGGCGCCGACGTCCTCGGCGTAGTCGGGTTCCGAGATCAGCCCGACGCACGGCGCGGTGCAGCGCTTGATCTGGTATTGCAGGCACGGCCGGGTCCGGTTCTTGAAGTAGCCGTCGCGGCAGTTGCGCAGCATGAACAGCTTCTGCAGCTCGTTCAGCGTCTTCCTGACGGCGCCGGCGCTGGGATACGGACCGAAGAATCGCCCTTTGACCTTGCGCGAGCCGCGATAGAACTTCAAGCGCGGGAAGGCGTGCTCGGTCGTCACATGGACGTACGGGTAGCTCTTGTCGTCTTTGAGCGTGACGTTGAAGCGCGGCCGGTGCCGCTTGATCAGGTTGTACTCGAGGATCAGCGCCTCGGCCTCGGTGCCCGTGACCGTCACCTCGACGTTCGCGACCTGCTTCATCAGCGACGCGGTCTTCGCGTCCGCGTGCGACTTCTGGAAGTAGCTGGAGACGCGTTTCTTGAGATCCCTCGCCTTCCCGACGTAGATGACTTTGCCCTTCGCGTTCAGCATGCGATAGGTGCCGGGCCGGTGCGTCAGGTTCGCGAGGAACGATTTGGCGTCGAAATGGAGGTCGCTTGAGTCTGTCACTGGTCCAGGTAGTGCCTTGCCCTGGCGAATACGGATTCGAACATCTCGGCCGTGAGGCGGCCGGTGTTGGTGTTGTAGCGGCTGCAGTGATAAGAGTCCAGCACGAGCTTGTCGTCGATCAGGTGTTCCGCCCCGTGGCCGAAGGGATGGCTGACCTGCCGCCGCCCGAGCGCCTTGACGATCGCCCGGTGCGCGATGCCGCCGAGTGCGAGCAGCACCGGCTTGGGCGGCATCGCGTCGAGCTCGTTCTTCAGATAGGCGTTGCACTCGTTGATCTCGGCCCCGACCGGCTTGTTGTCGGGCGGCAGGCACTTCACGGCGTTCGTGATGCGGCAGCCGATCAGGCGGAGGCCGTCGTCGGCCGCGTCCGAGACGGGTGCCGAGCCGAAGCCGAATCGGTGCAGAGTCTCGTACAGCAAAAGCCCTGCGAAGTCGCCGGTGAACGGCCGGCCGGTTCGGTTCGCGCCGTGCATGCCCGGCGCGAGCCCGACGATCAAAAGGCGCGCATCCGGATCGCCGAATGGCGGCACCGGTCGGCAGTAGTAGTCCGGGTTCGTTTCGCGGACCTGATCGAGAAAGCGCGCGAGCCGGCCGCAGCGGCGGCAGTCACGATCGAAGATCGCGTCCATCCATCGGCCCGTCAGTCGTCCATGTGGCGGATCACGGCCTCGCCGAAGCCGCGCGTGCCGACCAGGGTCGCGCCCGGGATGAGCTGCTCGAGCTCTTGTTCGACCTGCCGCTTGCCGTGCGGATGCTCCTTGCGCTTCGGCGCTCGAATGGCCTCTCGCAGCCGCGCCAGGTCGAACGTAAGCTCCTTGTTCGCGATCGTGTTCGCGACGCCTTTGACGATCAGGTCCGCCGCCTCGTGCCAACCGAGGTAGCGCAGCATCATCTCGGCCGACAGAATCAGCGAGCCGGGATTGACGCGGTCTTTGCCGGCGAATCCCGGCGCCGTGCCGTGGGTCGCCTCGAACACCGCTACACCCTCGCCGATGTTGCCGCCCGGCGCGATGCCGATGCCGCCGACCTGCGCGGCGAGCGCGTCGGAGATGTAGTCGCCGTTCAGATTCAGCGTGGCGATCACGTCGTAGTCCTCGGGCCGCATCAGGATCTGCTGCAGAAAATTGTCGGCGATCACGTCCTTGACGACGATCTCGCGCCCGGTAATGGGGTTGTCGAACTTGAGCCACGGTCCGCCGTCTTTCTCCGTCGCGCCGAACTCGTCCTTTGCGAGCTGATAGCCCCACTGGCAGAACGCGCCTTCGGTGTACTTCATGATGTTGCCTTTGTGCACCAGCGCCACGGAGCCGAAGTCGCGTTCCACGCAGTGCTGGATCGCTTTGCGCACGAGGCGCTGCGAGCCTTCTTTGGATACCGGCTTGATGCCGATGCCCGAGCTCGCCGGAAAGCGGATCTTGGTCACGCCGAGCTCGGTCTGCAGGAAGTTGATCAGCTTTTGCACCTCCTGCGAGCCGGTCGGATACTCGATGCCAGCGTAGATGTCTTCCGTGTTCTCGCGAAAGACGACCATATCGACGAGATCCGACTCCTTCATCGGCGTGTCGACGCCCGGGAAATAACGGATCGGACGCACGCACGCAAAAAGGTCCAGCGTCTGACGGATCGTGACGTTCAGCGAGCGGAAGCCGCCGCCGACCGGCGTCGTCAGCGGCCCTTTGATCGAGACGACGAAGTCGCGCAGCGCGTGCAGCGTCTCGTCGGGGAGATACTCGTTGTCGCCGTAGACCTCGGTGGCTTTCGCGCCGGCGTACACCTGCATCCAACGGATGCCCCGCTCACCGCCGTAGGCGCGCTCGACGGCGGCGTTGGTGACATCGAGCATCACGGGCGTGACGTCGATGCCGATGCCGTCGCCCTCGATGTAGGGGATGATCGGGTGATCCGGCACGCTGATGGAGTGGTCGTTGTTGACGGAAATGGCCGAGCCGTCGGCCGGGACGGCGATGTGGTCGTAGTGCATGGAGAATCACCCGCTAGGAGATAGGCTCTAATCGATTTCTTCGTATGCTACCAGCGTCAGGAACGGAACGAAGTCGTTCTGCTTGGTGATCTCGTCGAGGATGCGCGCGGCCTGCCGGTATTTGCCCCCCTCGAACCGCGCCACCCCGACCTGGCGACGGATCGCGTCCATCTCTTCGCGCATCAGCGCCTTGAAATAGGCGTAGGTGATGTTACGGCCCTCATCGAGGACGCCGGTCTCGTGGTGCACCCACTGCCAGATCTGCGCGCGCGAGATCTCCGCGGTCGCCGCGTCCTCCATGAGGTGGTTGATCGGCACGCAGCCCTGGCCGGACAGCCAGGCCGCCATGTATTCGATCGCGATGCGGATGTTATCGCGCAGTCCCGCCTCGGTGATCTTGCCTTTGACGACCTGCAGCAGGTCGGCCGCGGTTACGTAGACGTCATCGCGCTGGCGGTCGAGCTGGTTCTTGCCCGGCATCTGCGCGTCGAAAATCTCGGTCGCGAGCGGCACGAGCCCCGGATGCGCGACCCAGGTGCCGTCATGCCCGTCGCCGACCTCGCGTTCCTTGTCCGCGCGCACCTTCGCGATCGCCGCTTCGTTGGCCGCGGCGTCGCCCTTGATCGGGATCTGCGCCGCCATGCCGCCGATCGCGTGGGCGCCGCGTCGGTGGCAGGTTTTGACGACGAGCTGCGAGTAGGCGCGCAGGAAATGCGTCGTCATCGTCACCTCGGCGCGATCGGGGAGCACGAACTCGGGATAACGGCTGAACTTCTTTATGAAGCTGAAGATGTAGTCCCAACGGCCGCAGTTCAGGCCGACGATGTAGTCCTTGAGCTCGTAGAGGATCTCGTCGATCTCGAACGCCGCGAGGATCGTCTCGATCAGCACCGTTACCTTGATCCGATCCGCTTCGACGACGCCCTGCTCCTCGCTGAAACGAAACACGTCGTTCCACAGGCGGGCTTCGAGATGCGACTCGAGCTTCGGCAAATAGAAGTACGGCCCGGTGCCCCGTTTCTCGAGCTCGGCCGCGTTGTGGAACAGGTACAGCCCGTAGTCGACCAGCGCGCCGGGCACGGGCGCTCCGTCGACGAGCAGATGTTTCTCCACCAGATGCCAGCCGCGCGGCCGCACGATCAGCGTCGCCGTGTTCTCCGAAAGCGCGTAGTGCTTGCCGTTGGCATCGAACGTGATGCTCTCATCGACCGCGTCGCGCAGGTTGATCTGTCCCTGGATCACGTTCATCCAGGTCGGCGTCAGCGAATCCTCGCAGTCCGCCATGAACACCCGCGCGCCCGAGTTGAGTGCGTTGATGATCATCTTGCGGTCGGTCGGCCCCGTGATCTCGACCCGGCGATCCTCGAGATCGGCGGGCGCTTGGGTGACGCGCCAATCGGCCTCGCGAACGTCGCGCGTCTCGTCGAGGAAATCCGGCATTTCGCCGCCGTCGATGCGGGCCTGACGCTCATCGCGCGCCGCCAGCAGCTCGGCTAGGCGCGGACGGAAGGCGCGCGTCAGCGCGGCCACGAAGGCCAGCGCCTCGTCGCTCAGGATCGCGTCGAATCCGGCGGCGATCGGCCCCTGGATCGTCGTTTTTGGGTCGCGTCCTATTGGCTGTCCCCGTTTTGCCGCAGGCCCGCGATCCGCATTGCCACTTCCATGGCCTGCTCGTAGTTCAAGCGCGGATCGACGGTCGATTTGTACGCCCGCACGAGGTCGGCGTCGCTCAGACCGCGCGCGCCGCCGGTGCACTCCGTGACGTTCTCGCCGGTCAGCTCGAGGTGCACGCCGCCGAGATAGCTGCCCATCGCCTCGTGCACGCGGAACGCGCACTCGAGCTCGGTGACGATGTTGTCGAAGCGCCGCGTCTTGGTGCCGTCGGCCGTCGACTCGGTGTTGCCGTGCATCGGGTCGCATACCCACAGGACCGTCGTGCCCGTGGCTTTGACGGCCCGAATCAGCTCGGGCAGCCGCTCCTCGATCGTGTTCGCACCGAAGCGGTGAATGAGCGTCAGGCGCCCCGGCTCGTTGTTCGGATTCAGCACCCGGATCAGGTCCTGCAGCCACTCGGCGGTCATACCAGGACCGATCTTGATGCCGATCGGATTGGCGACGCCGCGGAAGAACTCGACGTGGGCGCCGTCCAAGTCCGCCGTCCGCATGCCGATCCAGGGGAAGTGGGTCGTCAGGTTGTACCAGCGCTTGGTGCGCCCCAGGTGGCGAGTCTGCGCCTGCTCGTACAAGAGGTGCAGGCCTTCGTGCGCGGCGTAGACGTCGGCCCGCTGCGCCTCGTGTACCTGCTGACCGGTGATCGACTCCAGGAAATCGAGCGAGTCCGAGATGCTCTTGACGATCGCATGATAGCGATCGGCCATTTTCGAGTGCCCGACCCAGCTCAGGTCCCAGTACTCGGGATGGTGCAGGTCCGCGAAGCCACCATCGATGAGCGAGCGCACGAAGTTCAACGTCAGGGCGGCGCGCTCGTAGCCGCGCAGCATGCGCTCGGGATCGTTGAAGCGATCGTCCTCGTTGAACTCGATGGCGTTGACCAGGTCGCCGCGGTAGCTCGGCAGGGTCACCCCGTCCCGGGTCTCGACGTCGCTCGAGCGCGGCTTGGCGTACTGGCCGGCGAACCGCCCCACCCGGATCACCCGCCGCTTGCCGCCGTGGACCAGCACCAGGCTCATCTGCAGCAGGATCTTGAGCTT
>JBFGFX010000195.1:0-7320 GCA_041579335.1 Woeseiaceae bacterium | reverse complement strand
GCACGATGCCTACGAAACGCTGAAATCATCGCCGGACAAACGCGCACCGTTTCGCACACCGCGTCGCAGACAGGCATACGACGGCGAAGATCCCTGGCGCAGGACCTCCGGCGATGCGCCGGTCATCGCGGTGCTGCCGTTCCGCTATCTGGCCCAAAGCCCTTTAGGTAACGAGCTGGCCGTCGCGATGACCGAAGACATAACGCTGATGCTTTCTGGCTGCCGCTGGTTCAAGGTCATGTCGCGGAGCTCGACGCACAGCGTCGTCTCGAATGAACCGAAAGTGATCAACGATTTCGTCCAGAGGACGGGGGCCGACTATTTGATCTACGGTGCGCTGACCGAACGCGGAGAAAACTGGTCCGTGACCGTCGAGCTTGCGGACGCGGCCTCCGGCATCATCAAGTGGGCCAAGCGGTACGACGCGGACAAGGACCGGATCATCGCCTGGGCAAAAGACGTTTGCCCTCTCATCGTCGCGGCCCTGGATCCGGCGCTCGTCGAAAGCGAAACCAGTTTCAGCCGCAAACCGGCGCTATCAGCGACCGGGTCCGTAGCAGCCTATCAGCACCTCGTCACCGGCTATCGGCGCTTCTATTCGGGCGACTGGGCCGGAGCGCTGTCCGAATTCGAACGCGCAACGGAAGAGGACGAAACTTACGCACATGCGCACGCGATGGTGGCGGTCACGATCTACTTCGATGCGCAGCTCAATCGGAAGCGGCACTGGCGAGAGCAGATGCAAGAGGCGGAAAAAAGAGCCCGCCGGGCACTGAAGATCGACCCTTCCGAGGCGAAAGCCTGCAACATTCTGGGTCAAATTCTCGACTGGCAGGGACAACACGAGGACTCCTTCGATTTCCTGCAGAAGGCGGTCAGCCTGAATCCGAGTTTCGCCTGGGCTTCGACCGGGCATAGCTATCATGCGGTCATGATGGGCGAGTTCGACGAGGCGAAGAGCTACATGCAAAATGCCTTGCGCCTCCGTGTCGGGGACAGCGGGCTCGGCTTGTGCCTGCCGGCGCGAGCCCTCGCCGATCTCCACCTCGGAAACATCGAGGAGGCTCTCAGCACTGCGCATTGGGCAACGCGCATGCAACCGGATTTTTGGCTCGGCCGGCAGATCCTGTGCGCGACCCTGTACGCTGCCGGCGACGAGGCCGCGGCAGAGCAAACGGTCAAGTCGTTGCAGCAGGATTACGGTGAGCTCAGCAGCGAAGAGTTTGCGCGCTGGTTCCCGTACGACAGAGCCGATATCGACACGCCCGTTCTGAATACGCTGCGCCACTTCGGATGGCGTTGACGTTTTTGAGCCCGAACCCCGGCCGATAAATCTCGGATATACTGCATGGACACGGTCATGCGAGACGGGATACTGGCATGAGCGACCGTCGCTTCATCTTCGACGCGGTCTTCGACTACGCCGAGACGCGCGCCGATCAGCCCGCGGTCATTTTCGGCGATCGCGTCATGAGCTATCGCGACTTGGCGCTGGGAGCCCGGCGGGTCGGCAACGGGCTGGCCGCGCTGGGTCTCAGACCGCAGAGCCGGGTTGCCATTCTGACCGGCAACAACGACTTTTTCTTCGAAGCCTGGCTCGGCTGCACGCTCGGCAACTGCGTGCTCGCGCCGATCAACGCGCGGCTGGCGCCGCCCGAGGTTGCCTACATTGTCGACGACTGCCAGGCCGAGTTGCTGATCGTAGACGAGCCGTTTCACGGACTGGTCGCGGAGATCGCGGACGAGCTGACCGAGGTTCGCAAAATCATCTCGTTCGGCACCCATGCGGACTGGCAAAACTACTCGAAATGGCGCGATGCGCAGTCAGCCGATCGACTCGACGTGCGGGTCGACCCCGAAGAGACCATGGTCCAAATGTATACGAGCGGCACGACCGGGTTTCCCAAAGGCGTCGAGCTGAACCACACCAGCGTGCTGGCCTGCGTACGCTCGATGATGGGTCGAGACGCCTGGCCGCCCGGCGAAGTTGCGCTGGTGACGGCGCCGCTGTTCCATACGGCGGGATGCGCTTGGGCCAATTGCGCGCTGCAAAGCGGCGGCACGGTCGTCTTGCTGCGTGAAATGGCGCCGGCCACCCTGCTGGGAGCGCTCGAGAGGCACAAAGTCACTCAGGCGCTGTTGGTGCCGGCTGTGATCCAGGTCGTGCTGCAGGCACCGGAGTGCGCCGACACGGACTTTTCGAGCCTGAAGCGTATGCTGTACGGAGCGTCGCCGATCCCCGTCCCGGTGCTGCGTCAGGCCGTAGGCACTTTCGGCTGCGATTTCGAGCAGGGCTATGGCCTAACGGAAACGGTCGGACCGGTGGCCATGCTGCGACCGGAGGACCACCTCGATGATTCGAAGATGCAGTCCTGCGGCAAAGCGGTGCCCGGCGCGGACATTCGCATCGTAGACAGCGACGGCAAGGACTGCATTGCCGGCGAGGTCGGAGAGATCATCGTCGCCGGCATCCAGGTGATGAACGGCTACTGGGACCGCCCCGAGGACACCGCGGACACCATTCGCGACGGGTGGCTGCACACGGGCGACGCCGGCTATTTCGACGGCGACGGCTATCTGTACATCCACGATCGTTTGAAAGACATGATCGTGTCGGGCGCGGAGAACGTGTATCCCGCGGAAGTGGAACGCGTCCTCGCCGACTTTCCGGGCATTGCCGACGTCGCCGTGATCGGCGTGCCCGACGAGCGCTGGGGCGAGGCCGTGAAAGCTCTCGTCGTGGCGAAGCCGGGCGCGGAATTTTCCGAGAGCGACATCATCGAGTTCGCGCGGCAGCGCATCGCCGGCTTCAAGATTCCGAAATCCGTGGACGTCGTCGATTCGATTCCGCGCAACCCGTCGGGAAAGATCTTGAAGAAGCTTTTGCGGGCGCCGTATTGGGAAGGCCACGAGCGGAAGATCTCTTAGACCGGTCTCGGCGCATCCGGTCGACCGACATGGGCTATGATGGAAGCAGAGAAACCGCCACGGAGACCACCGTGCACGATGTCGATAACCGCACCCAGCAGATCAAGCAGTTCGCGCTGAGCGTCGGTGCCGACGTCGTCGGCGTTGCCGATCCGGGCAGGTGGGACGAGCACGTGCCGGAGGGGTATCGACCGGACGATATCCTGCCCGGGGCGCGCAGCGTCATCGTCGTCGGCTCGCGCGGGCCGACGGCCGGTGCGTGGCGCAGCCCGCTGCATCGGGTCATGGAAGTCAACGGCTACGACTTTCGCAACGACGCCGCCGTTCACCGCGTTGCCGACGCGATCGAAGGGCAGTACGACCATCAAGCGATCCAGGCGCCGGGACTGCCCACCGGCGGTCATCTACCGCCGTTCAGCATGATGTTGGCGGCCGTGCTCGCCGGGCTCGGAACGCGTTCGCTCGCGGCCAATATCATTCTGAACCCGAAGTACGGCCTCCTCTATTACTCGGCGTGCATCACGACGCTCGAGCTCGGCTTCGATCCCATGCTCGAGCAGGACGTCTGCCCGCATACCATGTGCGTCGAGTCGTTTCGCCGTTTCGGCAAGACGCCGTGCATGGCGGCATGCTCCGCGGAGGAAGGCGGCTGCCTCGACGGCTCGATCGACGACGACGGCCGTATCGACTACTCCTATTACGATCGCGAGCGCTGCGTGTCCCGCGCGATGAACTTCGGCATCAACAGCTTTCAAAAAGCACTGGCGCAGATTGTCGCCGAGCAGGACGAGGACGCCCGAGCGTCGATGATCCATTCCGACTTCTTCTCGCGATCGTGCTCGGCAATCACCCATTACAAAGAGAGCGTCGCGCAGTGCTTCGAGTGCATGCGCGTGTGCCCGATCGGCCGGTCGGAGCGGAAACTCAAATGACCGCGGCCAAGCAGATCGACCTCGGCAACGCCAAGTCGCATCTCACCGAGATGGCGATGAAGAGCGGCGCACTCGTCGCCGGCGTCGCCGCCGCCGCCTCGTTCGACGCGGCGCCGCCGGGGCGGCGGCCCGCCGACATCCTGCCCAAGGCGAAGAGTGTGTTCGTGATCGGCGGCGCCCAGCCGCGGGCGGGCGACTGGCGGAGCCCGAACTATCAGCACATGGAAGTGACGACGACCAGTGATCGGATCCAGGTCCTGGCGCTCAAGATCGCGCGTATCATCGAGAACGAGTTCGGCTACTACGCGGTCTGCGTGCCGCCTGGCGTCGACCACGGACAGCAGCCTTTCATGAGCATCGCAATGGCCGCCGAGCTCGCCGGCTGCGGTTCGAGGAGCCTCGCGGGTCCGGTCCTGCATCCCGAATACGGCTTCATGTACTTCGGCGCCATCATCACGACTCTGCCGCTGCCGGCCGATGCCGCTCTCGACACTCCCGCCTGCCCCGCCAGCCAATGCGTCGAGATGTACGATGCCGAAGGCGTGACCCCGTGCGTGAACGTATGCGGCATCAAGACGGGCGGCTGCCTCGACGGTCGCATCGAAGACGCGCGCTTCACCGATCGCCGATACGACGCCGTGCGCTGCGCGACGCGAGTCCAGAACTACTGGGTGCCCGGTTTCCAGAAGGTGTTACAGGCAACGCTTGGGGAGGCGGACCCCGAGAAGCAGAAAATGATGCTGTACTCCAGTATGTTCAGCCGGACGCTGTGGTCGATGACCTACTCGAACGTGAGCCAGGGGCAGTGCGCCGAATGCATGCGCGTCTGCCCGGTCGGTCGAGCGCACCGGACGAAACAGTAGCTTCGATAGCCGAGGACATTCTCATGGGCTTTTATTTCGTCGATCCCGAGACCTACAAGAAGTACAAGGACAAGGTGTTAGAGCTGTCGCACGCGGTGCAGATCAATTTCCAGGAGCATCTGCCGGCCGACAAGCGGCGTCCCGGCCTGTCCGACAAGCAGATCGCGGCGGAGCTCGGCCTCGAGGAGCGCGTCGTGCGGGAGATCCGCTGCGTGGCCGAGCGCGACAAGTATTCGCTCGATGAATTCGAGGAAGCGATCCGCTTCAAGGAAAAGGCGTGCCGCGACTACTCGGTCAGGGGCATGTCGGCCGTGATGGAGAAACACGTCAAGAAGTCCAAGAAGTAGGCCGTTCCATGATTTGACCGGCTAAATCGAGCCTGTCGACGAGGACCAAGCAATGCCCAATGCGTCGTCATGTCCGATCAGCATGCTGTCGGATACCTTCAAACTCTCCAACGCCGATCTCGAGTCGATCTATGCAGAGGCACGATCGACGGCGCCCGTCAGCTATCTGCCCGATATCGATTTCTGGGCCGTGACGCGCTTCGAGGACGTCAAGCGTATCTTGAGGGACACGTCCACCTATTCCTGTGAGATTGCGATGGACCCCATCGTCGCGTACAGCGACGAGATGCTCCAGGTTTTGAAAGACGGCGGCTTCGCCGGCAAGTCGAACCTGGTCGCGAACCCGGAGCCGAGCCACGACCGCGTGCGCCTGCACGCGCAAAAGGGGTTCATGCCCAAGCGGATGAACGCGCTCGAACCCCGTATCCGGACGTTGGTCGACGAGACTATCGACGGCTTCGTCGACGAAGGATCAGCGGATCTCGTCGACGCGATGTTCTACGAGCTGCCGGCCAAAGTGCTGTTCATGCTGCTCGGCATCCCCGATGAGGCGGTCGCCAACGTCAAGCGCTGGGCCGACAATCGGCTGCTCCTGATCTTCGGCAAGCTGACGAAGGAGGAACAGATAGAGGCCGCGCACCAGCTCGTCGGCTATTGGCAGTACTGCGTGAAGCTGGTGGAAGAAAAGGCAAAAGATCCGGGGCCCGACCTTCCGAGCGACATGCTCGCGGCGCGAAACGGGGACGACAGCGTGCTATCGATGATGGACATAACGCTGACGGTCTTCGGGCTGTTGCTCGCCGGACACGAAACGACCACGAATATGGCGTCGAACGCGGTACTCGCCTTGCTGGAAAACGAAGGCGCCTGGCAGAAGCTCGCCGACGAGCCGGCACTGATCCCGAACGCCGTCGAGGAGCTCATACGTTATCGGCCGTCCGTGATCGCCTGGCGCCGCAAAGCGCTCCAGCCGGTCGAGATCTCCGGCGTCGAAGTCCCCAAAGATGCGAGGCTGCTCTTGTTCCTGGCATCCGGCAATCGGGATGGCGCCGCGTTCGAGGATCCGGAGGCGCTGGATCTCGAGCGCGGCAACGCACGCTCGCACCTGAGCTTCGGCTACGGCGCGCACTTCTGTCTGGGCGCACCTCTTGCGAGGCTCGAACTCAAGGTCATCCTCGAGCAGCTGACGAAACGCTTGCCGAGTCTGCGCTTGAAGCCCGGCCAAGACTTTCGTTTCATCGATACCGTGCAGTTCCGGGGTCCGAAGTCACTCTACGTCGAGTGGTGAGCCGTGACGTTCGAAAAACACGCCGCGATCGACGCGGACATCGTCAACGCCGCGAAGAACATCAAAGTCTTGAGCCGGCTCACCTGGCCGGCCGACACGATGTCGAAGTTTCTCGAAAACTGGCGGCGCGGCGAGCCGAGCCTGCCGGAGGTCGAGTATCCGCCGGTAGAGGACCTCGAGGAGCCAACGCGATCACTGTCGCGCGCCGAGGCGGCGCTCGAACCGATGGACGACCCGGTCGCCGCATACCTGCGTGAGACCGCCCGATCGTATCGCACCCTGTGCGAGCTGCTGCAGTCGATTGGAACGAGTGCGATGGCCGACTTCAGTCGTACGCTGTACGGCGCGCCCGGCGACCCGCTGTCCGACGGCCGGGTCAACAATCTCGATGCGGCGCACCACTTTCTCGAACAGAGCAATCAGTACTACCAGGCCACTCATCTGCACGAGGCCGACTACTGCTTGTCGGCGGAGGGGGTCAAAGCGGATCTAGAGGCACGGCTCGGAGAAGTGTTTCCGGCGGACACCGTGAGGGTCATCATCGACCCGGGACTCGCTTCGAAAGCCGCGGCCGGGGCAACCCGCATTCGTCTGCGCGGCGCCACCTGCTTCTCCGCCTACGACCTCGAGCAGCTGCTGCAGCACGAGGCGTTCGTGCACAGCCTTACGGCGTTGAATGGCCAGGCCCAACCGCATATCCGGTGTCTTGGGCTGGGAGCCCCGCGCACCACCGGTGCGCAAGAGGGTCTGGCGACGTTCTCCGAAACCATTACCGGCGCCATCGACATCGGCAGGATGGAGCGTATCGCGCTCCGCGTCATCGGTATCGACATGGCGCTCAACGGCGCCGACTTCATCGACGTGTTCCGCTACTTCATCGAGGCCGGGCAGCCGGAGTCCGAGAGCTTCAGTTCGACGATGCGTATCTTCCGGGGCGCGCCGCTGAACGGCGGCGCCGCGTT
>JBFGFX010000194.1:0-7323 GCA_041579335.1 Woeseiaceae bacterium | reverse complement strand
CTGATCCAGGTGCCGGTCAATATTTCGATGGGGGTCGCACAGCTCAAGAATGGCGGCACCTTGGAAGCGCTGTTGCGCAACGCCGACGAAGCGCTGTATCGGGCCAAGGCCGCCGGCCGAGATACCGTCTCGACGTAGGAGCCCGTCCCGGCAGGCGACCGCCGCTCGCGTATGTGGGCACGGCCTGATGACAGGTGGCTCTCTGGCGGAATGGTCTCTTCGCATCCAGTACCGTCTTGTGGGAGCCCGCCCTGGCGGGCGACGGCAACCGACAAAATCGCCGGTCGGGACGGGCTCCTACGTCGAGACGGTATCGCGGCCGGCGGCCTTGGCCCGATACAGCGCTTCGTCGGCGTTGCGCAACAGCGCCTCCAAGGTGCCGCCATTCTTGAGCTGTGCCACCCCCATCGAAATATTGACCGGCACCTGGATCAGCGAGTCGCTGCTGCTCTGCGTGCTGCCGGATACGGCGTCGCGCACACGGTCGGCGATCGTCACTGCCTCTTTCTGGTTGACGCCCGGTAGCAGCACCGCGAATTCGTCGCCGCCGTAGCGCACCAACAGGTCGCGTGGCCGGAACTGGCTCCTCAGCACGTGCGCGACGGCGGAGAGCGCGCGATCCCCCGCGACGTGGCCGAACTTGTCGTTGAAGGATTTGAAACGATCGATATCGACCATGATCAACGATACCGGCGCCTCGTCCTGAACACAGCGCTGGATCTCGCGCGGGAACGTCTCCTCCATCGCGTGCCGGTTGCTCAAACCGGTCAGGGCGTCCGTGGTCGCGTTGCGCTCGAACCGCTGCAGGTTGCCGAAGCTCTCGGCGATGTAGTGGTTGTGGCTCCGGACGCGCTCCGACAGCACCACGAGCAGGTTCTTCGAAAACTGGTGCGACGCGTTGACGAGCTCCCACAGCACCGACTGATGAATAACGAGGAGGTGCGTCGGCTCGGCGGCAACGACGTATGCCGACGGGTCCCGGTCTTCGATGATCGACATCTCGCCGACGCACGCACCGACCTCCATCGTCGCGAGAATTGGGGCGTCCGTCGAGCCGACGTGCACGTGCAGGCGCCCGGAGAGCACGACGTACACGTGCTCGTTCGCGGTCCCCGGCGACAGCAGCATCTCGCCAGCGGCGATATCGGTGCGCTCGCACTTTTGTAGCAGCGACTGCACCTCGTCGGGGCACACGCCGTGAAACAGTTCCAGCCCTTCCAATAAGGATCGCTGGTAGTCCGAATTCGTGAGCTCGATGACGTCCGACACCTGGATTCTCGCGCGCATAGCCGATGGCCGGACCCCGCTCCTGCGGGCCTCGCGGCACGCGCATCCGGCTACCGGCACCGCCACGTTGTACGCAATATCGCGGGCCTAAACAGTGAACCCGATCGCACCCGAGCCCGATTGGTGTCACATAATGCTAATTTTTACCGTCTGGTTTACTTAATATCGCGCGCGCTTCCTCGAATCTGGCCCGATCGGCCTCGGTCGGCGACGGATAGCCGAGGTCGAACTGCTCGAGCGCCGCCACGATGGTCTCGGCTACGGCCGCGCGCATGAAGGGCTTGTCGTCCGCCGGGATCGCGTACCACGGCGCCCACGGTCGCGAGGTGGCGTTGAGCGCCGCCTCGTAGGCCCTCATGTAATCGTCCCAATGGGCGCGCTCGCCGACGTCGTCGGGATTGAACTTCCAGTTCTTGGTCGAGTCGTCGAGGCGAGCCAGGAAGCGGCGTTTCTGCTCGTCTTTGGATACGTTCAGCCAGAACTTCAAGATCACCGTGCCGTTACGCGCCAGATGTTTCTCCTGGTCGCGGATCGACTCGAGCCGCTCCTCCCAGATCGCGTCGCCGAGCAGGTCTTTCGGCAGCCGCTGATAGCCGAGGAACTTCGGATGCACGCGCACCACGAGGACCTCTTCGTACTGGCTGCGATTGAAGATACCGATGCGGCCGCGCTCCGGCATCCGTTTGGACGTGCGCCAAAGAAAATCGTGATCGAGCTCGAGCGCGCTGGGCTTCTTGAAGCTGAACACCTGACAGCCCGCCGGATTGACGCCCTGCATGACTGCGCGGATCGTGCTGTCCTTGCCGGCGGCGTCCATCGCCTGAAACACCAGCAAGACGGCGTGGCGATCGCGCGCCATCAAGACGCGCTGCATGTCGTCGAGTTTCTCCTGCGCCCGCCGCAGGCGTTTCTTGAACGCTTTCTCCGTCCCTTTAGGCGGTGTGGTTACGGCATCGGCGACGCGGAAGCTGCCATCGTACGGCACGCGATAGGGCGTGTAATTCGATTCGAACATTGTTGTTGGTCGTCGCGCGGCGACGTCATTCGTGTTGAGCGAGCGCCCATTGTACGTGTTCGCGAACGAGCGCGTAGGGTGAGTCCTGCCGCGACCGAAGCGCATCGATGACGGCCGTGGTGGTGGCGGCGTTGCCCAGGCCGACTGCGATGTTGCGCAACCAGCGCTGGTAGCCGATGCGGCGAATCGCGCTGCCTTCCGTTTTCGTAAGCCACGTCGGCTCGTCCCAGGCGAACAGCTCGATTAGCTCGGCGTCGTCGAGCCCGTGGCGCGGCGCGAAGTCGGCTTCGTCGCTCGGGCGTGCGAACTTGTTCCAGGGACAGAAGATCTGGCAGTCGTCGCAGCCGTAGACACGGTTGCCGACGAGTTTGCGTAGCGGCTCGGGGATTGCGCCTTTGAGCTCGATCGTCAGATAGGAGATGCACCGGCGCGCGTCGAGCTCGTACGGCCCGACGATCGCGCCGGTCGGGCAAACGTCCAGGCAGGCCCGGCAGCTGCCGCAATGCGAGGTCTCCGCCCGGTCGGGTGGCAGCTTCAGGTCCGTGTACAACTCGCCCAAGAAGAACCAAGAGCCGGCCTCCTTGTTGATCAGGTTCGTGTGCTTGCCGATCCAACCGAGGCCCGCCTTCTCGGCAAGCGGTTTCTCGAGCACCGGCGCGCTGTCGACGAACACCCGATAACCGAACGCACCGATCTCCGCTTCGACCCGGCGTGCCAGCGCCCGCAGCCGCCGGCGCATGACCTTGTGATAGTCGCGACCGAGCGCATAGCGCGAGATATACGCCTTGCTCGGGTGATCGAGCAGCTGCTCCGCGCGCGCCTGATCCTCGGGCAAATAGTCCATCCGCACGGTAATCACACTGACCGTGCCGGGAATTAGCACATCCGGCCGGCTGCGTTTCAGTCCGTGACGCGCCATGTAGCGCATCTCGCCGTGAAACTCGTTGTCGAGCCACTGTGACAGCCGGCGCTCCGCCCGACCGAGATCGACGTCGCTGAAACCGATCTGCTGAAATCCCAGCTCCGCACCCCAGCGTCGTATCTTTTCCGCCAGCGCTTCCGGGTTCGGGCCGCGTAGTTGTCTCGCTTCGCTCATGCCACGGTTCTCTGTCGCGGTCAGTATAATCGCCCGCATGAACGTGCGGCCGGACAATCTCGCGTCGGAGACGATCTATTCCGTGGAGGCGGTGCGCCGCATCGACCGCGCGGCGATCGACGGCGGCATCCCGGGATACACGTTGATGACGCGGGCCGCGCAGGCGGCGCTGGACTACGCGATCGAGCGCTACCCGGATGCGCGACGCTGGCAAATCGTGTGCGGCGGCGGCAACAACGCCGGCGACGGCTACGTCCTGGCGCGACTCGCGGCCGACCGCGGCATCGCGGTGTCCGTTGTTGCTCTGATCGATCCGCAGCGCCTGAGCGGTGACGCGCAGACGGCGTACGCCGATTTCGCCGCCGCCGGCGGCGAGATGACGAGCAACGGTGCGCTCGATGCCGAAGCGGACCTTCTTGTCGACGCGCTTCTGGGAAGCGGACTCGAGCGCGACGTCGGCGGCCGGTTCGCGGACGCGGTCGCGGCGCTCGAGGCACACCCGGCGCCCAAGCTCGCGCTCGATATCCCGACCGGCATTCACGGCGACACGGGCGGCGTCATGGGCGTGGCCCTGCATGCCGATGCGACGATCACGTTCGTCGGATTGAAAAGCGGGCTGTTCCTGGGGGAAGGTCCCGCGCACTGCGGCGAGGTCCGCTTCGCGGACTTAGACGTCCCCGACGACCGCAAGGCCCAAATCGAGGGCGTGATGCGCAGGATCGCGCCGGCGGCATTCGCGCAGGTTCTGCCGCCGCGGCCGCGGGCCGCACACAAAGGTGATTTCGGTCACGTCGTGATCGTCGGCGGCGGTCCGGGCATGCCCGGCGCCGTGCGCCTCGCCGGAGCGGCAGCGCTCAGGGCCGGCGCCGGCCTCGTCAGCATTGCGACGCACCCTTCACACCACGCCGGCGTCATCGCCGGTCGACCCGAGCTCATGTGCCACGCGGTCGAGGAGCCGGACGAACTCGGGAGCCTGCTCGCGAACGCCGATACGGTCGCGCTCGGCCCCGGTCTCGGCAAGAGCGACTGGGCCGTGGCGCTGTTCGAGCACGTGACCGCGACGGAGACCCCGCTGGTGCTCGATGCGGACGCGCTCAATCTGCTCGCCGAGCGCGACTGCCGCGCGCGCGATTGGATACTGACGCCGCATCCGGGCGAAGCGTCGAGGCTCACGGGCTCGAGCACGGCCGAGATTCAGGCGGATCGAATCGGCGCGCTCGAGGCCCTCGAAGAACGCTACGGCGGCACCGTGGTCTTGAAAGGAGCGGGCACCTTGACCAGCGCCGATAGCGGCCCGCCCTGGCTGTGCACGGCGGGCAATCCCGGGATGGCCTCGCCCGGCATGGGTGACGTTTTGACCGGCATCATCGCCGCGCTGCGCGCACAGGGATTGGACGCGGAAACGGCGGCCGCCATCGGCGTCGAGATTCACGCGCGGGCCGGCGACGCCGCGGCCCGTCGCGGTCAGCGCGGCCTGCTCGCATCGGACCTGATCGAGGAAATAAGGACTTGGGTGAACCCGTAGTCGCGGACCTCGCCCTGGCCGACGAGCCGGCGACCATCGCGCTCGGCGCTCTGCTGGCAGCCGCTTTGCCGGCGGACTATCGCGGCTGGCTGATCCTGCTTGAAGGCGAGCTCGGCAGCGGCAAGACCACGCTCGCCCGGTCGCTGCTTAGGGCCTTGGGTCACTCGGGCGTCGTGCCGAGCCCCACCTACACGCTGGTCGAGCCCTACGAGCTCGAGCGCGGCACGGTCTACCACGTCGACCTGTACCGCATCGCCGACCCGGACGAGCTCGAGTTCTTAGGGATGGACGACGTTCGCGAGGGCCTCACGCTGGTCGAGTGGCCGGAGCGGGCGCCTACGCTTCTCGAGGATGCTGATCTCACCGTGCGCCTCGGCTACGCCGGCGCCGGGCGCCGCGCCCGGATCGAGGGCCTGAGCGCGCGCGGCGCGGCTCTGGTCGCCGACCTCGACTCCAGTAATATCTCAAGTAAGTGATCTATCTCTATAATATTGAACAATAAAGTTGGATTTTTCGCGCAGATTCGTATACTGACCCGACATAATGTCTCGAGGACGGAGGGGTCCGCTCAGCGATGGCTTGGGGAAGACGAGTCGGGGCGCTCGCGCTCTTCTTGTGGTCTGCGGCAGCATTGCCGGCGACGGAAGTCGAGAACATCCGCGTCTGGTCGGAAAAAGGCCGTACTCGCGTGGTGCTCGACTTGAGCCGGCCGGCCCAGCACAACATCTTCACCTTGCGCGGACCCGATCGCCTGGTCGTGGATCTCAAGGACGGGCGCCTGTCCAAGAACCTGCGCGCGCGGCCCAAGGCTAGCGGATCGATCCGGTCCATCCGCACGGGCTTGAGGGCCAGCGGCCAGCTCCGAGTCGTGCTCGACTTGGACGAGGCAGTGCGCTCGCGCAGCTTCACCGCCGGACCGAACGACCGCTACGGCGATCGGCTCGTCATCGACCTCTATCGCCAGGGCAATTTGGAGACTGTCAAACGGGCCTCGGAGAAATACGTCGTCGGGCGCGACGTCGTGATTGCGGTCGATCCGGGGCACGGCGGCCACGATCCGGGTGCGGTTGGACCGCGTAGGACCCGGGAGAAGGACATCGCGCTCGCCGTCAGCCGGATGCTTGCCGTGCGCATCGACCGCGAGCCGGGCATGAAATCGGTGCTGGTCCGCAACGGGGATTACTTCGTCGATCACCGCGGCCGCATGGAGATCGCACGTAAGAACAAGGCGGACCTGTTCATCTCGGTGCACGCCGACGCGGTCGACGACAAGCGCGCAAAAGGCGCATCGGTCTACGCGCTGTCCCTGAAGGGCGCGAGCGACGAAGCCGCGCGGCAGCTCGCGCGTCGTGAGAATGCGCAGAGCCGTGTCGGCGGCGTGTCGCTGGCCGACAAGGACAAGGTGCTCGCGTCGGTCCTGCTCGATCTGTCGCAGAACGCGGCGATAGGAGCGAGTCTCGAGGTCGGCGACAGCGTCATGGCGGAGCTCGCTACCGTCGGCGCGGTGCACCGCCGTAAGGTGCAGCAGGCGGGCTTCATCGTCTTGAAGTCGCCGGACGTGCCCTCGATCTTAGTCGAGCTCGCCTACATCTCCAATCCGTCCGAAGAGAAGAAACTTCGGGACGGCGCGCATCAGGCAAGACTCGCCGACGCGATCTTGGCCGGCGTGCGCAACTACTTCTACGCGAATCCTCCGGCCGACTCGCGCATCGCGATGGAGCTCAAGAAGAAGCCGGTCCGGCAGGTGCGGCACGTTATCGAGCGCGGCGACACGTTGAGCGAGATCGCCGAGCGCTACAACGTGAGCATGTCGGCGATCCGCGCCGCGAACAGGATCTCCGGCAATCGCATCCGCGTCGGTCAGACCCTGCAGATCCCGATCTACGCCGGCAGCTGAGGCGCGACTCCCGCTACACATTGGCGCAGGCATTTGAAAGAATGTCGGGCTCACCCTCTGCCCGTCCAAGCCGATGATCCGCGAACTCCCGAGCCATCTCGTCAATCAGATTGCCGCCGGCGAGGTCGTCGAGCGACCGGCGTCGGTGGTCAAAGAGCTCATCGAGAACAGCCTCGACGCGGGCGCTCGCTCGATCGCCGTCGACATCGTCGCGGGCGGCCACAAGCTGATCCGGGTTCGCGACGACGGCGCCGGCATACCGAAAGACGAGCTCCGTCTGGCGCTCGCCCGCCACGCGACCAGCAAGATCACGAGCCTCGACGATCTGGAAGCGGTCGTCTCGCTCGGCTTTCGAGGGGAAGCGCTGCCGAGCATCGCGTCGGTCTCGCGTCTGTCGATCTGTGCCCGTACGGACGGACAGGACGCCGCCTGGCGCATCGAGGTCGACAACGGTATCGTCGGCGAGCCGCGTCCTGCGCCGCACCCCGTCGGCTGCACGGTCG
>JBFGFX010000193.1:0-7379 GCA_041579335.1 Woeseiaceae bacterium | reverse complement strand
GGGCGTGCTGCGTTATGCGCTGACGGACGATGACTTCATCTTCGATACTCGCTCGCCGGGCCGCTACCCGCAGCGCCGCGTGTTCACGACGGTCGACACCGGCGGCTGTTCCTGCGAGCAGATCATCGACGAGCTCGGCTTGGGTTCCGGCCAATCCAAGTTCGGCTGCAGCCTCGGCGCGATGTATGTGTGGTCGTTGATCGTCGAGGTCCGGCAGCTCTTCGAACAATGAATTGGGGTCGAACCGCGGTTTTCCTTAACCGCAGCTCGACCCCGTAAGTAGCACTGACGATCAAATCATAGTGTGCTACGAAATCGTGCTCAGAGCAGGCCGTCGAGGCCGTCCAAGTCGTTTATCACGCGCCAGTTGCCGCCCGAGCTCTCGACCCTGGTCTGCCATTCGTCCAGCCGCGCGAGGTACTCGCGCGGGTCGACGTTGTCGGAGCGGAGCTTGGTGACGTTCAGCGCGATGATGTCGAAGCCGTCGAGATCGAAGTCGATGTCGCGGATGTAGCCCTCCTCGAGATCCTCCTTGAGATCGGAGAAGATCAACACCTTCTTTTTGCCCGGCTGCTTCTCGTTCAGGAACTCGACCGCCTGCAGCAGGCCGCCGGTAATGTCCGTGTAAGGCGAGGACTTCGCCTCCTTGACGAACATGCTGATCTGCTCGGCGAACTGCCGTTTCTGCTGATTCACCATGCTCGGGCGGTCGTCGAAGGTGATCTTTGCGACGATGTCCTTCTCGCTGAAGCTGCCGGTGTCGATGCGAGCCACCGCGAACGAATCCGTCGCATCCAGGCGCGACAACGTGTAGCGAATGATCTGTTCCGCCTTGTTTATCTCCTCACGATAGGTCCCGGACGTGTCGATCAACATGTAGACGCCCGAGTTGCCTGGCGTAGAGGAGGACGTGCAAGCCGCGAGCAGCGCGCAGGCGACTGCTATGCTCAATCGTCTCATGGCATCACCTTTCTCAGACTATCGTTGCGGGAGCTGCGGGATTCGGCATCGCGCGCCGCCCACCACAGCGGAATGAACAGCGGCAGATCGTAAATCTGCGACACGACGACGCTCAGGTAGCGCGCCCCGTTGCCGAGCAGACGCAGGAGTAACGACGTTACTCGCAGCAAACCGATCGCGACCAGCCCGATGACCGTCCTCAGCGAGTGCACGAAGGTCTCGAGAGGAATCGCGACGAAGGTCAAGGCGAACGGGAGAATGAAGCCCATGCCCATCTGCGCCGCGGTCGTGATCCACATGTACTCGTTGGTGGTCACAGCGGCCGCGTCTCCGCGCAGTATCGCGCTGGTTGCGAGCTCCTCGTGGAGCAGCACCTCGCGCATGAACGCGAGACCGGCTTCCACGGTCGCCAACAAGAACTGGATCGTGAACGTGATCCATATCATGCGTATCCGCGTCTTGTCCGGCAGGGCGCCGATGACCGGGAATAGGCGCGTGATGCGCAGAGATTCCATGAGAAACAGCCCCATGGAGATCTCCACCATGATGATCACCAGTGCGGCGATGTCCGCCGTGCGGAATCCGCCGATCAGGTTCGTCCCACCGACCATCTCGGCCATCGGACGCGCGATCAGCGAGAAGTTGATCGTGGCGCCGCCAACCGCGACGACGAGGACGAGCGCGGAGACGAAGAAGTAGACCAACGAGGACGACGACAGAATCGACACGGCGCGATCCTCGCCGCGGATGATATCTTCGTACTCTTGCATGTGCCGATCGATCGTCGCCGACCGGCCCAACAGGCTGTCGACATTCTTGCCGACGTTGTCCAGCGTCTGCTGAATCCGGCGCCACTCCGGACGCATTTTGCGGAGCAACGAGTGGCGCTTGCGACTCGCTCTGCGATACGCCGTCATCGCTTCCTTGTGCGCGTGCATCATCGATTCGTGGATATTGCTCAGGATTCCGCCAACGCCGACCCGGTTGTCCTTGGAATCGAGCGCCGCAACCGCCTCGACCGCTTTGACCCAGCCCGGCGGATCCGGCGGCACGTCGACCGCCGTCGCATGATCCTCTTCGATGCGGGTGATCGACTCGCTCAGCGAGCGATGCAGCACGGAGAAGTTCGCCAAATCCTTGCGCACGGTCTCGTTGATGCGGTCGAATTCGCGCTCCACGATGCGTTCCTTCGCTTCGCGCCCGGCGGCAAGCAGCACCTCCCGGTTCCGGTCGGCGAGCCGCGCTTCGGCTTTCGTCACCGACAGAGAGGCCGTGCGGAATAGCCGCTGCACCGATACGCCCATCTTGAGGATCAATTTGTGTGCGGTTGGCCGCGCAAAATAGAGCGCTGCAACGATCAGCACGATCCACAGCAGTGCGGAAAGTACGGGCCAGGGAGTGATACTGAGGAGGAAGTCCATTGTTGGTAACCCCGCTGTCTACAGGCAAACGAGACCGGTGGCTTTGCGGCCCATTCTTTCGAAAGGTGTGCCTTTGTCGTTTGAAATCGAAGGTTTTCACACCGCAAAACGCACTGTCAACAAATTGCGACAGGACTGAGGACTCGGTCCGTCCGGCCAAAAAAATGCATTGAAAACAGTATGTTGTTATTGGACATAAAGCGCCGGATTCGACCGATTGCGAACGACTATTTGTCGATTGCGTAAACACGTTTCTGCGACCTGTCGACTGCGTCAACACGTGGCCCGAATTGCTCGAGATCGTGCAGCGCAGCCGCAGGTGGCGCAACGCGCGATCCCGGCACATCGCGCCCGACTCACGGCTCGGGTAGACTCGCGCTTTTCCCGCGGAACGCGCCCGCGCTGACTCGGGACGAGAATAACTTCGCATCGGTCGATCGACGAATACGTGGAACTGAGCCAATGACCTTCGCGCTGAGCGTCATCGCTCTCTTGCTCGGCCCGTTCGTATACGCGCTCGGGCAGCGGCAGCCGACCGCGCGCGAGATCCTCGACGGCTTCATCTTCATCACGATCGCAGGCATCGTGTGCGTCTATATCATCCCGGCAGCGATCGCGAGCGGCGGACTCTATGCCATCGCGTTTCTGATCCTCGGGCTGGCGTTTCCGATCATCGTGGAGCGCTCGTTCGAGCAATCGTTGCACGAGGCACACGGATTCATCCTGATTCTCGCGGCGTTGGGTCTCGCGGTGCATGCGACGATCGACGGCATCGCGCTGCTGCCACTCGGTGATTCGTCGGCGCATCTCGGGTCGGGACTGGCCGGTTCCCTGTTCGAGAACCAGCTCGCTCTCGGCGTCATCCTGCATCGGTTACCGGTCGGCATGGCGATCTGGTGGTCGGTCAGCCCTAGCTTCGGCAAGCCCGCCGCGCTCGCAACCTTTGCATTGATCATCGCGGCAACCGGAGCCGCGTATTTCCTCGGTCAGTCGGTCGTGGAGGTCGCCGAGAACCGGAGCGTCGCGTATTTCCAGGCGTTCGTGGCGGGGTCCCTCGTGCACGTCGTCGCGTTCGGCGTCAGTCATGAACACGGTTCGCGTCCCGCAGCATCGGCACCGGGTTCCGAGTGGGGATATCGGGTCGGCATACTGCTCGGCATGTTCTTGATCTTCACGGTGCCGCGAGTACATCTTTGAAACGCCTAGGAGCATGAACATGAGAGTAATCCGGGTCGAAGCGCTCGGTCTCTTGGCGGCGGCCCCGGCCGCCGCTGTCGAAGGCGGGCCGACGCCGCGGGTGCGTGCGTCGAGCAGATGTCGGACCGAGATCCTTGTATCGCGGGCGCGAATGGTCTAAATAGTTGAGCTGTACCCGAGTTGAGAACAAGTCTCGAAACATGCGTTCGTTAGCGACAATGGCTCACAAGCACGCAACCGGCAGCAGCCGGCTGCTGGCGCTGCTCGCTGCGCTATGGCTGAACCTCGCCATCCAACCCTGTGCCACGGCGTACGGTGGGCCGGGCGAGCACGACTGCCCGCACTGTCCGACAGTGAGCAATCACGCGATGCCGTCCCATCATGCGCACGGCGATGACGTATCGAGCCCGTCCTGCGCAACCATGGAAGCGACCTGCGGCACCGTCGACGATGCCAGCTACGACGGCCGCGGCGGTCAGCTGAAGCTCAAGGACGCGCCTCAGGAGCTCATCGCTCTCGGCGGCACGTGTCCGTTCGACCCGCGAGCTCCGTTGCCGCACGGCCGCACCCTTGTCGCCGATCCCGGCTCGGGGCCCCGCGCCTCACCGTCACTCAACGTCCTGTACTGCGTTTTCCTGGATTAGCTGACTCCTCGATCTGAACCGTTCACCCGTCGGTTTCCAGAGCAGGAGTTTGTCGATGTACCTTGAAAGTGGGCGAAAGCCCAAGTGCTCGTTGAAGGGCGTGACGCCTTCCGCGATTTGCCGCGTGCTCGGCGCGTTTGCGGCGACCTGCATGCTCGCCTCGAGCGCGATGGCGCAACACGATATCCCGCTGACGCTCGCAGAAGCGGAAGACAAAGCCCTGGCGAACGAACCGGGCCAGGCATCGTTCCTAGCGCACGCAAATGCGCTGGAGGAGCGCTCGATCGCGGCGGGTCAGCTCGCCGATCCCTCGCTACGCGTGGCCTTGAACAACTACCCGATCGAAGCGGGCGGATTTACGACCGAGGGCATGACGCACGCGCTGATCGGGATCCGCCAGGCGTTCCCGCCTGGCAAGACCCGGGCGATCAGCACGCGGCAGTTCGCGTCGCTAGCCGACGAGATGGGCCGCAACGCGGATGCGCGCGGCCTGGATGTCCTTGCCGCGGTGCGCAGCGCCTGGCTCGAGGCATACTACTGGGAGTTGGCGAAGGAGCTCGTGACGGAGTCGCGGCCGTTCTTCGTCGATCTCGCGACCGTGACGCGCTCCCTGTATGCGGTCGGGCGACGCAACCAGCAGGACGTGCTGCGGGCCGAGCTCGAGCTGAGCCGCCTGGACGATCGGCTGATAAACATCGATCGCCAGCGCTCGCATGCGCGAGCGCAGCTCGGCGAATGGATCGGCGGGGACGCCGCGCGTCCTATTGCCGCGAAGCTGCCGGCCTGGGATCGGGTGCCGCCGCTCGAGACGATCCGGCAGAGCGTCCTTCGGCATCCTGCCGTCAAAGCCGCGGATGCGCAGGTGGCCGCCCGTGAGGCCGGCGTCGAGCTGGCCGAGGAGCGGACCAAGCCCGGCTGGGCCTTGGACCTGGGCTACAGCTATCGTGACGGATCGCTGCCGGACGGCAGCCCCCGATCCGATTTCATCAGCCTGTCGGTGACGGTCGATCTGCCGATGTTTCAGAAGAACCGTCAGGATCGGACGATCGCCGCTGCGCTCAGCGAGCGGCGCGCCGCGATCGAGTCCAGGGAACAGGTCACGCGCAGGTTAGTAAGCCGGCTCGAAGCCGAGTACGCCCGCTGGCAGGATCTGTCACGCCGCCTGGTGCTCTACGAATCGCAGATCATCGTGCAGACGGTCAACCAGGCGCGCGCGTCGCTCGTCGCCTATCAGAGCGAGACCGGTGATTTCGCCGACGTCATGCGCGGCTACATCGACGATCTGAACGTGCGGCTCGACTACGTCCGTCTGCAGATCGAACGCGCACAGAGTTACGCGGTGCTCGCCAATCTCGGAGGGTTTCCCCGATGAAGAACCGGACATTGATTTTGGCCGCGCTTGCGGCCGCCATCGTGATCGGCGTCGTGCTCGGTCGCCTGTGGTCAACCGCATCCGATAGCGACGCGCCGCCGCGAGAAGCCGAGCGCGAGATTCTCTACTGGGTCGCGCCAATGGATCCGAACTACCGCCGAGACGAGCCCGGCAAGTCGCCGATGGGCATGGATCTCGTGCCGGTGTACGCGGACGAGGCCGGCCCGCAGCCCGGCACCGTCAAGATAGACCCGACGGTTGTCAGCAACCTCGGAGTTCGAACGGCGAGCGCCGAATACGGCGCGCTGCCGAGGCGCATCGAGACGGTCGGCTACGTCGGCTACGACGAGGACACGCTGCAGCACATTCATACCCGCGTCGAAGGCTGGATCGAGCGCCTCTCGACCAACGCGACCGGCGACCCGGTGACCAATGGCCAGCTCTTGTTCGAGCTGTATTCGCCCACACTCGTCAACGCGCAGCAGGAATACCTCACCGCACTGAACAGCGGCAACACCCTGCTGCTCGATGCGTCGCGCGACCGGCTGCGCGCGCTCGGCGTGACCGTAGGCGAGATAGAGGAGCTCGATCGCAACCGCGCCGTGCGGCAACGGGTGCGGGTCTACGCGGGGACCGACGGCTTCGTCGCGCACTTAGGCGTGCGCGAAGGCATCTACGTCACGCCCGCAACCGAGGTGATGTCGATTGCCGAGCTCGATCGGGTCTGGGTGCAGGCCGAGGTCTTCGAGCGCCAGGCCGCCTGGGTCGAGTCGGGCCAGCGCGCCGAGGTCGAGCTCGACTACCTGCCCGGCGAACGCTGGCAGGGCACGGTCGACTACGTCTATCCGGAGCTCGATCCGATGACCCGCACCTTGAAAGTCCGCCTGCGTTTCGACAACCAAAACGGCATCCTACGACCGAACATGTTCGCGCGCGTCACGCTGTACGGTTCGGACACCGAGCCGGTCGTGCACGTGCCGCGAGAAGCGCTGATCCGCGGCGGCAACGTGGATCGAGTGGTGATCGCGCTCGGTGACGGCCGCTTCCGATCGCAGCGGGTGGACGTGGGCGTCGAGTCCGGTAACCGGGTTGCGATACGGGAGGGCGTCGCGGCGGGTGATCGAGTCGTGACGTCGGGCCAGTTCCTGATCGATTCCGAATCCAACATCGGCTCGGCGCTCGCACGCATGGAGGACGGCGACGCGGCGCCGCCCGCGGAAGGCCAGGAGCCGATGGAGCACGGTGAGCATCGGATGGACGAGCCGCAATGATCGCCGCGCTCATTCGCTGGTCGATCCGCAACCGCCTGCTGGTGCTGCTGGTCACCGGATTTCTGGTCGTCGCGGGTCTCTACGCACTTCGCGAGACGCCGATCGACGCGCTGCCGGACCTGTCGGACGTTCAGGTCATCATCAAGACGACTTATCCCGGCCAGGCGCCGCAGGTCGTCGAGGACCAGGTGACCTATCCGCTGACGACGGCCATGCTGTCGGTGCCGAAAGCCGTGACGGTCCGCGGCTATTCGTTCTTCGGCGACTCCTACGTCTATGTGATCTTCAAAGACGGCACGGACCTGTACTGGGCCCGGTCACGCGTCCTCGAATACCTGAGTCAGGTGGCGACCCGGCTGCCCGACACCGCGCGGCCCGCGCTCGGACCGGACGCGACGGGCGTCGGTTGGATCTTCGAGTACGCGTTGGTCGATCGGTCCGGCCAGCACGACCTCGCGCAGCTACGGAGCCTGCAGGACTGGTTCCTGAAGTTCGAGCTGCAGACGGTGCCCGG
>JBFGFX010000192.1:0-7411 GCA_041579335.1 Woeseiaceae bacterium | reverse complement strand
GCGAGCGTCATCAGGAATATCTTTAGCGCCGGCGGTACGCTCGTGCCGAGCAGCGCAAGGACCCCGAGCGCAAAAGCTATGTCCGTGGCAGTTGGGATGGCCCATCCTACGACGGCATGAGGATCACTATGATTCAGTGCCAGGTAGACGAGCGCAGGGATTGCTACTCCGCCAATGGCACCCGCCAGGGGCAGCACGAGCTGACGACGATCGGAGAGCTCGCCCTCCAGCAGTTCCCGCTTGATCTCGAGCCCGATCAGGAAGAAGAATACGGCCATCAAGCCGTCATTGACCCAGAGGAACAGCGGTTTCTCGACTTGGAGCGCGCCAAACCGCACCTCTCCCTCGATGTTCAAGAACGCAATGTAGATATCGGTTAGTGGCGAATTCTTGACGAACATCGCCAGCAACGCGGCGGCCACGAGCAACAGGCCGCCAAAGCTCTCTGTGTGCACGAATCGCCCGATCTGCCCGCCCAGGCGATCGAACAGGTCCGTTTCTTGTTCAATCGTACTCATTGAATACGCCTTCGCGTCGAACAGAGCCCAGTCTAATGGACATTGCCGGTGTGACGCGTCTCGTGAGCGAAAACGTGCCTTCGTTCAAGCAGCGGGTTCTTGCCGTTGCCGGCTCGGTTGGCGGCCAATGCACTGCGAAGCGCGCAGCGATTCGTCGTTCGCGGAATGATTCGGGTTCCTGCACCATCGGGCCCTACTTGTTTATTATTCTGCAAAGAAAGCACTGGACCCACGCTGGCGCAAACGATGCGCGGTACGAGGTCCGAATCTCGTGACGCCCATGAATTTTATCCCAATGCGTCGCGTCGCAGTGACTCGCGGCATCGGTGGCGGTATCCGTCGAAGCTTATTAAAGAAGAGTTTCATAAGTATATGAAAAATATAAAATTTATACCAAGCGCTACGACGCGTTGCAGCGCGCACGCCCTGAGATATCGCAATCGGGCCGATCGGCGCGGATCCGCGGCCGTGCTGCTCGCCGATCGCAGATTGTCATGGCTCAAGCGACAAACGTAATCGTTCCGGCGTTGATCGCGAGCCTGCTCGCGAGCCTCGGTACGGGCTTGGGCAGTCTCGGCGTGCTCGCGATACGCAGGCTGTCGCCGAAGCTCGAGGACGGACTCTTGAGCCTCGCTGCCGGCGTCATGCTCGCCGCTTCCGTGTTCTCGCTGCTCTTGCCGGCGATCGAGTTTGCCGATTCGCGCTTCGACAGCGACGAGCTCGCCGTGCTGGTTGCGTGCGCCGGCCTGCTCGCCGGCGCCGCGTCGCTCGCGCTCGTGCACCGCTACTCGCCGCACGAGCACTTCCTCGCGGGACGCGAGGGTCCAGAGGCCGAGAATCTGAGTCGCATTTGGCTGTTCGTCATCGCGATCGTACTGCACAATTTTCCCGAAGGGATGGCGGTCGGCGTGGCGTTCGCCGGCGGCGACATGCAAAACGGCGTGACCCTTACGCTCGGGATCACCCTGCAGAACATCCCCGAGGGCCTGGCGGTGTCGGTAGCGCTCCTGTCTGTAGGCTACCTGCGGTCGCAGGCGCTCTTGGTTGGCGTCTTGTCCGGATTCGCGGAGCCGGTCGGCGCCCTTGCGGGCAGCGTCCTGGTGTCGTTCGCGGCCGCCGCGATCCCTTGGGCGCTCGCGTTCGCGGCCGGTGCGATGCTGTTCATCATCAGCCACGAGATCATTCCGGAGACGCATCGCGGCGGCTTCGCGACTCTGGCGACCTTCTCGCTGTTGGCAGGCTTCACGCTGATGCTATACCTGGACGCGGCGATCGGCTGAAGCCTTCCTCGGTCGCCGGGCGTCGCGGCGGCCAATGTGTAACAAGTTGTCACAATTTCAAACATTTAACGCACCGCCACTCGTCTGCGGTCAGGCGCGTCGTATACTCGCGCCCAGATCGTCGCCGCCTACCGTTTCGCTGCGACACAGTTCGATGAACCACAGAGAGCATCGCGCCACGCGATGCCGTAGGGAGGCCCACTTGTCACGATCGACCACCGCGATGCTGCTCGCCGCAGCCAGTTTCGTTCTGGCCGCTTGTTCGGAGGCGCCGGCGCAGGCGCCGTCCCGTCAGATCGAGGACGTGCGCGTCATCGTCGAGCCGCTGCGCTTCGAGCGCACGCGCACGCGGATCGAGGCTGTTGGCACGTCGCGGGCGCGGCGCTCGGCCGAGCTCTATCCGGTCGCCGCCGGCGAGGTCGTGGCGGTGAACTTCACGCCCGGACAAGCCGTTCTGGCCGGAGACGTCCTGGTCGAGCTCGACAGCCGCGAGGAGAAACTCGCGGTCTCGCTCGCCCGGATCCGGCTCGGGGACGCCGAACGTCTCTATAGCCGCTATTCGCGCTCCGCCGGCAGCGGCGCCGTGGTCCCGAGCGTGCTGGACGAGGCGCGGAGCGCCGTCGAGGTCGCCCGACTGGAGCTCGAGCGCGCCGAGATCGCGCTCGCCGATCGCGCCATCACGGCCGCGTTCGACGGTCACGTCGGCACGACTGAAATCGATCGGGGCGACCGCGTCGGCACCGACACGCTGATTACCACGCTCGATGATCGGCGCTCCTTGCTCGTTCGCTTCGACGTGCCCGAGAGTTTCGTCGGCGAAGTGGCCGTCGGTGACGAGGTTCGGCTCGAGACGTGGGACTCGCGCGACGCGGCCGGTACCGGACGCATCGTCGACATCGGTAGCCGCATCGACCCGCAAACGCGGACCTTCGCCGCGCGCGCCGAGGTGCTCAACGAGGACGATGCGCTCAGGCCCGGGATGAGCTTCCGCGTGGCGGTCGACGTGGAAGGCGAATCGTTTCCCGTCGTCGCGGAGACCGGCGTGCAGTGGGGCGCGGACGGCGCCTACGTCTGGTCGGTGGTCGACGGCCGAGCCGACCGCAAGCCCGCGAGGATCGTGCAGCGCCGCGAGGGACGCGTGCTTCTCGACGCCGATCTGGACGTAGGCGACATCGTCGTGGTCGAGGGCATACAGCGCATGCGCGACGGCATCGGCGTCGCCTACGACGCTCCGTCGCTGGTCGATCGCGCTCGTGACGCGGTCGCCATCGACGCGCTGCGGCGCGACGCCGCTGCCGAATCGGACTGACGGTGGACCGCCACACCAAAAACGACCTCCCGAGCGTCAGCATCCGGCGCCCGGTGCTGATACTGGTCGCCAACCTGCTGATCGTGCTCGCCGGCATCGCGGCGATCATGGCCGTCGAGGTGCGCGAGCTGCCCGACATCGACCGGCCCGTCGTCAGCGTCCGCGTCGACTACCCGGGCGCCTCCCCGCAGACGATGGATGCGGAGGTCATCAGCCTCTTGGAGGGCGCCGTCGCCCGCGTGTCCGGCGTCGAACAGATCGCGTCCGCTTCCGAGGAGGGTAACGGCCGGATGCGCATCGAGTTGCGCCCCGGTACCGATATCGACTCGGCGGCAGCCGACGTCCGTGAAGCGGTCAACCGCGTCGCGCGGCAACTTCCCGACCGGGTCGAGCAGGTGGTAGTCGTCAAAGCGGACGACGACGCCGAGCCGGTGGTCAACATCGCCGTCTTGAGCGACACGCTCACGGAGGAGTCGCTTACACGGATCGTCGAGAAGGACATCGTCCCGCTCCTGATCTCGATCCCCGGCGTTGCCGACGTGCAGCTGTCCGGGGACCGCCAGCGCGTGTTGCGCGTCGCCGCGGATCCACTCAGGTTGACGAGCTACGGGCTGTCGGTGAGCGATGTGGCCGAAGCCTTGCGCGAGGCGCCGTTCGACGTGCCAGCAGGCAGCTTCCGATCGCGCGATCAGGAGCTGATCGTGCGGGCCGACGCGTCGGTCGTCGATCCGGCCGAGATCGCCGACATCGTAATCCGCGGCTCGATCCGGATCGGCGACGTCGCGAACGTGTTCTTCGGCCCCGAGGACGCCACGTCGTTGACGCGTCTCGACGGCCGCCCGGTGCTCGGTCTGGGCGTCATCCGGCAGGCCCGCTCCAACACCATCGAGATTTCCGCGTCGGTCGCGTCAGCGATCGCGCGCATCAATGACCGCTTCGACGACCTGGAGCTCGTGGTCACCGACGATCAGGCGACGTTCATCAATAGCTCCGTCAACGAGGTGCTGGTGACGCTGGCCTTCACCATCGCAATCGTCATCGCGACGATCTGGCTATTCATCGGCAACCTCAAAGCCACGCTGGTGCCGAGCATCGCGATCCCGGTGGCGCTCGTCGGCACGGTCGCGGCCATCTGGCTGCTCGGCTTCTCGATCAACATCCTGACGCTTCTGGCGCTCGTGCTCGCGACGGGCTTAGTCGTCGACGACGCCATCGTCGTGCTGGAGAACATCCAGCGGCGCCGCGGACAAGGATTGCGCGCGCGCGCTGCCGCCGTGCTCGGCACGCGCCAGGTATTTTTCGCCGTGGTGGCGACGACCGCCGTGCTGATCTCGGTGTTCGTGCCGATCTCGTTCTTGCCCAGCACGGCCGGGCGCTTGTTCAGGGAGTTCGGCCTGGTTCTCGCGAGCGCCGTCGTCATATCGAGCTTCGTGGCGCTGTCTTTGGTCCCCGCGGCCGCCGCACGACTGGCGCGCGAGGGACGCGAGACGCGCTTCCGCGCGCTGCTCGTCGCCTTCGGTAATCGCGTCTCGATGGGCTACCGGCGCTCGCTCTCGCACGCGCTCGACCGCCCTTGGGCGGCCGTCGGTCTGAGCCTGGTGTTCGCCGGCGGTGCGATCGCGGGCTATCAGCTCCTGGATCGCGAGCTCGTGCCGTCCGAGGACCGTGGCGTCGTCAACGTCTTCGCGAGCGGACCGGACGGCGTCGGCATCGGCTACATGGATCGCCAGACCGAGGCGATCGAAGCGCTGCTCGAGCCGCTGGTCGAGAGCGGCGATGCGACCTTGATGTACACCGTCCTTGGCAGTTGGGACCCCAACCGCAGCCGCGTCATCGTGCCGCTCGTCGACTGGAGCGAGCGACGCCGAAGCCAGCAGGAAATTACAGCCGCTCTCCGCGGCCCGCTGGCGGAGATTCCCGGCGTCCGAGCGGGCGTCTGGGGTGGCAACAGCCTGAATCTTCGGCGTGCCGACGGCGGCATCCGGGTGGCACTCCTGGGCAACGACTACGACCGCATCTTCGACGCGGCGAAGACCTTCGCCGCCGCGATCGAGGATCGCCTGCCGAATCTGAGCCGGCCCGACATCGACTACGATCCGACCCAGCCGCAGCTCAAGGTCGAGATCGATCGGCGCCGCGCCGCCGACCTCGGCATCGACCTTTCGGAGCTCGCCGTGACGCTGAGCGCGATGATCGACGGCGACCGGCTCGTCGACCTCAACGTAGAGGACGAGGCGGTACCGATCCTGCTGGAATCCGCGAGCGGCGAGATCAACGATCCGTCCGATCTCGTCAATCTGTACGTTGCCACCGATGCCGGGAGGCTTCTGCCGCTGTCGAGCGTCGTGACGCTCGCGGAAGAAGGGGTCGCCGCGGAGCTCAATCGCGTCGCGCAGCGGCGGGCGATCGAGATCGACATCGAGCGCCCCGACGGCTACCCGCTCAGTTCCGCGGTCGACGATCTCGAGCGGTTGGCGGCCGAGGTGCTGCCGGAGGACGTGTCGCTGCTCCTGCTCGGCGAGGCCGCCACGCTCGACGAGACCTCGCGCGAGGTGGCAATGACCTACGTCCTGGCGCTGATCGTCATCTTCCTCGTGCTCTGTGCCCAGTTCGAGGGCTTCAAGAGCGCGCTCGTCGTGACCCTCATCGTGCCCTTGGGCCTGGCCGCCGCCGTGTTCGCGCTTCTGCTGACCGGCACCTCGCTGAACGTGTATTCGCAGATCGGGCTCGTGCTCCTGATTGGACTCATGGCCAAGAACGGCGTCCTCCTGGTCGAGTTCGCCGATCAGCTCCGCGACGACGGCAAGCGAGTCCGTGCGGCGATCGAGGAGGGCGCCGCGGTACGGCTGCGCCCGGTCATGATGACCCTGATCTCGACCGTGCTCGGTGGTCTGCCGCTGATCCTGAGCGACGGGGCCGGCGCCGAGGCGCGCAGCGCGATCGGCTGGGTGATCTTCGGTGGGCTCGGGATCGCCGCTGTGTTCACTCTATATTTGACCCCGGCGCTCTACCTGCTGCTCTCGCGCCGATCGACGGCGCGCGCATCGGAAGCTCGGCGACTCGACGACGAGCTCGAGGCGGCGGCGCGGCTCTCCGGGACCGGCTAGCCGCGGCGCGGTCTCAACGCAACCTCGGAGCAAGACATGGGATTACTCGTAGAAGGCAGCTGGCAAGACCGCTGGTACGACACCGAATCGACCGGCGGCGAGTTCAAGCGCCAGGAGCAGACCTTTCGCAACTGGATCACTCCGGACGGCGCACCCGGGCCGAGCGGTGACGGCGGTTTCGCTGCCGAGCGCGATCGCTATCATCTGTACGTCTCACTCGCCTGCCCGTGGGCGCACCGTACCTTGATCCTGCGCGCGCTCAAAGGGATCGAGCCGCTCCTGCCGGTCTCTGTGGTGCACTGGTACATGGGCGAGCATGGCTGGACCTTCGAGGCTGGGGAGGGTGTCGTGCCGGATCCGGTGCATCACGTCGCCCGGCTGTACGAGCTCTATCAGAAAGCCGATCCGGACTATACGGGCAGAGTGACCGTGCCGGTGCTGTGGGACAAACGGCGCGACACGATCGTGAGCAACGAATCCTCCGAGATCATCCGAATGCTGAACTCGGCGTTCGACGCGCAGGGCGCCGACCCAGGTGACTACTATCCCGAAGCGCTTCGCGACGAGATCGACGCGGTCAACGAGCGCGTCTACGAGACGCTCAACAACGGCGTTTACAGGGCGGGTTTCGCAACCAGCCAGGGAGCTTACGATGCGGCGGTGGCGCCGCTTTTCGAAACCCTCGACTGGCTCGAGGCCAGGCTCTCCGAAACGCGGTATGTCGCGGGCGCGACGCTGACGGAGGCGGATGTGCGTCTCTTCACCACGTTGATTCGCTTCGATAGCGTTTACCACGGCCATTTCAAGTGCAATCTGAGACGCATCGTCGACTATCCGAACCTGTGGGCGTACACGCGCGAGCTCTATCAGCATCCACGCATTCGCCCGACCGTGAATTTCGAGCACATAAAGAAGCATTACTACGTGAGTCACGACAATGTGAATCCGACCCGCATCGTGCCGGCCGGCCCGATGCTGGATCTGGATGCACCACACGATCGGGCGAGCCGGAGCTTTCGTGAAACGCCTGGCCGGCATCGCCGCACTGCTCGCGGCTGAATTCTCTGGGGCTCCGGCAGCGGCCGACGAGCTCGCGATGGACGGCGGCGTGACCGGCGTGTACCAGTACGCGCGCGACGACGCCACCGACGCCGAGCTCGGCGGATCGCTCGATCTTTTCCTGCATTTGCCGTACCG
>JBFGFX010000191.1:0-7437 GCA_041579335.1 Woeseiaceae bacterium | reverse complement strand
TCTGTGCCCGTACGGACGGACAGGACGCCGCCTGGCGCATCGAGGTCGACAACGGTGTCGTCGGCGAGCCGCGTCCCGCGCCGCACCCCGTCGGCTGCACGGTGGAGGTCCACGACCTGTTCTACAACACGCCGGCGCGGCGCAAGTTCCTGCGCACGGAACGCACCGAGTTCGGCCACATCGATCGCTGGCTGCGACGGCTGGCGCTGGCACGGCCGCAGGTCGCCTTCACGCTGCGGCACAACCGCAAGACCGTGCTGGAGCTGGCGTCGGCAATAGACCGCAGCGCGGAGCTCACGCGCATCGAGGCGGTCTGCGGCAAGGCGTTTGCCTCACAGGCGCTGTTCCTCGAGCGCGTGGCCGATGACATCGCGTTGTCCGGCTGGCTCGCGCTACCGACCTTCAACCGCAGCCAACCCGACCTCCAATACTGGTTCGTCAACGGCCGCAGCATCACCGACAAGACGCTCGCGCATGCTGCGCGACACGCTTATCGCGACGTCCTTTTTCATGGCCGCTACCCGGCCTACGTCCTCTACCTGAGCATGGACCCTGCGGGTGTGGACGCCAACGCGCACCCGGCCAAGCACGAAATACGTTTTCGCGACGGAAGGCGCGTGCACGGCGTCGTCTCGCAGGCGATCGAGAGCGCGCTCGAGGAGACGCGGCCCGGCGGGCACGATCGCGACCCGGTGCCGCCCGAGGTGCAGCGGTTCACGCTTTTCGAGCAGGCGCCGATGCCGTTGCCGGGGTCGGGAACCGGCAGGCAGCGCTCCGTTCGCGAATCGCTCGAAGGCTACCGCGCCATGGCCGAGGAGCCAGCAGCCGGCGACGAGCCACAGTACCCGCCGCTCGGTTACGCCATCGCGCAGCTCGGCGGCGTGTACGTGCTTGCCGAGAATGCCGACGGCCTGATCGTCGTCGACATGCACGCTGCCCACGAGCGCATCGTCTACGAGAAACTGAAGGCCGATTTCGACGAGCGCCACATCGTGCGCCAGCCGCTGCTCGTGCCTGCCGCCATAGCCGTGTCCGAACGTGAGGCGGCGCTCGCCGAAGAGCATGCCGAGATGCTCGGCGCGGTCGGACTCGTCGTCGATCGCAGCGGCCCGACCGGCCTTGTGATCCGAGAGATACCGGCGCTCTTGAAGCAGGCCGAAGCTGAGGCGCTCGTTCGCGACGTGCTTGCGGATCTGTCGGCGCTGGGTTCGAGCGCGCGCCTGGATGCGGCGCTGGACGACATCTTGGCGACGATGGCCTGCCACAACGCGGTGCGCGCGAACCGCATGTTGACCGTGCCCGAGATGAACGCGCTCTTGAGAGAAATGGAGACGACCGAGCGCGCCGATCAGTGCAACCACGGCCGACCGACGTGGACCTCGATCCGTCTGGCGGATCTCGACAGGCTGTTCCTGCGCGGCCAGTAACCGTGACAGCCGCAAAACCCGTCGTCTGTCTGATGGGTCCGACCGCATCGGGAAAGACCGAGCTTGCGGTCGAGCTCGTGGAACGTTTGCCGCTGGACATCGTCAGCGTCGACTCGGCGCTGGTCTACCGCGGCATGGACATCGGCACCGCCAAGCCCGGCGCCGCGATCCTGGAGAGAGCGCCGCACCGACTCATCGACATTCTCGATCCCGAAGAGGCGTACTCGGCCGGCGGCTTCGTTCGGGATGCCCGCCGCGAGATCGACGCGATCCACGCGGCCGGCCGAGTGCCGCTCCTGGTCGGCGGAACGATGATGTACTTTCGCTCGTTGACGCGCGGCATCGCCGAGTTGCCCGAGGCCTGTGCCGCGACGCGCGCCGCGATCGATGACGAGGCCGAGCACAAAGGCTGGCCGGCGCTGCATGCGGAGCTCGCGCGCATCGATCCGGAGACCGCGGAGCGCATCGGGCCGCACGATCGGCAGCGCATCCAGCGCGCAGTCGAGGTCTATCGGGTGAGCGGCCGATCGCTGACAGAATGGCAAGCCGCGGGGTCGAGGGCGCCGGCGGAATACGCGTTCTTGAAGATCGCTCTGATCGCCGGATCGCGCGCGCGGCTGCACGAGCGGATCGAGCGACGCTTTCTGGCAATGCTCGAGGCGGGCTTCGTCGACGAGGTCCGGTCACTGATGCAGCGCCCGGGTCTCGGGCCCGAGGCCCCGTCGATGCGCGCCGTCGGCTATCGCCAGCTATGGGCGCATCTTTCCGGCCGCTACGACCTGGCCGAAGCGACGCGATGCGGCCAGGCCGCGACGCGCCAGCTCGCAAAACGCCAGCTGACCTGGCTACGAGGCGAGGCCGGGTTGACCGCGTTCGACCCCCTTGAAGCCGGCGCGGCAAGCGCCATATCGGCCGTAGTGGAAAGGAAATTGAACGAATAAGCTGAAAACGGTCGGATTCCGGTATGTTAGACTTCGACTAGCTTTGGGCGAGCCATAGCATGTGGGCAATCGGCGCCAACCGAATGCATTGGTCTAGAAAGGCACAAAAATAAGGAGACCCGAGATGGCTAAAGGGCAATCGTTGCAGGATCCTTTCCTAAATATATTGCGTAAAGAAAAGGTTCCGGTATCCATCTACTTGGTGAATGGAATCAAGTTACAGGGTCAGGTCGATTCATTTGATCAATTCGTCGTACTTCTCAAGAACAGCGTTAGCCAGATGGTCTACAAGCATGCCATCTCGACCATCGTGCCGGCGCGCAACGTACGCCTGCCGCTGCCGGATGACGGGTCGGGAGATTCTGACGGCTAGGTTGTCGCACAGTCCGGAGGTCGTATTTGTTTGAACGGCCACAAAGCGGCGAACGCGCGATTCTGATTCATGCAGCCGCCGATAGGGTCCCGGACCTCACCGAACGCGAAGAGTTTGCGGAGCTTGCCGTTTCGGCAGGCGCGTCGGTAGTCGCCGACATCGTATCGCGTCGGCGCCGACCCAATCCGCGCTTTTTCATCGGCAAGGGCAAGCTCGAGGAGGTGAAACGTCTCATCGGCGGCAAGCGGGTGGATCTCGTCATCTGCAGCGCGCCTTTGAGTCCGAGCCAGGAACGAAACCTCGAACGCGAGCTCGAATGTCGAGTGCTCGATCGCAGCGGCTTGATTCTGGACATCTTCGCGCAGCGGGCGAGGAGCTTCGAAGGCAAGCTGCAGGTCGAGCTCGCGCAGCTCCGTCACCTGTCGACGCGGCTGGTGCGTGGCTGGACCCACCTCGAGCGTCAGAAAGGCGGTATCGGCCTGCGCGGTCCCGGTGAGACGCAGCTCGAGAGCGACCGGCGCCTGATCGGCAATCGTATCCGGCAGCTCAACGAGCGCCTCGCCCAGGTGGACGGCCGGCGCAAGATGAACCGCCAGAACCGGGTCCGCGCCGACATCCCGACGGTAGCGTTGGTCGGCTACACGAACGCCGGCAAGTCGACGTTGTTCAATACGCTGACTGATGCCGGCGTCTACGTCGAGGATCAGCTATTCGCGACTCTGGATCCGACGATGCGGCGTCTCGAGCTGCCGGACGGCGGCGCCGTCATTCTCGCGGACACGGTCGGCTTCGTGCGCGACCTGCCGCACGAGCTGGTGGCGGCGTTTCGAGCGACGCTACAGGAAACCCGCGAGGCCGACCTCATCCTGCATCTGATCGACGCGAGCGATGCCAACCGTTGGCAGCGCGTCCGTCAGGTCAACGCAGTGCTGAAGCAGCTCGATGCCGACGGCGTGCCGCAGATTAGGGTGTACAATAAGATCGATAAGCTGGATCGCCAGCCGCGCCTGACCAACAACCGCCGGGGTGAGGGACGGGCAGTATGGCTGTCGGCTGTCACCGGCGAAGGGATTCCCTTGTTGTTACAGACGATCGCCGATCGTCTGCGCCGCAAAACGGTCAATGGAACGATACGCCTGCTGCCCGACCAGGGTCGCCAGCGGGCGTTGTTATTCGATTTGGGTGCAGTTACCCGCGAGGTTGCCGCCGCCGACGGCGGCTGGGAGCTCGAGGTCACGATCGATGAGAGGGACTTCAAGCGCTTCCTCAAGCGGGCGAACCTGCGCAGTGATGTACTCGAACAGCCGCAGGCCGGCACGCCGGCGCGCTGGATAACGCAGAGATGAACGATGGCGTGGAATGATTCTGGAAACGGAAAAGATCCGTGGAAGCGTGACGGCGACGAGCCCAGCGATCTGGACCAGATCGTGCAGAACTGGCAGCGCAAGCTGACCAGCATCACGGGCGGCCGTCGCGGCACGGGCGGCCCGAGCTCGGCCGGCGGATGGGTGCTGGTCATGCTGCTCGTGATCGCGTGGGCGTTCACCGGCCTTTACCGAGTCGACGAGGCCGAGCGTGGCATCGTGCAGCGCTTCGGCGCTTATACCGCGACGACGATGCCGGGGCTGCACTGGCACTGGCCGTTCCCGATCGAGCGCGTGGACATCGTCAACGCCAACGCCGTCGACAACTACAGCTTCAGCACCGAGATACTCACGGCCGACGAGCAATACGTCTTCGTGCAGATGGTGGTGCAATACCGGCGCAGCGACCCGGTGGCCTATAGCTTCGAGGTGGTCGATCCGGAATCGACCCTGGAGGACGTGACCGAGAGCGCGCTGCGCGAGGTGGTCGGGACGAGCTCCTTGGAGGTGCTCGTGACCGAGCGGCGCGACGAGATCGCTCCGCGGACACACACGATCCTGCAGAACACGCTCGACGCGTACGGCGCCGGCATCGACGTGACCTCGATCAGCCTCGAGAATCTCGACTACCCGAAGGCCGTGCAGGACGCCGTGGACGACACGCAGAAAGCACGCAACGACAGCGATCGCTTCGTGCTCGAGGCGGACAAGTACGCCCAGGACCTGATCCCGCGGGCGCGCGGCCGGGCCGCGCGAATTTTGCAGGACGCGGAGGCCTATCGCGATCGCGTGATCGCGGATTCGCAAGGCGCGGCCTCGCGTTTCACGGCTCTGCTAAAGGAATACCAAAAAGCGCCGCGCGTGACGCGGGACCGCCTGTACATCGAGGCCGTGGAAGAGGTGTATGGCAACTCCAACAAGGTGATCCTGGATTCCGAGGGAAGCGGCAATCTGCTCTACCTGCCGCTCGACAAGCTTATCGGTAACGACAATCGGCAGTCGGCGCTGACGAACTCGGACAGCATCGTGGTGCCGGCGCCGCCCACTACGGACAGTCAGCCGATCGACGAGAGCCAAGCCGCCCGCTCGCGGAGGACCCGACAATGAGTAACTTCAGATTCGGTGCCGTCGTCGCCATCGGGCTGGTCTTCGTCATCATCGGCCTGTCCGCTTTCACCGTCAACGAGCGCGAGCTTGCGATCAAGCTGCAGGTCGGCGAGGTCGTGCGCGCCGAGTACGACCCCGGACTGCACTGGAAGATACCGGTGTTTCAGACCGTCGAGAAGTTTCCGAAGCGCATCCTGACGATCGGCGATCAGCCCGAGCGTATCTTCACGGCCGAGCGGCTCGCGCTGCAGGTCGATTTCTTCGTCAAGTGGCGTATCGTCGACTCGGTCCGTTTCTACACGTCGACGGGCGGCTCGCTGTCGGTCGCCGACCAGCGCCTGTCGGAGATCATCAAGAACGCGATCGTGACCGAGTTCGGCAAGCGTTCGGTGCAGGAGGCGATCTCGGTCGAGCGCGTCGAGCTGATGCGCGACATGCTGGAGAAAGCAAAGGAAACGGCCGAAGGACTCGGCGTCGAGCTCATCGACGTACGGGTCAAGCAGGTCGAATTTCCCGACGACGTGCGCAACTCGGTGTACCAGCAGATGCGCGAGGAACGCGCGCGGGTCGCCGCCGAGCGCCGCGCCGAAGGCATGGAGATCGCGGAGCAGAAGCGCTCCGCCGCCGACAAGGAGCGGACGATTATCCTCGCCGATGCGAACCGCCGGTCCCAGATCATCCGCGGCGAAGGCGACGCGAAGGCGGCCGAGATCTACGCCGACGCGTACAACCAGGATCCCGAGTTCTACGCGTTTTATCGAAGTATCGATGCGTATCGTCGCTCGATGGGTAAGGCTGGCGATCTCCTCGTCGTCGATCCGAATAACGAGTTTTTCCGCTACCTCAACCAGTCCGGCGGCGGGCAGTAGCCGGGAGCGACCCAAGGGCCGCGGCCGTCTGGCGAGACGCGACACGGCCGCGCCGATCTTCGGATGCGTCACGAATAAGAACAGCGACAAATGTGGCAGGACATCTTGACGGCTTTCGCGCTGTACCTCGTCATCGAGGGCATGATTCCATTCGTCAGCCCCGGCGGTTTTCGTCGTGCCGTCTCGCAGATCGAGCAGCTCGGCGACGGCAACCTGCGCATCGTCGGTCTGGTTACGATGGCGGCGGGATTGCTGCTGCTGTTCGTCGTCAGGGCTTGAGGCGGGTAACGCGAGATGGGTAAGAACGTCGTCGTCATCGGCACCCAGTGGGGTGACGAGGGCAAAGGCAAGATCGTGGATCTGCTGACGGATCGCGCTGCCGTTGTCGCGCGTTTCCAGGGCGGTCACAACGCCGGTCATACCCTGGTCATCGACGGTAAGAAGACAGTGCTGCATCTGATTCCGTCCGGCATCTTGCGAGACGGCGTAAGCTGCGTGATCGGCAACGGCGTGGTCCTGTCGCTCGATGCCCTGATCGCCGAGGCCGAAACGCTGATGGACAGCGGCGTGCCGGTGTTCGAGCGGTTGCGAATCAGTCCACGCTGCCCACTGATTCTGCCGTCGCACGTTGCGCTCGACCTGGCACGCGAGAAAGCGCGCGGTGCGTCCGCCATCGGCACCACCGGGCGCGGCATCGGGCCGGCGTACGAGGACAAGGTGTCGCGGCGCGCGCTCAGGGTCTCTGACCTGTTTGTTCGCGAGAAATTCGCGGCCAAGCTCGGCGAGATTCTCGACTACCATAACTTCCTGCTCAAGAATTACTTCAAGACCGACCCGATCGATTTCGCGAAGACCCTCGACGAGGCGCTGCGCGCCGCCGAGACGATTGCGCCGATTACGACGGACGTCACACAGCTGCTGCAGGAATTTGCGGACGCGGACAAGAGCATTCTGTTCGAAGGCGCGCAGGGCACCTTCCTCGACATCGACCACGGCACCTATCCGTTCGTCACGTCGTCCAACACCGTCGCAGCCGCCGCGAGCACCGGCACCGGAATCGGGCCGCGCCAACTCGACTACATCCTGGGTATCGTCAAGGCATACACGACGCGCGTCGGCGCCGGACCTTTCCCAACCGAGCTCTTCGACGACATGGGCGAGCATCTCGCCACGGTAGGCAGCGAGTTCGGCTCGACGACCGGCCGACCGCGGCGCTGCGGCTGGCTCGACGGGGTGGTGCTGCGCGAGGCCGCGATCGTGAACGGCTTCACCTCGCTCGCCGTGAACAAGCTCGACATCCTCTCCGGGCTCGCGGAGATCCCGCTGGCCCGCGAGTGGCGCATCGACGGCAAGGTC
>JBFGFX010000190.1:0-7438 GCA_041579335.1 Woeseiaceae bacterium | reverse complement strand
GGTCGCGTTCGAGGCACTCGAGGCCGCGCAAAACGCCGGCAACACGTACTGGGCGGCGCAGGACGAGCTGCAGATCGGCAGGATCCTGATGTACCTGGGCCGCTACGACGAGGCGGACGAGTACCTGGACTCCGCCGAAGCGACTTTCTTTAGCGCAGCCGCGGCGAACGACCGATTGATCCAGGCGGTCAATCTGGGGCGCGCCGGTGTGCGGCTGGGACGCGGCGACGTCGACGGCGCGCTCGAGCTGATCGACGCAGAGCTCGAGCGCCTCGACTACCCGAACACGCTCGGGTCACCCGGCACCGCGAGCGTGCTGCGTCTCGCGGCAGAGATAGCGCTTGCGAGCGGCGAGGGCGAAGAGGCGGAACGCTACGCGAATGATTCCTACGAGCTCGCCGTGAATGCGGCGCGCGATCCGGCGCAGAGCGCGAACGTCGGCCAGGCCCTGCTGCTGCGCGCCAAAGCGCGCCGGATGCAAAACGAGCTAGAGTCGGCCCGCGCCGATCTCACGCGTGCGCAGGACGCGCTGACGAACGGCCTGGGTGAGGACAGCCCGCTGGCGATCGACGCGGCGGCACTCGCGTTCTAAGGCAACCCGCGCCAGTCGGGAAACCTCATCCGCCGTACCAACTCCTCGAACCTGGGATGCGAGCGCAGCGGATCGAAATGCGGCGCGACGTTCAGGTACACCATCCAGCCGTTGCGATCCTCGTAAGCTCGCTCCAGCCAGTCGATCGCCAAATCGTGCTCGCCGAGGCCGGCGTGAATGACCGCAAACGCGAAAGGCATGACGTATTCCTGCTGAGACAGTACGGCGAGATCATCGAGAATTGACCGCGCCTCCGAATGCTGTCCCGCCACCGCATACGCGTGGCCGAGCATCCAGCGGTTCTCCGTATGAGTAGGCATCTTCTCCCACGCCAGCTTCAACGTTTCGACGGCCTCGTCGAACCGGCCCATCTGCACGTAACTCCAACCGAGACGGGACAGTAGAATTCCGTTGTTCGGCCCTAGCTCGAAGGCCTGCTGCAGGCGCGCGACAGCCTGGGCGTACTCGCCTGAAAAGTAGTAGATGTCCGACGCCGCAATATGCAGCGTCATAGCGAGAGGATCGAGCATCAGCGCTTGTTCGATCCTCGCATGCGCTTCATCCGTGCGCCCCGTCGCCGTCAGCAACCACGCATAAGTCTGTAGCGGGTGCGCGTAACTCGGATTGAGCGCGATGGCCTTGCGAAACTCGGCTTCCGCTTCATTCCAGTTCCAATCGAAGTAGTACTTCGTCGCTGCGTTCTGGTGATGGGCTTCCGCCGATTCGGCGTCGATAGTAAGCGCTCGCGCGACCGCGGCCTTGACATTGCCGTAAACCTCCTTGGGACTTACGTGACCCATGAACGCTTCGATCGAGTAACTCCTCGCCAGTCGCGTGTACGCCAGCGCAAACTGCGGATCGAGCGCGATGGCGTGCTGCAAGTGTCTCCTCGCTTTCTTGAGCTCCGCCGGCACCCACCTCGACATGTGATGCTGCGCGACCAGGACCCGCCGAAAGGCTTGCGGGTCGACGCTTCGGACGGTGCTCAGACGGCTCGCTTCCTCAGCCGTCAGCCTCACTCGGATCTCACGAGCGACAGCGCGCGCAACGTCGCCGTGCAAAGCCAAGACATCGCTCATGTCGCCATCGAAGCTGTCGGTCCAAAGTTCTGTAGAGTCGTCGGCCGCCTTGAGCTGGACGTCGATCCTGACCGTGTCCTCGACATGCAGCGCCGACCCGACTACGACGGCCTGCACATTGAGCCTGCGCGCGATGTCCGACACGGGCAGCTCGCTATCTTTGAACCGCATGACGGATTCCCGGGAAATGACCCGCAGCGCGCCGATCTTGGAAAGCTCCCCAATTAAAGTATCTGTCATGCCATCGGCAAAGTACTGCTCGTCCAGGTCGCCGGAAACGTTCTCGAGTGGAAGTACGGCAATCGAGGTAGTCGCCTCCCCGGTCGCAAAGTCGACCGAGCGTTCCCTGAATCCGCCGACGCTCAACAGCGCCAGCGTCACCAAAGATGCAAAGACAACGATACCGGCGATCAGGTACTGCCGCTCGGGCGCCGGCTTCGAATCGAGCGGATTTACTCGGCCGATCAGGCGATAACCGCGTTTGGGAACCGTTTCGATATGTTGGGGGTCGGCGGGGCTGTCCCGAAGGGCGCGGCGGAGATCGCTGATCGCGCCCGTCAAGAGCTCGTCGGGGGCGACGTGGTCTGGCCAGACGGCCTCGACGAGCTGCTCTCGCGTACACAGCTCGGTCGCGTTCTCGGCCAGATGCACGAACAGATCCATCACCTTTGGCTCAAGGTGTTCGATGTCGCCTCCGGCGCCGGTTAGCGCTCCTCTAAGGGGTTCGACCGTCCATGGACCGAGCCGAAAGCCCTGTCGGATATCGAGGGACATCCGAGCCACGCCGTTGAACTGCCGTATAACAACCTTAGGTCACTATCGGTCCGCGCGCGACTCACCCTTCCCGAGTTTTTCTACAGAAAAAAACTATATTTTAGTCAGTACGTTACGACTAACCATGAATACAATCTGCGCACCCACGTCGTAGGGATCCTGATGAACCCGAGCGTTCGCAGCCCGATCTTCACCTCGATCGTCCTCATCGCCATCGGCACCGAGGTCGGTGCCGACTCCTACGATCTGAAGGTCGTCTACGGACAGGTTCCCGGCATCGAGAAAATCCTGTCCGGCCAGCGAGAGGACGCCATCCGGATACTCGAAGACAGACGGAGCGATTCGGTAGACGACTACGTCATCGACGAGCTTGCAACGCTGTGCGCCCTGTACATCGTTGAAGGTCGGCTCGATGCTGCACAATCGACGTGCCGCGCCGCCGTGCGGATCGACAAGAGTCACGCCGCATACAACAACCGTGGAGTGCTGCGGGCCCATCTCGGCGATATGGACGGCGCGTTGAACGACTTTGGCCGCGCGAGGGTACCTCCGGACGAAGAGGATCGATACATCGATCAGCTGAAGCGCAGCGACGCACGCTTCATGGCCAGCAGCAATTTCCTCGTCGCCAGGAAAATCGTCGAGAAGCGATCGCGTGTCACCAGGACGATGCGCCGCAATACCGGCGGCGCCAAGATCGAGCAATTTGACGATCCGGCACCGGATGCGCCTAAATGATCCTCATCACGGCTTGCGGAACAGCAGCGTGAACCGGTCGGTATTGCCGGTGACCGATCTCCGCCCGACCTCGTACTCGAGCTCGTCGTCGGCGCGGTAGTGCAGGTCGGAGAACGCGACGAACTCGAAGCCGTGGTCCAGCATTTCCTTGATGACCAGCACCGGGTCTAGGCGGCGGCGGTTCTCGGCGTCGTCCGGCTCCATGTGGCGCCGCGTGTGGTCGATGACGCCGTAGAGGCCGCCGGACTTCAAGGCTTTGAACACCTGACCGTTGAGCCTGTCTCGGGACTCCGCGTCGAAGTTGTGCACGTTGCGGAACGTCAGCACCATGTCCACGCCTGAGACGCCGAGCTCGAAGTCGTCGAGCGTATACAGGCGGGCGCCCTCGGGCCGGCGGATGTTATCCGTGGTCCTTAGAACTTCGACCTTTTCGAACCCCGGCTCCGTGAGCACGGTTCGCTCGGTCCGGCCGGTGCCGATCGCGACGTAGAGCTTGCCGTTATCGGCCAAGACCGGCGCCAGCACGCGCGTGTACCAGCCGCCGCCGGGTATCAGCTCGACGACGCGCATATTGTCCTTCAGCCCAAAGAACTTGAGCGTCTCGAGCGGCCGGCGGTTGCGGTCACGGACGCGATCCGCTTCCGGGCGGGACTCTGCGGCCAGCGCAGCCTCCACTTTGGCATCGATCTCGTTCGCGGCTTGAACGAAACCGGCCATACATAGAACTGAAAGGACAAACAAGGTTCTCACTGACGATACTCCCTTGTGCGTTTGAAAGAGCCCGAAGCCTAGCAGCTTACGGGCCCGCTTTCAGCCGTCAGTCCCAGCGCACGGTGCCGCGTACGAAGTAGTAGGAGCCCTGCCAGTCCAACAGCTCACCGGGCCGATAGATCTGACCGACGAAAGATTCGTTCTCCGGCTTGTCCGGGAACTCGTTGAAGATGTTGTTGCCGCCGATCGTGAAGCTGTAGGCGTCGTTGATGTCCCAGGTCAGATCGACATCCACGTAGAGCTTGCCGCTGTGGTTTTGTATCGATGTGAGCGACGAGTCGAGGGCAATGTCGTAGTCCCCGTACCAGCTGCCCCGCATCGAGGCGGTGATGCCGTTGCCCCAGGTGTGCCTTCAGCACTGGGCCGACGGCGGCGAGACGAGTCTCGATAATCTGGTTGAGCTCTGCCGGCACCATCATCGGCTGGTCCACGAGGGGGGCTTCGGCTGCGAGCGCCTCGACGACGGCAAGATCGAGTTCCGGAGTCCCCGCGGGGACGTGTTGCCAGGCTACGTCGTCCCCGAGACCCCGGCCGAGGTGGTCGATCCGATCCGCTGGTTCGAGACCTATATGGCCGATATCGACATCGACGACCGTAGCTGCGTGACGAGGTGGCAGGGCGAGCGCATGGATTGGGACCTGGCCGTCGGGGCGTTGTTTCAGCGTGGACTTTAGCGCGGCGGAACCCTACGCTAGCGGGGCTCGAGTATCTCGCCGCACTGGCCATGACCGATAACCGCCCGACCTACGACATCGCCGCCAATCAGATCGCAGCCTACGTGCAGCCGCTCTGGCCCGGCGCGCTCGCGATGCCGTTCGACACCCGCGACGAGGACGGCCGGCGCCTCAACCTGAACGACGATCATCTGTCCGGGCGCCATCTGCTGCTCGTGTTTCTGAACGACAGCAGTGAAGAGAGCGCAGTGCCGGTCCTGAAGGCGATCGCGAACCAGCAGCCGCTCTTCGAGGAGTGCAACGCTACCGTGATCGCGATCTCCTCAGAAAGCGATGCCGAGCACAATCGGATGTTGAAGCTGACCGCGGGCTTCTGCTGGCCGGTCGCCGGCGATTCCACCGGGGCGATCTTCGCCTCGTACGGACTGCACAAGAACCACGACGAGGCGATGCGCCTCGTGCTGCTGACGCCTTTTCGTCAGGTCCGGGTCTGGTTCGATACGCCCGACGACATTGAAGAAACAACGCAGGTAATCATGGAAATCCTTCAAAACAGCCAAGCTGCCGAAGAAGCGCGCTGGGCGCCGCCGCATGCGCCCGTCTTGCTCATCCCCAACGTGTTGTCGCCCGAGGAGTGCGGCCGCCTGATCGAGTCGTTCGAGACCGGCGGCCCGTTCACGGTCCGTCCGCCCAGGCCCGGCGAGTTCCAGGGCGACTACAAGATCCCGGTGTACGAGCACAACCGCCAGGACCGCGTCGATCACATCATCAAAGATCGGAACACGCTCGCGTTCCTCGACGAGCGCCTATGGGGACGGGTCGTGCCGGCGGTCAAGAAAGCGTTTGCCTTCGACATTACCCGGCATGAGGACCTGCACATTGCGCGCTACGTCGGCGAGCGCGGCGGCAACAAGATGGGGCACCGGGACAATACGAGCCCGGCGACGTCGTATCGCCGCTTCGCGCTGTCGATGCCGTTGAACGACGACTACGAGGGCGGCGAGATCGTATTCCGCGAGTACAGCCCGAAAGGCTATCGGCCCGATCCGGGCACGGCGATCGTCTTCTCCTCCTCGCTGCTGCACGAGATCCTGGAGACCACCAAGGGCGTGCGCTACAACCTGATCTCGCACTTCTACAACGAAGAGTCGCTGGCCGGCCGCCGGCCGATGAGCTAAGCCTCGGCCGCGCGTTTGTCGCCCGCCAACGACCCCGGACGCGGCGGGCGCGGCGCGAAGTAGCCGACGACCAAGAGCAGCAAACCGACGCCTAGGAACGAGACGATTCGCGCGACCGTGCCGGTGTTGCCGAGATCGACGAAGAACAGCTTCAAAACGACGACCCCCATCAGCCCCACGCCGACCAGCCAGATCCAATAGTGAGAGCGGCGAGTGCCGATGACCATTCCCGCGACACCGAGTATCGCCCAGTAAATCGAGAGCGCCGCCTGCACCGACACCGAGCGGCGCAGCGCGAAGCCGTTCCACGCGACGTCGCTGAAATGGTGCACGCCGCGCACCACCGAGAGCGTCGTGAGCACGAACGCGAGCCCGAGCAGTCCGATGGCAGCGAAAGACCAGAACTGCGTGTGGCGCGGCGGCGCGCTTGCGGCGACGGCGCGGATGCACCAATAGCCGGCTGCGAGCCCGACGAGCGTCAGGAGGTCGAACGGATTGAGCACGGGCACGTACGCCCAGGGCGCCGGATCGCCGGATTCTTCGATGCCGGTGAGCAGCAACATCAGGAGCTGGAGCCCTACCACGGCAGTGACCGTGACGGCGTAGGCGAATTCGTGTCTGCCCAGCGGCCACTCGATGCGGCCGCGCAAGGCAAGCACGAGGGCGCTGATCGCAATCATCGCGAGCATCGCGGCGCTTGCGCGCCAGACGTCGTTGAGCCCGGCGTCGCGCACCCACCAGAGCGCTTCGTAGCTCGAGAAAGCGACGATGGCGAGCACGCTCAATGCGTGCAGATAAGGCAGCAGCCGGCGCGCACGGTCCTCCGCCGCCCATAGCACGACGTAGTTGGCGGCCAAGGCCAGCGGCCAAACGATCCAGCCCCACGCCGTCAGGAAGTGATCGGAGTCCCAAACGTACAAGAGGCCGAGCGGCACGAGCGCGAGCAGAATGCCATAGGTGACGCGCCGTGCGGCAACCCAGCGGTCGCGTCGCGCGAGCAGGGCGAGGCCACAGAAGCTCGCGGCAAAGAACGCGACCAGCGCATCGATCTCGTGCTCGGAGATGCGATCGCCGATCTCGAACGAGCCGGTGAACAACCACCAGCCGGCGCCCCAGAGCAATAGTGCCACCGACACCGCCGTCTGCAGCGGGATCTTCCGAGCATCGAACGCGAGCAGTCGAGCGGTGAACAACGCGGATACGCTGATGATGAGGCCGCCAAGCACGTTGCCGTTCAGTACCGGCAACCCCAGGTCGGCCTTCCAACCGTGCTCCATATAAAAGTATCCGCTGGCAAAAAGCAGCGCGGAGCCGCTGAGCTTGGCGAGCAGGCCGCTCTGGCGAACGCCGATCCAGACCACGCCGGCGCCCTCGAGCGCCCACGTGATCGCGCTCCAGCGATCGTCCAGCGCGAGCGGCACGGCCAGCGTCGCGAAACCGATCGCGAGCACCGTGTGCGACTGCATGAGGAGCCGCATGCGCTCGGCGTGCAGACGATAGAGCCAGAGCGCGATGGAGGCATAGAACAGCGCCGCGGCCGCGGCGCTGATGGCCAGCCCGTACTCGGTGTCCGCCACGAGCTGCGCCTGCAGCGAGAACGCAATGACCGGCGTGCCGAAGATGATCGTGCCG
>JBFGFX010000189.1:0-7463 GCA_041579335.1 Woeseiaceae bacterium | reverse complement strand
GTCGGCAGCCATGAGGACCTGTTGCCGTATCTGGTACGCCGCCTGCTCGAGAACGGCGCCAACACGTCGTTCGTGAATCGTATCCTCGATGAAAACATCGCGGTCAATGACATCGTCGCCGATCCGATCGAGCTCGCCCGCGCCATGGATTTCGCGGCCCACCCGCGTATTCCGGAGCCGGGCGACCTGTTCGGCCAGGTTCGCCGGAGCTCGCGCGGCTACAATCTGCCGGACCGAGGCGTCACCACCTCGCTTCTGGCCGACATGGATAGAGCGGGATCGACGACCTATCGTGCCGCACCGCTCGTCGGTGGAAAGCGGCGCTCCGGAGACATCGTGCCGTCGACGAATCCCGCGAACCCCGAGGACGTCGTTGGTGACTGCCGCTGGGCTGATACGGCGGCGGTCGACGACGCGATTGCAATGGCGTCGGCGGCGCAACGCGATTGGGACGCGACCCCGGTCGATGAGCGCGCGGCAATGCTGGAACGTGCGGCCGAGTCGTTCGAGCAAAACGCGGCCGAGCTTCTGGCGCTGTGCATCCGCGAGGCCGGCAAGACGCTGCCCGATGCCATTGCCGAGCTCAGGGAAGCGGTGGATTTCTTGCGCTATTACGCGGCGGAGGCACGACGATCCTTCGGGGTACCCCGGGAGCTGCCGGGACCGACCGGCGAGCGCAACACGCTCGGGCTGCGCGGCCGCGGCGTGTTCGTCTGCATCAGTCCGTGGAACTTTCCGCTTGCCATTTTCACCGGCCAGGTGGCGGCCGCGCTGGCGGCCGGGAACGCCGTCTTGGCGAAGCCTGCGGAACAAACCCCGCTGGTCGCGTTTCGCGCCGTCGAGCTGCTGCTCGCAGCAGGCATACCGCCCGCGGTGCTGCACTTCCTGCCCGGAGACGGCGCGGCCGTAGGCGGCCACGCCGTGGCGAAGCCGGAAGTCGCCGGCGTCGCATTTACCGGATCCACCGAAACGGCGAGCGTCATCAATCGCACCCTGGCGGCGCGCGATGGGCCTCTGCCGGCTTTGGTGGCCGAGACGGGCGGCCTGAACGCGATGTTCGTCGATAGCTCGGCGCTGGCCGAGCAGGTCGTAAAGGACGCGCTGCAATCCGCTTTCAACAGCGCGGGTCAGCGATGCTCGGCCCTGCGGCTGCTTTGCCTGCAGGACGATGTCGCCGATCGCGTCATCGACCTGTTGGCGGGTCACATGGCAGAGCTCGTCGTCGGCGATCCGAGCGACCTCGGCTCCGACGTCGGCCCGGTCATTGACACGGAAGCGCGCCGCGGCCTCGACGCCTACGTCGAAGCCCTCCAGGCGAGGCTGATTGCCCGCTGCGAGCTTGCAGCGAGCGCCGGCAAGGGCAGCTATGTCGCGCCGGTTGCGCTAGAGATCGACACGCTCGATGCGCTCGATCGAGAAGTATTCGGCCCGGTGTTGCACGTCTTCCGCTTTGCCGCGAACCGTTTCGCCGCGGTGCTGGACGCCGTCAATGGCAAGGGTTACGGGCTCACGATGGGCCTGCACAGCCGTATCGGCAGCCGCGCCAATGCCTTCATCGAGCGTTCCGCCGCAGGCAACATCTACATCAACCGCAACATGATCGGTGCCGTCGTCGGTGTGCAGCCGTTCGGCGGCCGCGGCCTGTCGGGCACGGGACCGAAGGCGGGAGGCCCGCACTATCTGCTGCGGTTTGCGACCGAATACACCGTCAGCAACAACATCGCAGCGGTCGGCGGCAACGCGAGCCTGCTGTCGCTCGACGATTGAGTCGTCGATGGGTCGCGATTTTCGAGGTTAGCCGAGGACGCGCTTCGGATAGTCGTAAAGCACGAGTCGGGGCGCCGGCGCGGAGCGCAGATCCCAGCCGTCTATCTCGAACTCGACCGCAACCAGTCCACAGGTGGGGATGTTGGCAGTGACTCCCGGCACCAGCTCGTTGGCGAACTCGGTCAGCCCGGGATTGTGGCCGACGATCATGATGCTGTTGAAGCCGTCATCCTGTTCCGCCACGACGTCGAACAGCGTGTTGACGCCGGCCATGTACAGCCGTTTCTCGCGCTGCAGGAACTCCTTCGGATAGGAGATTTCGCGGGCGACGATCTTGGCCGTCGTCCAGGCCCGCACTGCCGGACTGCTGATGATCAGAGACGGCCGGATCGTGGTCTGATTGAGCCGCTGCCCCATCACCGGAGCGTCGCGCTTGCCGCGCTTGTTCAGCGGTCGGTCACGGTCGGCCAGCGTCGGGTCTTTCCAGCTGGATTTTGCATGGCGCAGAATCGTCAGCGTCTTCATGCAGCCAAGTTTACATCAGACCGGTTTGTAGCCGTGCCTCCTCGGACATCATGCTCTGATTCCACGGCGGGTCGAAGACCAGCTGCACATCGACGTCGGCAACGGTCGGAATCACCGCGATCTTCTCCTGTGCGTCCTGCACCAGTATGTCGCCCATGCCGCAGCCGGGCGCGGTCAAGGTCATGTCGATGCTTACCGAGCGCTGGCCGTCCGGCAGCGGCGTGACTTCGCAACGGTAGATCAACCCGAGATCGACGATGTTGATCGGAATCTCCGGATCGTAGCAGGTCTTCAACTGCTCCCAGATGACCTGCTCGATGTCTTGGTCGGTCGCGTCCTCGGGAACCGCCGGCGGCAGCACCGGCTCCATGCCGAGCGCATCGGCGTCGGCGCCGGAGATGCGAAACAGATTCCCTTCGACATACACGGTGAAGCTGCCGCCCAGTGCCTGCGTCAGGAAGCCCGACGTGCCCGCGCGTAGCAAGACCGACTCGCCGACAGGGATGATGATTGCATTGACGTCCCTGGACAAGGTCACCGGTTCGTTTGCGTAACCGAACATCTCGTCTGCTACTCCGTGGTTGCGGGTCTGGTGCGCTCGTGGATCGCGGAGGAGAGCGCGTGCCAGGCCAGGGTCGCGCACTTGATGCGCGACGGAAACTCCCTGACGCCCTCCAGGGCCCGCAGCTTGCCCAGGTCGATCGCTGCGTCCGCGTCGGCTTCGTTGGCCGCGGAGGGCCCACCGAGACGGTCGACCAGCGTCTCGAAGAAGCGGAGCGCATCGCGAGTCTGCATGCCGATGACGGTATCGGTGAGGAGCGACGCCGAAGCGACCGAAATCGCACAGCCTGAGCCCTCGAAACGCGCATCGTCGATCCGGTCCTCCGGCCCGATGCGCAGATACAGCTTCAGCTTGTCGCCGCACAGCATGTTGATGCCCTCCGCCGTGTGGGTTGCATCCGGCAGCTTGCCGAAATGGCGGGGACTGCGTGCATGATCGAGAATCAGCTCTTTGTAGAGCTCGCGCAGCTCCTCGTTTGTGATCGCGCTCTGGCTCATGCGCCGAAGATCTCGCGCGCTTTTTCGAGCGAATCGACCAGGCGATCGACGTCGTCGGCGTTGTTATAGAACGCCAGGGAAGCTCGGGCGGTGCCGGGTACGCCATAGAAATCCATCAGCGGCATCGCGCAGTGGTGGCCGGTGCGAATGGCGATGCCCTGATGGTCGACGATCGTGCCGAGATCGTGCGGATGGATATCGCCGAGCAGGAACGATTGCACGCTGGCCTTCTCGCTCGCCGTGCCGATCAGACGGATGCCCTCGACCTCACCGAGCCGCTGCATCATGTAGCGTAGGAGATCGTGCACGTGCCGCTCGATACGATCGAGGCCCACCGATTCGAGATAACCCACGGCGGCTCCGAGGCCCGCCGCACCCGAGATGTTGGGCGTGCCGGCTTCGAACTTGTAGGGCAGCTCGTTGAAGGTGGTGCCCTCGAAGCTGACCTCCAAGATCATCGCGCCGCCGCCCTGGTAAGGCGGCATGGCGTCCAGGAGCGCCTCCTTGCCGTACAGGACGCCTATGCCGGTCGGCCCGAACATCTTGTGGCCGGAGAACGCGTAAAAGTCGGCGCCCAGCGCCCGGACATCGACCGGCATGTGGGGCACGGCCTGTGCGCCGTCGACGAGTACCGGGATGTCGCGTCCGTGCGCGGCGTCGATCAGCTCCCTGACCGGGACCACGGTGCCGAGCACGTTGGACACGTGGGTGATTGCCAACAGGCGCACGCGCTCGTCGAGCATGCCGATCAGTTGCTCCGCCTGAACTTGGCCGCGCTCGTCGATTGGCGCGACACGCAGCTCCGCGCCGGTCTGCTCGCAAACGATCTGCCACGGCACGATGTTCGAATGGTGCTCGAGGTGCGAGATGACGATGGCGTCACCCGCTTCGAGGCGTGGGCGGCAGTAGCTCTGGGCGACGAGATTGATCGACTCCGTGGTGCCCCGGGTATAGATGATCTCGCGCCGCTCCGCGGCGTTGATGAACCGGCGGATCGCGTCGCGGGCGCCCTCGTAGATTTCAGTCGCCCGCTGGCTCAAAGTGTGCACGCCGCGGTGCACGTTGGCGTGATCTTCCCGCTGGTAGCGAGCGACCTCGTCGATGACGGCCGTCGGCGCCTGTGCCGATGCGGCGTTGTCCAAGTACACCAATGGGTAACCGTTCACCTCCTGCGCGAGCGCCGGGAAGTCCGCTCGGCAATCGGCGATTCCGATCTCTCGCTGAACCGTGCTCGGTACGCTCATCGATTTACTCACTCCTCATCAGCCTCTACCAGCGCATCGAGCTTCGCGTCCACGATGCGCTCTACGTACGGTCGGACGCTCTCGACCGCGATTTCACTGAGGACGCGGCCGGCGAAGGCTCGCGTCAGAATCTGCGCCGCCCGCTCTCGATCGAGCCCGCGCGAGCGCAGGTAGAACAGCGCTTGGGCGTCGAGCTGGCCGACCGTCGCCCCATGACTGCATTTGACGTCGTCGGCGTAGATTTCAAGCTCCGGTTTCGTATCGATCTCGGCGCGATCGGAAAGCAGCAGATTGTGGTTGGTCTGCTCCGCATCCGTGCCGTCCGCCCCCTGGCGGACAATGGCTTTGCCGTTGAATACGCAGCGCGCCCGGCCGCTCGCGATGCCGCGGTATGCCTGTCGGCTGGTCGCCGGCCCGACCGCATGATCGGCGCAAATGTGATTGTCGATGTGCTGCCGGCCGTGCGCGAGATAGACGCCGGAGGTGCTGAAATGAGCGCCTTTACCGGCGATCGTCACGCTCACGTCGTTACGAATCAGCTTGCCGCCCAAATCGACGCTCGAATGCTCGAACCGGCTCTCGTCGTCGAGTCGCACCAGCAGCCTGCCGACCTGCATATGCGTTTCGGCACGCTCCTGGATTTTCACGTAGCGCGCGACGGCGCCGCGGTCTAACTCGATCTCCGTGACCAGATTCGCGAAGTGCTCGGCGCCACCCGCGGATCGATGCGCCTCCACGAACTCTGCGTTCGCGCCGCGGCCGAGGCGAATCAGGAGCCGAACGTGACAAACGGACGTGCTGGCATCGTCTCTCAGCAGGAAGCCGATCGGCTTGTCCAACGCAACCCCTGCGCCGACCTTGAGCAGCAGCGCGTCCGGCATCAGCGCCGCGTTGAAACTCGATAGCGGGTCGCCGATGTGTACCTCGCGGCCGTCCGCCTCCGACAATCGGCTCAGCGTGACGCCGCCAGCGAGCTCGCGCTCGAGCTGGCCGAGCGAATCGGAGCACAAAATCCCGTTGTCGAGCTCGATCCAGTGGGCATCGATCTCGCCTCGGATCGAATCGCTGCGAAGCTCCTCGAGGCCTTCGGTCGCGACTTGCGGCGCGATCTGCGCCAACCAGCGGTTGCTGAGTGCGGCGACCGGCGTCAGGTTCGTATAGCGCCAGTCCTCGTGCCGCGTGGTCGGCAAGCCTGCCTCCGCAAAACGCTCGAGCGCCGCGGCGCGGATCGCGCCGAGATTCTGCGCAGCCATCCGCTCGACCGCTACTCGCAGCAGGCCTTCGTCTACGGCGGCATCGTTCATGCGCTGGCAGCCTCCTGGACCCAGTCGTAGCCGCGCTCCTCGAGCTCGGTCGCGAGCGACTTGTCGCCCGAGCGCACGATCCGTCCTTTCGACAGCACGTGCACGACGTCGGGCTCGACGTAGTCGAGCAGGCGCTGATAGTGCGTCACGAGAACGATGGCGCGATCAGGCGAGCGCAGCGCGTTGACGCCGCCGGCGACGGCTTTCAGCGCATCGATGTCGAGTCCGGAATCGGTCTCGTCCAATATCGCCAGCCGCGGCTCGAGCACGGCCATCTGCAGAATCTCGTTGCGCTTCTTCTCGCCGCCGGAGAAGCCCTCGTTAACGCCGCGATTCAACAGCGCCGGATCCATGCCGAGCAGACTCATCTTCTCCCGAGCGAGCTTCAAAAACTCGAACGCGTCGATCTCGTCCTGCCCGTTGGCTTTTCGCTTGGCGTTGACGGCAGCCTTCAACAGGTAGGCGTTGTTGACGCCCGGAATCTCGACCGGGTACTGGAACCCCAAGAAAATACCCTCGCGAGCACGCTCCTCCGGTTCGAGCTCCAAGAGGTCCTTGGCGTCGAACGTCACCGTGCCCTGTTCCACGGTGTAGTCCGGGTGTCCGGCGATGACTTGCGCGAGGGTGCTCTTGCCGGAACCGTTCGGCCCCATGATTGCGTGCACCTCGCCCGCGCTGACCGCCAGCGTCAGGCCGTTCAGTATGCGCGTCCCGCCGGTGCTGACGGCGAGGTCTTGGATCTTCAGCATTGCGTTCTCAGTCATGGCTCACCCAACGGCGCCTTCCAGGCTCACATTCAATAGATTCTGTGCTTCTACGGCGAATTCCATCGGCAGCTCTTTGAATACTTCCTTGCAAAAGCCGTTGACGATCATGTTCACCGCATCCTCCTCCGAGATGCCGCGCTGGCGGCAATAGAACAGCTGATCGGCCGAGATCTTCGAGGTCGTTGCCTCGTGCTCGATCTTCGCGGTCGGGTTTCTCGCTTCGACGTAAGGAAACGTGTGCGCGCCGCAGGTATTACCGATCAGTAACGAGTCGCACTGCGTATGGTTGCGGGCGTTGGCCGCCTGCGGCATCACGCGGACGAGACCGCGATAAGCGTTCTGCGCGTGCCCCGCAGAGATACCCTTCGAGACGATGGTGCTGCTCGTGTTTCTACCGATGTGGATCATCTTGGTTCCGGTATCCGCCTGCTGATAATTATTCGCGACTGCGACGGAATAGAACTCGCCGACCGAGTTGTCGCCGCGCAGGATGCAGCTCGGGTACTTCCAGGTGATGGCCGACCCGGTCTCGACCTGGGTCCAGGAGATCTTCGAGTTGTTGCCGCGACAATCGCCCCGTTTGGTCACGAAATTGTAGATGCCGCCGCGTCCCTGCTCGTCGCCGGGGTACCAGTTCTGCACCGTCGAATATTTGATTTCAGCGCCTTCGAGCGCGACCAGCTCGACCACCGCGGCGTGCAGCTGATTCTCGTCACGCATAGGCGCCGTGCAGCCTTCGAGATAGCTGACGTGGCTGCCTTCGTCCGCGACGATCAAGGTGCGCTCGAACTGGCCCG
>JBFGFX010000188.1:0-7484 GCA_041579335.1 Woeseiaceae bacterium | reverse complement strand
GCCTGCAGCGGGCCCTGCGGATCACCGGCCGGCGGCGGGATCGTGCGCACCAGCAGCTCCAAGAGCTCCGGCACCCCCTCGCCGGTCTTGGCGCTGACCCGCGCGGCAGCGCTCGCGTCGACGCCGATGATATCCTCGATCTCCCGAATGACGCGATCCGGCTCGGCCGCGGGCAGATCGATCTTGTTCAGCACCGGCAGCACCTCGAGGCCCTGATCGATGGCCGTGATGCAGTTCGCTACGCTTTGAGCCTCGACACCCTGGGCCGCATCGACTACCAAGAGCGCACCCTCGCAGGCCGCCAGCGAGCGCGAAACCTCGTAGGAGAAATCCACGTGCCCAGGGGTATCGATGAAGTTCAGCCGGTAGCTTTCGCCGCTCGGCGACTCGTACTCCAGCGACACGCTCTGCGCCTTGATCGTAATGCCGCGCTCGCGCTCGATGTCCATCGAATCGAGCACCTGCTCCGACATCTCGCGATCCTTGAGGCCGCCGCACAGCTGAATGAAGCGGTCGGCGAGCGTCGACTTTCCGTGGTCGATGTGCGCGATGATGGAGAAGTTGCGGATCTGATCCATGGGTATCGGCGGCGCTGCGGAGCGGCGAGTATATACGTTTGGGCCTATATTAGGACGGTAATGCGTCGGCTATGGCGTCCCGATCCAGTCGGTACTGAAACAGATAGCGGCCGTCGAGCAGCACGACCGGCACGCGGCCGCCGTACTCTGCCTGCCAGTCCGCTCGAGTATCGACGTCTCGGATCTCGACCGTGGCTCGCTCGCGAACGAGCGGCAGGAGTTCCTCGATCAGGTGCTCGCAAAGATGACAGCCACGCCGGCTGTACACGGTGAGGCGCGGCCGTGTCACGACGACGGTTCCGAGGACGCACGACCGTGCGGCTGGGCGCTGATCGTCGGCGTCGCGCTGCCGATGCATGCATCGCGTCGCGACCACACCCTGCCGACGGCGGCGCCCGCCGCCAGGCCGGCGGCGCCCGAAAGCAGTGCGGCTGCATCGCTCGCGGCGTCGAGCAGCAGCAACGCCAGGCCCGAGCCGAGCAGCAGCCCCGCAAGCGGCGCGCCGTACAGACACAGAGACGCCCGTACCAGGCTGGTCGACTCGAGCGACAACAGCACGCGCGCGCCGACTGCGATGCGCTCACCTTCGGCGACGCGTGCCGTAAGCGTCACGTTTCGATTCGAGCGGCCAACGAGCCCCGCGCCGCAGCCCCTGCCGGAGGCGCAGCGCGGGCAGACAGTGCTGGCCACACGCACGACCGCTTCGCGATCAGAAACGGAGACGACGGTGCCGATCGGTTGGTCCACGAGGACAGACATTAGCAGATCACGGCAGGCGACCCGGCAAGGGCGGCGGTCGCCGCGGCGTGGTCGCTAGCGCCGCTGCATGGAGACGGCGATTCGGCGCACGGTTGCGGCCGGCACTTCGCCGATGGCGGTGACGCGGAAATCGCCGTTCTCGACGCTGTGGGAGTTCGACGATTCACCGACAGCGGCGCGTTCGGCGATCTCTTCATCGCCTTTCTCGGCGATGAAGACCGACACCGTCGCCAGTCCGTCGCTGTACATGATGTGCGTAACTGCGCCGTCACGGCCCGACAGCTTTTCGGTCGTGACCGACTGGACGCGGAAACCGCGCGGCAGGTCCTCGCAAACCCAATCGGTCTCCACTTCGACCGCTTCGGCCCGAGTCGGCTCGGGATACCAGGTAAAATCGTCCAACGGCACCGACGGCAGCAATGCCTGCGGCGGAATCTCGGAATTCAGCTTGATGTCGGCAAACTTTAGCTGCTCGAGCAGAGCACCGTCGCCGCCGACCAACTCCGTGCGCAGCGGAAACGCAGTCTCGACGTCCAGCCAGATGCGATGCCCGTAGCGATATCCGTCGTGCGGTCGCACGGCGAGCAGCCTCGCGCGTCGTCCGGCGACGCGCTCTTCACGCACGAACGACAAATCGTATTCGCTGCCGAACTTGAGCTCACTGCTCGGCAGGGTCGAGAACAGCGTGCTGTCGTCGTTCCAGAACTCGATCAATACGGATTTCTTGTCGGGCAGAATGCAGTGCACTTCGTTGCCGTTGCGGATGATCTCGAGCCCGTTACCCTCCTGCGTGATCACCTTTTCATGCACGACGCCGTCGACGACTTTGCGCACCACCTTGAGTGCCTGCGACTGGCCGTTGCGACGCCGAATGACGGTGCCTTCGAAATCGATCGTCGTGACGACGCTCGACATACGATCCAACCAGTCATTGGGCGATGACGGTGTGTCGGCGAACGCCGGCAGGGACGTCATCGCCACGATGAGAGCCAGGGTGCTGCGTGGTCTGGTCATGAGGACTTTCGCTTTGCTCGGCAGCCGAGATTCTACTATCCGAATCCTGCTACCCCAACCCTGCTAGGGTTCCGAAGACTCGATCCGCGAAGTGTCCGCGGCCGCATCCGGCTCGTCCTCTATGTCTTCGGGCTCGTCGGCCGACGCGAGGCGATCCCCCCGAAGCTCAACGGCCGCGAGTCGCGATTCGAAATTGGCGGACTTGGCGCTGTGGCGCTGGTAGTAGAGCGACAACAGATCGCTCGGTCGGTTCGACATGAATTCGTCGGCCGGCGGCTCGGTGTAGGCAGGCGCCTCGTCGATCGCCAGCGCCGCCAGGTCGTCGAATCCCAGATTCATGCCCTGCTCCGCCGGGCCGATCTGCCGCAGACCGACGAGCGCCATCACGGCGACCGTTGCCGCGACCGCGATGCCGGCAACCGGCCGCATGAAGCGCGTCGGCACCAGCTCCGGCGCCGGCTCGACCTCGACCACCTCTTCGCCGAGCGCCGCGGCGATGCGGCCGCGCAGCCTGGACATCGCGGCCAGCGTGTGATCGCCGCGGATCGCATGGCCGATGCTCAAGTAGCGCGCGACCTGCCCCCTGAGCTCAGCGCACTGACATAGTCTTCGGAGCAAGAGCTCCGTTTCATTGTCCGGCAGCTCTCCGTCAACGAACGCGGATATCTGCAGTTTCAAAGCGTCATTCATAGATCACCGTGCCGGGCGTGGCCCCCGCCTGCCTGTTTAGTCAATCAAGTTGCTAATCTTCTTACTGATCGCGTCGCGGGCGCGGAAGATGCGTGACCGGACCGTCCCGACCGGGCACTCCATGGTCTGCGCGATCTCCTCGTAACTCATGCCGTCGAGCTCTCGCAACACGATCGCCGTGCGCAGGTCCTCGGGCAAGGCCTCGATCGCCCGCTGCACCGTCTCGTTCAATTCCTGACTCAAAGTCACGCCTTCGGGCGTATCCGTCTCCTTGAGTTTCGCGTGCAGGTCGTACTGCTCCGGGTCCTGCAAATCCAGTTCGACGTCCATCGGACGCCGCCGTTGTGCCGCCAGGTAGTTTTTCGCCGTGTTCACCGCGATCCTGTAGAGCCAGGTGTAGAACGCGCTGTCGCCGCGAAAACGCGGCAGCGCCCGGTACGCCTTGAGGAAGGCTTCCTGGGCAATGTCCATCGCTTGATCGGGATCGCGCACATAACGAAGCACCAGATTGACGATCTTGTGCTGGTACTTGAGCACCAGAAGGTCGAATGCGCCCTTGTCGCCCTTCTGGACTCTTCGGACCAGCTGAGCATCGGTCGACTCAGCAGCCATGCCGGTGCATTTCCCGGCGGCGGGCATCTGGCCAACCGACTCCCGGATAGACCGGCCCGTGCTGGGAAAGTTCTCTGGATACCGCGCGAATCATGGTTTTTATGCCAAATCGTGATCGATGTCTAAAGACGAGACTCACGAGGCGGCAGATGGTAGCAGGGACGGCCCCGCCGATCATTGCGCCCGGCGCCCCCAGCGCCAAGAAACCTGCAGCCGCCGCCAGGCCTCCCGCTCGACGCCGGAACGGGTCAAGAGCTCCCCGTAGACCTGCCCGTCGCCCAGTCGAAGCCTGAACCAGGCCCAGCGCTGCGTCAACACGCTGCCTCTAAGGACTTGTAATTCCTCTATTTTTCCGTCCATGCACCGCGCCGACCATGGACCCTCCGGTGATACCGTGAGGCACCTGATGCGGTGCTGGGCGCGCGCCAGGCGTCCGAGCGACCAGCCGAGATCGGTCAGCCAAGCCGCCGACAGCGCGACTTTGACCATAATGGAAAGCTCGAGATGCATGAGCATCACGAGACCCGAGACAAGCGCCAGCCAGCCGGCGACGAGGACCGCCCGTCGTGCAGACGCCTGCGGGGCGAGCTCAGCGGCGTATCCGCTCGAGGACCGCCTCGACGGCAGCTTGGTCGCAACGCTCACGCTGCAACAAATACCCGGCGAGCTCCGGATCCGGTAGCGACAAAAGTGCCGCGAAGGCGGCTTTTTCGGCGTCCGTGGCGGACTCGTATGCGGTGTCGAGGTAGCGAGTCAAGAGCACGTCGAGCTCGCGCATGCCGCGACGGCACTGCCAGCGGAGCTTAGGATCCGTCATGGCCGCTCGCCACTTAGTGGCGCCGCTCCAACAGCATCTTCTTGGTTTCGGCAATCGCACGCGCGGGATTGAGATCTTTCGGACAGGCCTGCGTGCAGTTCATGATCGTGTGGCACCGATACAGGCGAAACGGGTCTTCGAGATCATCGAGACGCTCGCCGGTCGCCTCGTCGCGGCTGTCGACCAGCCAGCGGTAGGCCGCCAGGAGCGCGGCAGGCCCCAGGTAGCGATCGCTGTTCCACCAGTAGCTCGGACAGCTCGTCGAACAGCACGCGCATAGGATGCAGGCAGCGGGACTGTCGATCTTTTCCTGGTCTTCCTTACTCTGCAGCCGCTCGCGATCGGGCGGCGGCGGCGTGCGCGTCTGGAGCCAGGGCTTGATCGACGCATACTGCGCGTAGAAATTGGTCAAATCCGGAACCAAGTCTTTGACGATCGGCATGTGCGGCAGCGGATAGACCTTGGTCTCGCCCTTTCCGGCATCGGCCGCCTGCGTGCAGGCGAGCGTATTGCTGCCGTCGATGTTCATCGCGCAAGAGCCGCAAATGCCTTCGCGGCACGAGCGGCGGAAAGTCAGGGTCGAATCGACGTCGTTCTTGATCTTGATCAGGACGTCGAGAACCATCGGACCGCAGTCGTCGAGATCGACGTCGTAAGTGTCGATCCTCGGGTTCTCGCCGGAATCCGGATCGTAACGGTAGACCGCGAAGCGCCGCACATTGGTTGCGCCGTCCGGCGCCGCAAAATGCTTGCCCTTGCGGATCCGGGAGTTCGGCGGTAGTCGAAACTGGGCCACGTATTACTCCTTTTCCCTCGCCACTGCCGGCACCGTCAATACACCCGGGCCTTGGGCGGCACCGCTTCGACCTCATCGGTCAAGGTCTGCTCGTGCACGGGCCGATAGTCGAAGCGTACTTCGCCGGGTCCGTCGATCCAACACAGGGTGTGTTTCATCCACGACTGATCGTCGCGGTCGGGATAGTCTTCCCGCGCGTGCGCGCCGCGACTCTCGGTGCGATTCGCGGCGGATTCGATCGTTGCCGCCGCGTTCTGCAGCAGGTTCTCGAGTTCCATGGTCTCGATCAGGTCGGTGTTCCAGACGAGGGAGCGGTCCGCTACCCGCACGTCGTCGAACGACGCATAGGTATCCTTAAGCCGCTGCACGCCCTCCGCCAGCGTCTCGCCGGTTCGGAACACGGCGGCGTGGGCCTGCATTACTCGCTGCATCTCGAGGCGGATCTCGGACGTCGGCCTGTCGCCGTCGGCGCCGCGCAGCCGCTCCAAACGCGCGACGCTGTTGTCGCCGGCGTCGCCCGGCAGCGGGGCGTGGCGCGCTCCGGGTTGCATCGTCGCCGCGCAATGATGCGCGGCCGCACGGCCGAAGACGACCAAATCGAGCAGCGAATTGGAGCCGAGCCGGTTGGCGCCGTGCACCGATACGCACGCCGCTTCCCCCACTGCCATGAGACCGGGAACCACGGTCTCGGCATCCCCGTCGACGAGCGTCACGACTTCACCCGTGTACTTCGTCGGAATCCCGCCCATGTTGTAGTGCACGGTCGGCAACACGGGGATCGGCGCTTTGGTGACGTCGACGGCCGCGAAGATCCGCGCCGTCTCGGCGATGCCGGGCAGACGCTCGTCGATCACCTCGGGGCCGAGGTGCTCGAGGTGCAGGAAAATATGATCGCGCTCGGGGCCTACGCCTCGCCCTTCACGGATTTCGATCGTCATCGAACGACTGACGACGTCTCGCGACGCAAGGTCTTTCGCGTTCGGCGCGTAGCGTTCCATGAAACGCTCGCCGTCCGAATTCGTGAGATAGCCGCCCTCGCCGCGCGCGCCTTCGGTGATGAGACAGCCGGCGCCATAGATGCCGGTCGGGTGGAACTGGACGAACTCCATATCCTGCAGCGGCAGGCCGGCGCGCAGCACCATCGCGTTGCCGTCGCCCGTGCAGGTATGCGCCGACGTGCACGAGAAATACGCCCGGCCGTAGCCGCCGGTCGCGAGAATGACCTGATGCGATCGGAACCGATGCAGCCTACCGCTCGCCAAGTCGATGGCGACGACCCCGCGGCAGGCACCGTCGGCGTCCATGATCAGGTCGATCGCGAAATACTCGACGAAAAACTCGGCCTCGTGCTTGAGCGACTGCTGATACAGGGTGTGCAACATCGCGTGACCCGTGCGGTCCGCTGCGGCACAGGTGCGCTGCGCCGTGCCCTCACCGAAGTGGGTCGTCATGCCGCCGAACGGCCGTTGATAGATGCGGCCGTCTTCGGTGCGCGAGAACGGTACGCCGTAGTGCTCGAGCTCGATGACGGCGTCCGCGGCTTCCTTGCACATGTACTCGATGGCGTCCTGATCGCCGAGCCAATCCGAGCCCTTGATCGTATCGTACATATGCCAGCGCCAATCGTCTTCGCCCATGTTGCCGAGCGCGGCGCTGATGCCGCCTTGCGCCGCAACCGTGTGGCTGCGCGTCGGGAACACCTTCGTGATGCATGCCGTTGTGAAGCCGACCTCGGCGAGTCCGAACGTCGCCCGAAGCCCGGCGCCGCCCGCGCCGATCACGACCACGTCGTAGCTGTGATCGACGAACTCGTAGTCGCTCATCAGGCGCCTCCGAACGCGATCTTCAGCACGGCAAACGATGCGACCGCCGCCACGACGACGTGCGCGAACTTGTTTGCGACGAGCGACACGACCTTGAGAAACGGGCCGTGCACGTAGTCCTCGATGACGACCTGTACGCCCAGGCTCGAGTGGTATGCCAGGGTGATGCCCAAAAGCAAGAGCAGCACACTGTTCCACGGATCGCCGATCCAGGCCCGCATCGTGGGCTGCTTAAAGTCGCTCATCGTCAAGAGGGACACCAAGAACCACACACCGAGCGCCACCAATGCTACGGCCGTGAGCCGCTGCATCCACCAGTGATCGGTGCCTTCTTTGGCCGAGCCCGCGCCGAGCACGCGGCCCAGGGGTGAGCGAAGACTCACAGCAGCCACCAG
>JBFGFX010000187.1:0-7543 GCA_041579335.1 Woeseiaceae bacterium | reverse complement strand
TCGCGACGGCGCAAGACATCGACGGTGACGAGCGCCTGGATCTGATGGTGACGCACGTCGAGGGAAGCTTCGTCGACACGGTGACGACGACCTACATCTATCGCAATCGGCATGGCCGTTGGGACATCGGGGAGCCCGACGAACGCTTCGTCACCAAAGGTGCATTGAGCTCCGATCTGTTGATGAACATCGATCGGGACGAGACGCCAGAGCTGGTCCGCATACAGTTCAGATTCAGCGTTCTGGAAGTCGTCGAGATGCTGCTGACGCGCGAAGTCGATGCCGAGATCTCGATTCATCGCCTGACGCCGGACGGCCGCTACGGCGCCAAGCCGTGGTCGAAGAAGAAAATCGGTACCGGCATCAGCTTCGAGACGTTCCGCCCCAAGGGCTTCATGCCGCGAGCCGAGCTCGACCTCAACGCAGATGGGCTGATGGACTTCATCGCTTCGGCGAACGGTAAGGGGATCGAGGTGTACCTGGGCGGCAGCGAAGGGCCGTTTGCAAGGCGCACCGCGATACAGAGGCTGCCCACCGCCGGCGTGATCCGATTCGCCGATGTCGACGGCGACGATCTGCCCGATTTCCTGCTCTACGACCCGCAGACGATCGATTCGCCAGTGAAGATCGGGCGCAATCTCGGCACCCTCCCGGGGACGCCCGGGCCCGCCGATTGAGCGGCGTGGAGCCGGCTGCCTTTTGCTGGAAAGTGACTTAGAAATATGCCATAAGCCACTGATCTATAGTCATTAGTCAAGTGCACCGATCGCTCGTCGAGCGGTGCCGGTTCGAGCCGACATGGCGGCCGACGCCCACGGTCGTCCCGAGTGACCGGGGCGCGCTTGAGGTAAGATGCTCGACCCGATTTCGTGGACCGACTCTCGCGCCTATGACTGACACGATCCTCCTGCTCCGAATGGAGCACCACAACGCGGCCGATCTTTTGACGCTCATCGAACGACAACTCGAACGAGACGATGAAATCGATCTTAAGCTCTTAAAAAGCGTCGCCGACTACTTCATCGACTATCCGGAGCAATGCCATCACCCGGTCGAGGATCTGGTTTTTCGTAAGCTGCGCGCACGGGACGCAAGCCGCGCCGCGAAAGTCGAAGCGCTACTCGAAGACCACCGGGCCATCTCGGAACTGACCCGGCGTTTTGTTCAGGCGCTCGAGGAGGCTGCGGCCGACGCTCAGGGTCGAACGCCGGATCTGAGAGAGGTCATGCGGCAATTCGTGGATCACTATCGGCGCCATATGAGCGAAGAGGAGAAAGTGTTTTTCCCGGCGGCGCTGGCCGCACTCACGGCCGGCGATTGGGCCGAGATCGAGTACGACCTGTTTGATCGCAAGGATCCACTCTTCGATCCCGACGTGGAGGATCGGTTTCGCATGCTTCGCGAGGAGATCGAGGCCCAGTCGAAACGATCGGATCAGCGCAGCAGATTCAAGCGACAAATCGTGCGACTGCGCCGCCTCGACGGCGTGCAAGCCTTCAATGACCTGATGACGAAAGCCAGCCTTGACTATTGTCTTGTCGAGCATCCGGATGGCTCATACGGACTCGAGCGCGGCGGCCATGTAGTCACCGATATCCCCGAATGCAATCCGTCACGCGCCGCCTGGTGCGCGCACTTCTACGTGCAGGCTGCGACCGGGCAGACGATCGTGGGCTAGGCTCGGCTGTGGGGCAGGGTGTCGGGTGACTAACCGCCGTGACGCCGCCTGAGGACGTCGACGACGTCCGCAAGGGCGATGTCTTTGACGCTCAACAGCACCAGTAGATGGAAAATCAAATCGGCGGCTTCTGCGAGCTGCTCGTCGCGCTGTCCGGCAACGGTCGCGAGCGCCAGCTCGGTTGCTTCCTCGCCCACCTTCTGCGCGACGCGCATGTCGCCGCCGGCGACAAGCTGCACCGTATAGCTCGAGTCCGGCCTATCGGTGAGGCGACTGCGGATGACCTCTTCGAGGTCGCTCAGGAAACTGACGTCTCGCCTATCCATTGTCGATCCCGTGTCAAACCCGCACGTCGATGCGCTGCCGGTCAAGATACCGTTTGAGCTCGGCGACCGCGATCTCGCCGCTGTGGAATACGCTGGCGGCGAGCGCCCCGTCCACGGACGCATCCTCGAACACGTCGCGGAAGTGCTCGCGCTTGCCGGCGCCGCCGGACGCGATGAGCGGCACGTGGCAGCGTTTGCGCACGGCCGCGAGCTGCTTGACGTCGTAGCCGCGGCGCACGCCGTCTCGGTTCATGCAGTTGAGAACGACTTCGCCCGCGCCTCGTTCCTGAGCCTCGACGATCCATGCGACGGTTTCCCGCCTCGCCGCCGAGATCTTGTCCGCATCGCCCGTGTTCAGAAAAACCTGGTAGTCGCCTCCTTGGTCGCGGCTGTCGACCCCGAGCACGACGCACTGCGAGCCGAAGCGTCTGGCCAGCGCGTCGATCAAATCCGGATTTTCGAGCGCCGGCGAATTCACGGAGATTTTGTCGGCGCCTTGATTCAGCACTTCCTCCGCGTCGGCGACCGACTTGATGCCGCCCGCGACACAGAACGGAATATCGAGCACGGACGCGACCCTGTTGACCCAGCTCCGATCCACCGTGCGGCCGTCCGGGCTCGCCGTGATGTCGTAGAACACGAGCTCGTCGGCCTGTTCACGGCAATACCGCTCCGCCAGCTCCATGATGTCACCGACGACCCGATGATTGCGGAACTCGACGCCTTTGACGACTTTGCCGTCGCGCACGTCGAGGCAGGGGATTATGCGCTTTGCAGGAATGTCCGTACCTCCGCTCGGCTCAGCTTGCCATCCAGCAGCGCCCGGCCCGTAACGGCCGCCGCGGCGCCGGCGGCGCGCAGCGCTTCGAGATCGTCGATACCGCGAACCCCGCCCGAGGCCTGCAGCTCGAGCGTGCCGAAGCGGTCCACGATTGCGCCGTAAAGATCGACGTTCGGTCCGGACATCGCGCCGTCTCGGCTAACGTCAGTGCACAGCGCGTGCCGCAGACCCACGTCGGCGAAGCGCGCGAGGCAGTCCCAGAGCGTCACGTGCGAGGTGCGCTCCCAGCCATGGGTCGTGAGCAGCGGCGTCCCGTCGTCGCCGACGCGGACGTCCGCCGCCAGCACGATACGTTCCGGACCGAATTCGCGAATCCACTCCGCTACCGTTTGCGCCTCCGTGGCCGCCAAGCTGCCGATTACGCAGCGGTCGACGCCGGCCTCGAACCAACGCGCGACGGTATCCCGATCACGGATGCCGCCGCCGAGTTGCACCGCGAGCGGAGACTCGGCCGCGATCCGACGCACGATCGCCGCGTTGCGCTGCAGGCCGTGTTGCGCGCCGTCGAGGTCGACTAAGTGCAAATCGCGCACGCCGAGCTCGGCATAGCGCGCGGCGACGCCGGCCGGATCGCGGCTGTATTCCGTTTCCCGAGCGAAATTGCCCTGAAACAGGCGCACGCAGCGGCCGCCGCGCAGATCGATAGCCGGAATGACTCTCACGCTTCGAGCCTCAGAAAATTCTCGAGGACTCGCGCGCCGGCCCCCGCGGAGCGTTCCGGATGAAACTGAGTCGCGACGAAATTGCCGCTGGCGAGCACCGCCGTGAACGGTGCCGTGTGACTTGCGCTCGCAACCGTGTAGTCGGCGACGGGCAGGGCGTAGCTGTGCACGAAATAGAAATAGCTGCCTTCTTCGACGCCTGCCAAAATCGGATGAGGGGGCCCGCACCTCAGCCGGCACCATCCCATGTTCGGCACGGGCGCGGCCGGCGACGCTCGCAGTTTGCGCGATATGCCCCGGACGATGCCCAAGCACTCCGCGCAGCCCTCCTCCGATGCGTCTGCGAAGAGCTGCAGCCCCAAGCAGATGCCGAGGACCGGCTGCGTCAAACCGGGTATGAGCTCGTCCAGCCGCGTCTCGCGCAGGCGGCGCATCGCGTCCGCCGCCGCGCCGACCCCGGGCACGATGACGCGCTCTGCGTCGCCTATCCGGGCCGGATCCTTCGTCACCACGGAGCGCGCGCCGAGGCGCTCCAACGCGAACCGGAGCGACGCAATGTTGGCGCCGCCACCGTCGACGATCGCGACCTCCGCCATTTACAGCGTGCCTTTCGTCGACGGCAGCTCGTCGCCTTGCTGCCGAAGCGCCTGGCGCAGCGCGCGGCCGACGGCCTTGAAGCAGGCTTCTACCATGTGATGCGTGTTCTCGCCTCGTATCTCGATGTGCAGCGCGGCACCGAGCGCATCGGCGAACGAGCGGAAAAAGTGTGGCACCAGCTCCGTGGGCATGCCGCCGACCCGCCGAGCCGGAAACTCGCCGCGGAACACCGCGTAGGGCCGTCCGGAGAGATCGATCGATACTTTCGCCTCGCTCTCGTCCATCGGCAGCAGGAAGCCGTATCGCCCGATTCCTCGTTTGTCGCCCAGCGCTTCGCGCAGTGCGCTGCCGAGCGTGATGGCCGTGTCTTCGATCGTGTGGTGCTCGTCGGTCTCCAGGTCGCCGTCGCAGGTGAGGTCGAGTCGGAAGCCGCCATGCTTCGCGATCTGCTCCAGCATGTGGTCGTAGAAGCCGATACCGGACGAGACCGTCGTCGGCCCGGCGGCGTCGAGGTCGACCGCGACCCGGATATCGGTCTCGTTGGTCCGGCGAGTGACCTCTGCCCGCCTCGCAGCGGCAGAGAGCGCCCGCCGGATGCCCGGCCAGGTTTGCTCGTAATGGCCGTTCTCGTCGAATTTGAGCCCGCGCACCCCGATGTTCTCCGCCAGTTCGAGGTCGGTGTCGCGATCGCCGACGACGGCCGAGCGTTTCAGGTCGATGTCCGTAGCGGCGAGGTACCTCGTCAGCAACCCCGTGCGCGGCTTGCGGCAGCCGCATCGGTCGGCGGGCAGATGCGGGCAGATGAAGACTTCATCGAAGACCACCCCCTGGGTCTCGAATAGCGACAGAACGTGGCGGTGTGCCGCCGCGAAGTCGCGCTCCGGAAACGAGGCCGTACCGAGGCCGTCCTGGTTCGTAACCATGACGAAGCGAAATCCTTCGGCTGCGAGGTCCAAGAGTGCCGGCACGACGCCGCGAACGAGCCGCACTTTGTCGAGTGAGTCGACCTGACGGTCTTCGGGCTCGTTGATCAGCGTTCCGTCGCGATCGAGAAACAGAATCTTGTCGGCCATGCGTTTACCTAACAGCGCCCGAGCGCGGCAAGGAGCCGGTCGTTCTCGGCCGGCGTGCCGACGGTGATACGGGCGCAGCCGTGATAGTCGGGGAGGCTCTTGAACTCGCGAATCAGGATCTTGCGGTCCCGGAGCGCCTCTCGAACCGAGTCGACGTCCTGGAAACGCACGAACAGGAAGTTGGACCGGCTCGGCCAGACCCTATCCACCGCGTCGCAGTCGGCGAGGGCCTGCGCGAGGCGCTCGCGCTCGCCGACGGTCCGCCGTACCAGCGCTTTTGCTTCGTCGAAACCCTCTTCGGTCATCGCGTCGAGGACCCGCTCCGTGACCGGGGTCGAGAATGAGTAGGGCGATAGCACTCGGCTCAGCATCGTTACTGCTTCCTCGGTGCCGATCAACGCGCCGCAGCGTGCGCCGGCGAGCGCGAACGCTTTCGACATCGTGCGTAGCACGACCACATTGTCGTAGGCATCGATAGCGTCGATCATCGATTCGCGGCCGCTGAACTCGATATAGGCTTCGTCGACGGCGATCACGGACCTGTCGCGGCGCGCCGCCGCAACCCGCAGGATATCCTCGGGCGCGGCCATCGTGCCGGTTGGATTGTTCGGCGAGCAGATGAAGATCAGTTTGCTCTCGTCGTTGGCCGCTGCAATCACCGCATCGGCATCGAAAGCGAAATCCCGCTCGGCGATCAAGGGCACCTCGTTCAGCTCCACGGCCTGTATGTCCGCATAGACCTTGTACATGTCGAACGTCGGCGGCGTCACGACGACATTGTCTCGATACGCCCGGCAGAACGTGCGGATGAGCGTCTCGATCGCTTCGGTGCTGCCGCGGGTTGCGAGCACGTTTTTCGGGCTCACGCCGTAGAATCTCGCCATGCGCTCCTGTAGCGCCGCCGGCCGGACCGGCGGATAGCGATTGAGGGGCGTACGGTCGAGATCCGCCCACGGGGATTCCGGCGACTCGTTGGCATTCAGACGCACCATGCCGGTGATCTGCTCGGCGGCGACGTAGGCTTTCAAGTGACGGACCTCCGGCCGCGCGATGTCGGCAATGCTCACGGCGCCGGCGCCCGCAACCGGCAGCGGACGGCTTCCGCGTGCCCATCGAGCCCTTCGAGGTCGGCCAGCTCCGTCACCGCCGCGGCAATTCCCTCGAGGCCGTCGCGAGTGAGCTCCTGGACCGTCATGTGGCGCATGAAGTGCTCGACGCTGAGCCCGCTGTAGCTGCGTGCCGCGCCGTGGGTCGGCAGCACGTGATTGGTGCCGCTGCAGTAGTCACCGACCGACTCGGGCGACCAGGGACCGAGGAAAACGGAGCCGGCATTCCTGATCGACGTCAAGAGCTCGCGTGCATCCGCGACGTGCAGAATGAGATGCTCCGGCGCGTAGCGATTGCTGATCCCGGCCGCCTCGATCCGGTCGGCGGCGACGATCACTCGGCAGTGTGACATCGCGGCCGACGCGATGGCTCGCCGAGTCAAGTCGGCGAGCTGCGATTCGGTCTCCGCGATCGCCGCTGTCGCCAGCTCGACGCTCGTCGTCACGAGGACGACCTGGGAATCTTCGCCGTGCTCGGCCTGGGACAACAGATCCGCCGCAACGAACCTTGGCTCGGCCGTCCGGTCCGCGATGATCAGCACCTCCGACGGACCGGCCGGCATGTCGATCGCGGCGCCGCGCGCGTCCATGGCGACCTGCGCTTTTGCGGCCGTCACCCATACGTTGCCGGGCCCGAAGATTTTTGCGACGCGCGGCACGGACTCCGTGCCGTAAGCCATCGCGGCGATGGCCTGCGCGCCGCCGATCTTGAATACGTCGTCAAGACCGGCGCGGCTGGCCACGACCAGCACAGCGGGATCCGCGCTGCCGTCGGATCGCGGCGGGGTGCACAGCACCCGCGTCGGGCAGCCGGCGATCGCCGCCGGGACTGTCAGCATGATGGCTGTCGACGGCAGCGGCGCCGAGCCGGCAGGCACGTACAGGCCGACCGATTCCAACGGCTGGCTGATCCTCTCGCATAGGATCCCGGGCATCGTCTCGATCTCGATAGAGGCCGGCCGCTGCGCCTCGTGGAACAGACATACGTTGCGAATCGCCAGGTCGATGGCCTGCAAGGCCGGTCGCGGTAACGCAGCCTCGGCCGCGGCGAACTCCGAGTCGGTCACGCGCAGATCGTTCAAATCCGCACGGTCGAGCTCGGTGGTCAACTCGAGCAGCGCACGGTCCCCGCCGGCGCGGACTCGACGAACGATATCGGCGACGCCGTCGCGCACGTCCGCAGCGCTCGTCAGAGCCGGCCGCTCGAGCAGCCGGCGCCGACTGTTCTCGTCGAGCGTCCGCCATTCGATGACCTCCACC
>JBFGFX010000186.1:0-7579 GCA_041579335.1 Woeseiaceae bacterium | reverse complement strand
GCTCGCCGGCCTCGGCGAGGGCGAGATGACGCGATGCCGGCCCGTGGCAACCCTCGCAGCCGACGTTGACCTCCGACCAGGTGGTATCGAACGTGCGGCTGCCGCGATCGAAATTCTTCTCGAGATTGGTCGAGTGGCATTCCGCACACATGTAATTCCAGTTGAGCTCCGGGCCCGTCCAATGCAGCGGGTCGTCGTGTGCGATGAACTCGTCGGGATACAGGTGAAACCACCGGTGACCGCCGTCTTCGACGGGACGCGCGTCCCAGGCGATCGTCAGCGGCTGCAGCCGGCCGCCGTCGAGCGCCACCAGATACTGCTGCAACGGATAGACGCCGAACGTGTAGGCGATCTCGTATTCTTCGAGCGCGCCGGACGGCCCGTCGGTAATCACCCGGTAGCTATCGTCGCGGGTGAAGAAACGGCTCTCGACGTCGTAGTAGCGAAATGTCGCGTCGTCGAAATCGCCGAGCACCGTGTCTCGGCTAGCGGGCTGCATTGCGGCGGCGTGATGCGACCCGCTCCAGGCATCCACCTCGGCCGCGTGGCAGTCCGCGCACGTCGCCGATCCTACGAAACGGGCCTCGGGCAGCGCCGCAAGCGTCTCCGGCTCGGTCGAGCCGCCGCAACCGACGAATCCGACCGCCGCGAGGGCAGCAAGGGTCGGACGATACGATCGGCAACGAAACACGTGCGCGCAGCGAAACCTGCGCAACACTCTTACAGACATCGCGACGATAGTGGCAGCGGCATCGACGATCTTGCTATCCGGCCGAAGCCGCGATCCGGTGCCGCCGCGCGCGTCGATCGCTCACATCGAGGGCTTTGGACCGACGCGACTTAATGACGATTACTCGGCGATTACGTTTTCCGCCTGCGGGCCCTTGGATGCCTCGGTAACTTCCATCGTCACCTTCTGACCTTCCTTCAGGGTCTTGAAACCCTCCATCAGAATAGCGCTGTGGTGAACGAATACATCCTGCCCGCCTTCGCGTTCAATGAAACCAAATCCCTTGGAATCGTTGAACCACTTGACGGTCCCGCTAACTCTTTCGCCTGACATAACGACCTCGTGCAAACAACGACCGGAACGAACCCGGCACTCGCGTCTCCCCCATTGCGCGGCAGACGGCGACCATATTACTCGCACGCCGTCGCTTGCGCATCGTTTTTGGTCTGGACTGAGTACAAACCACCGCGCGACCCTCGCGCATCGCCACGTTTTGCTTGGCAATACAGCGATATGCGATTGGACAGCGGGAGATTTTGGTCGCCGCCTGCAGCGCATGGGCGCCGTCGCACGCAACATCGCGCGCCGCCGCGCGCGATGCGATTCGGCGCAGCGGCAATTCCGCTAGAATGCGCAACGTCTTCTGGAAAACGCCGTTGCCGATCGAGGAATTCGTGGCACTGGACGCAATCGACACCAAGATACTCAAGGAGCTCGAGCGGGACGGGCGAATCTCCTGGGTGGAGCTCGGCGAGAGGGTGAATCTGTCCCCCTCCGCCAGTCAACGGCGCGTTCAGGCGCTAATCGACGGCGGCGTGATCACCGGCTTCACCGCCAAGATCGATCCGGCTGCCGTGGGCTACGAGATCGAGGCCTATCTGTCGGTGCGCGTCGAACGGCACGACGTCAAGAGAGCCAAAGAATTCCGTAACGCCATCGCCCGCTATCCCGAGGTCCTCACTTGTCGCATGATGACCGGCGACATCGACTTCTTGCTGCGGGTCATCGCGAAAGACGTACGCTCGTACGGACGCTTCGTCGAGGAAAAGATACTGAGCTTGCCCGGCGTCACCGACGCGTCGACGTCGATCGTGCTGGATCAGATCAAGTCGGGCTCCCTCGATATCGACTGAACCGCTTACCCCGATGACACCAGCGCGAGCAGCGGCTGCGCGAACACCGAGATCGACAGCACACAGACGAGGCCGATGAGCACGGCGGCGATGAGCCCGAGCGCAAAAGGGCGCAGGCCGATCGAGCGCATGCCGGCGAACATCGACGTCAGTCCCACCGCCGCCATCGCGACCACCAGGCAGCGTTCGGCTGCCGCATGAACGAGGCGGATGAGCTGCTCCCAGGTCGCGGGATCCAGAAGCCCGAATGCACGCTCACCGAGATCGCCGACGGTGCGCAGCGTCGACATGAGGGCGAAGCCTACGATGAACCAGGGAATCAACGACAGCCACCGCACCTGCCCTTCCGACAGGTGCGAGCGGTGATCCGCCGCGTACAAGACACCGACGAGGGGAATCACGGCGATCATGCACAGATTGCGCACGAGTTTGGTCACGGTGGCGATGTCCAGCACGCGCGGCACGCCGAACTGATCGGCGTACATCAGCCCGGCGCCCGCGACCTGAGCCGTTTCGTGGATCGACGTCCCGAGAAAAAGCCCGGCCAGCTCCGGCTGATCGGGAAACAACGCGTAGGCCAGGAACGGATAGGCGAACATCGCCGCAAGGCCGAACACGGTGATACAGGCAATTGCGTAGCTGACCTCGGTCTCTCTTGCCTTGATCAAGGGCGCGGTCGCGACGATGGCGGTTGCGCCGCAGATGGCCGTGCCGACCGCAATGAGGCCGCTCAACTCGCGGCTCAGGCCGATCGAACGGCCCAGCACGCCGACCGTCGTCAGACCGATCGCGATCGCGCCGAGCACGAACGGCAGAGCGACGAGCGTGAACATGCCGGCGCCGAACAGGCTGAGCCGAATACCGAGCAGCATGATACCGACGCGCAGGACCGTGGTCGCGCAGAACCGCACGCCCCCGACTACGCCGCCCGGCAGCGAGATCGTATTGGCAATCAGCATGCCGATGATGATCGCCATCATGATCGCGCTGATGGGCGTTCGCTCGAAGCCCAGCAGCGTTTCGCCCGCGAACTCGGCGGCAACGCCCGCGGCCAGCGATATCGCGATCGCGAGCACGACGCCTGCCCACCACTGCGGTGCACGGATGCTGCTCATTCGTGGCGTCGCCGGCCTTACCGAGCCGCCAGCATCGACCGGTCGAGCTCCGCGATGGACCGACAGCCCATCAGCAGCATGTCGCGTTCGATCTCTTCGCGCAGCAGCCGCATCGCCCGCTCGACGCCCGCGGCGCCGGCGCCCGCTAGGGCATACAGATACATTCGGCCACCCGAGCATGCGGTCGCCCCCATCGCGAGCGCTTTCAACACATGCGTGCCGCGGCGTATGCCGCCGTCCACGATGATCTCGATCTGCCCGCCCACCGCGTCGGCGATCGCCGCAAGCTGATCGAAGGGGGCCCGCGAGCCGTCGAGCTGCCGCCCACCGTGATTCGAGATCATGATGGCGCTCGCGCCCGCCTCGACCGCGCGCTTTGCGTCGTTCACCGACATCACCCCTTTGATCGCAAACGGTCCTCCCCATTCGTCGATCATCCGTGACGCATCGTCCCAGTCGATCGACCGCTTCATGTGCTTGTCGATGTAGTCGACGACGGAGGCGGCGATCGTCGATCCCTCTTTGATGTAGCGCGACACGTTCGGCAGATCGAACCGCTCGCGCAGCAGGTAGTTCGCGGTCCACGACGGATGCCATGCGAAGCTCATGAGGCTCTTGGGCGTCAGCTTCGGCGGCGTCGTCATGCCGGTTATGTAGTCACGCTCGCGATTGCCGGCGACGATGGTATCGACCGTCAGCGCCAGGGCGTCGAACTCCGCGGCCTTGCATCGCGCGATGAGATCGCTGGTCAAGGCCGGGTCATTGTGGACATAGATCTGAAACAGTTTTGGCGCCGTCGTCGCAGCGCCGAGCTCCTCGATGCTGCGGGTGCCGATCGTCGAGACGCCGAACATCGTCCCGAATTTCTCGGCCGCGCGGGCGATCGCCAGCTCCCCGTCGTGATGAAACAGGCGCTGCATCGCGGTCGGCGAGAAAAACAGCGGCATCTCGAGCTGGCATCCGAATACCTGCGTGCGTAAGTCCACTGCGTCGACGCCCGCGAGCACGTTCGGCACGAGATCGACGCTATCGAACGCCGCGGTATTTCGGTGCAGGGTCACCTCGTCGTCGGAACCGCCGTCGATGTAATGAAAGATCGGTGACGGCAGGCGCTGCTTGGCGAGTTTGCGGAAGTGTCGAGTCTTGTAGCAGTTCTTCAGGCGCACCCGCTTTCTCCGGCGGTGTCGGCGTGGGCACGGTGAAGCCTAACACGATGACGCCGAGCTTGATTCCGCACGGTCACATCCGATCGGGCGCGGACCGGATCCGGTAGAGCTTCCACAGTCGGTAGCCTTCGAGACCGGCAAGTAGTCCGAGGTGCGCCAACGCCGGTACGGGGTCGAATGCGACCAGGACCCAGTGAATGAAGCTGAGCGCCGCGGCGGCGTAAACGAAGCGATGCAGCCTTTTCCAAGCGTTTTTCAGTCGCTGCACGGACCGGTCGTTGCTGGTCGCAGCAAGGACCGTCAACACGATCATGCCGAACCAGCCGCTCGAGTACTCCGGTGAGAGCGCATCGGTCACTATCTCGGGCAACGACGCGGTCCTGCCGACATAGATCAGCGTATGGAGCGCGGCGTAGGCGAAGCTCGCCACGCCCAGGTAGCGGCGATTCCGGACCAGCCAGCGCGGAATCGCACGCCCGGGAAACATCAGCATCAGTGGCGTCGCCGCCATCGCGAGCATCATCAGCCGAACGGACAACTCTCCGCTCAGATGGACGACCTCGCCGTAGTAGAGCCGGCCGCCCAGGTAGCCGACCACGATGGCGACGAAGGGCAGACCGAGCAGCAACCACAGAAAGTATCGCGAGGCGAAGATGTTCAGGACAGCGTACATGGCGCTCTCTAGTTCTCGGCCGCAATGGATTAACGCTGCGACAGACCCCCGGAAATCACGGCAATGCTTCGGAAGCGCGGCGGCCTCGGCGCCGCGCGATGCTGCGCGGCTCAGGCGAGCTCCGGCTGCGCGCTTGCTTCGGCGGCGGGCTCATCGACCGTGCCGATCAGGCGATACGCGTTCCACAGCACGATCCAGATGCCGAGCATCAGCGTCACGCCCGAGATCGTGAACAAGAGCAGGAACGGCCGGATCTGAAGCATCATCTCCTGGAACGAGCCGCCGGCGTAGACCCCTTTGCCGATGCCGGCGAGGATCAGCGCGACGAAGAACACGGCCAACGACACGTTAGCCGTCCAAAAGCCGACCGTCACCCGACGCGAGCAGCCGGCGTGGATTTCCTCCGGTACTTCCTCACGGATCACGTAGAAGATCGATGCGAGCAGGACCATGGTGTTGATGCCGATGGTGCTACCCATGGCATGTGCAACCGTTATGTGCGTGCCGTGGGTGAACAGATTGAACGCGGGCACCGATATGACGAGCGCCAGCGCGAGATTGACGAACACCCAGATATCCGCCGCGAACAGGAAGCGGTAGGCGCCGCAGTGGCGGTTCTTTTGCCAAGTCTCGAGCGAAGCTCGCCAGTCCCAGATGATCTTTCCGAACACGAACAGCTCGGTCATGCTGACGGCGTAAGCGAAGGTCCTTATCCAGGTCTCCGACGGCACCAGATAGGTGTGGTGTGCCCAGCCGAACATCAGGTTGAACAGACCGAGAAAATACAGGCCGAACGCGAGCTTGGAGCGCGCCGGCTTGTCGTCGCCGCCGATTCGCGTGGCGACGTAGAGCGCCGTACCGTACACGAGCATGTTCCACGAGCCCGTCAGCGCACCGTAGGATTTCCACTGCACCATGATCTCGCGGACCATGCTGTCGCGGAAGAACGGGATGAGCCACAGGTGCGCTTCCGCGAACGTGATGAAGAAGAACACGATGCCCGTGCCCCACATCCAGTAGTAAACAGGCCACGGCGTCCGATCCTGGCGAACGGTCATGAAGTAGTTGACGCCGAACAAAATCCAGGTCAGGAAGATTGGGATGCTCAACACCGGCGGGAACTCGAAATATTCACGCCCGCCGAAGCGGCCGGACAGATAGCAGCCGAGGATCGTCAGGCCGGTCACCACGAAGATCCAGTAGTGCCAGATCGCGAAACGCTCGGAGTAGAGCTTGAGGTTGTTTCGCCGCGGCAGGTAGAAATAGATGCCACCGATCGCGACCAGGAAGATCCAGGACACGACCAGGGAGACGTGCAGCGGCCGCGTCTTGGTAAACAGCAGCTCGCGCAGGAACTCCGGAAACAGGAACTGAAAACCGCCGATGACGCCGAAGAGCAAGCCGGCCGCTAGCGCCAACATGCCGAGGCGCATGAATCGTAAGCCTACGGCCGGTTGCGTCGCCGTCATCGCGGATCATCCTCCTGCGCTACCGCGCCCCACCACTTCACTTGATAATTCTCCGCCGGATAAGTGCCGGTCCGGTCGACGAACTCGAGATAGGCAAGCAGGCCGGCAATCTGATCATCGGTCAGATTGAAGTTCGGCATCGTCGCTGTGCCGGCAGCGATGAAGGCGCGGGTATAGGCCTCGCCGCGATTCGACATGACGTTGGTCAGATCCGGTCCCATGTAGCCGCCGAGGCCGTAGAACTGGTGACACGCAATGCAGTTGTAGTCCTGAAAGACCTGCTGGCCGTAGCGCGCCTCTGCACTCATCGGCGGAACATGCGCGGCCTCGGTGCCGCGCGTGTAGACGTATGCCGAGTAGACGACGAAGGCGCCGCACAGCGTGACGAATACTGCTCGTGGGTTTATGAGGAACTCCTTAAGCGCCGGCCGCGCACGTGTTCGCGAATTCGGTTTCAAGTGTATCGAATCGGGCGCGAAACAAGGTTCCGGATTTTGCGCTGACTGGCACGAAAACGGCACTTTGTTTCAAATTTCTGTGCTTTTATCGGAAAATTTTTCTATAATTTCGAGCAAAGTCGACCATCGGAGGACTCAGTGGACCGCAAGGACAAAGCCATACTGGAGGCGCTGCAGCGCGACGCCACGTTGACGGTGGCCGAGCTGGCGCAGCGCATCGGCCTGTCCAAGTCCGCCTGCTGGCGGCGCGTCCAGGCGCTCGAGGAGAGCGGCGTCATCGGCGCGCAGGTGACGCTCCTGGATCAAGCGAAGCTCGGTCTCGACCTCACGGTCTACACCGCGATCCGCACGCATGCACACACGGCCGAGTGGTTCGAGGGGTTCCATCGCATGGTCACGGCGATGCCGAACGTAATGGAGGTGCATCGCTTGAGCGGCGACATCGACTATTTGATCCGCGCCGTGGTTCCCGACATGCGCAGCTACGACGAGATGTACAAGGAGATGATCGCGAAGGTCGACCTCTACGACGTGAGCTCGAGCTTCAGCATGGAGACGATCAAATACACCACGGCGCTGCCGCTCGATCATCTGTAAGCCGGCTGCGAGCCCTGTTAGTATTGCTGGCCCGTTTTTTAACCCCGACACCGAGAATCCATGACCCGCACCGTCGCGGCGACGGATCGCGCCGTCGCCCACTGGCTCCTGATCTGTTGCGGCCTCGTGTTCGCGATGGTCGTCTTGGGCGGCGTCACGCGCCTCACCGGGTCGGGATTGTCCATGGTCGATTGGCGACCCGTCACCGGCATATTGCCCCCACTGACGGCGGACGAAT